>NZ_NTGZ01000160.1 GCF_002551245.1 Streptomyces sp. rh34
GAGATGTGTATAAGAGACAGACGGCGGTGAGGCTGCCCGCCGCCTCCAGCCGGGCGGCGAGTTCCGGCGAGCGGCCCTCCCGGGCCGCGTCCTCCGCGTCCCGCGCGAGGGCGGCGCCGCTGAAGTGGGCCTCCAGGCAACCCTTGTTGCCGCAGGCGCAGGCCCGGCCGTCCGGGTCCACCTGGATGTGCCCGATGTCCCCGGCGCTGCCGGTCGTACCGCGGTAGACCTCGCCGCCGACGACGATGCCGCAGCCGATGCCCGTACCGATCTTGACGCAGAGGAAGTCGCCGACGGAACGGGCCACGCCCGCGTGCTGCTCCCCCATCGCCATGAGGTTCACGTCGTTGTCGACCATGACGGGGCAGCCCAGCTCCTGGCTGAGCGCCTCGCGGACCGGGAACCCGTCCCAGCCGGGCATGATCGGCGGCGCGACCGGCACGCCCTCGGGAAACCGGACGGGGCCGGGGACCCCGATGCCCGCGCCGTCGAAGCCCTCCGCGAGCCCGGAGGCCCGCAGTTTGGCGGCCAACGACAGGACCTGCTCGAAGACGGCGACGGGGCCCTCGCGCACGTCCATCGGGTGGTTGAGGTGTCCCAGTACCTCCAGCTCCGCGTTGGTGACGGCCACGTCTATCGAGGTGGCGCCGATATCGACCCCGAGGAAACGCAGTTCGGGAGCGAGCCGGATGTTGTGCGAGCGGCGCCCGCCGCGCGATGCGGCGAGCCCGTCGGCCACCACCAGGCCGGTGTCCAGCAGCCGGTCCACCTCGACGGCGAGCTTCGAGCGCGACAGCTCGACCTGATCACCCAGTTGCGCACGGGAGTTGGGGCCCCCGTCGCGCAGCAGCCGGAGCAGCCGTGCCTGATGCGCGTTCGCGGGTCGTGCCGTCATGCGTCTCACGCGTCCCTCCCCGCCACATCGGCCAGTCCGTCGGGCTTTCGAGGGGAACGTAGCAGCGCTTTCCCGGAGTGGGAAGAAGTTGCGCAGGAATCCATGCCAACTTTCTCCACACCCAGGACAAAGGTCCTCGGTCAGAGGTCACCCGGACGCCCGGGTAACGGTCAGGGGCAGCGGATGACCTGACCGGCGTAGGAGAGGTTTCCGCCGAATCCGAAGAGCAGGACGGGCGCGCCGGAGGCGACCTCGCCGCGCTCGACCAGCTTGGACAGGGCCATCGGGATGGAGGCGGCCGAGGTGTTGCCGGAGTCCACCACGTCCCGGGCGATGACGGCGTTGACCGCGCCGATCTTGCGGGCGACCGGCTCGATGATCCGCAGGTTGGCCTGGTGCAGGACGACGGCGGCCAGGTCCTCGGGGGCGATCCCCGCCTTCTCGCAGACCCGGCGGGCGATCGGGGGGAGCTGAGTGGTGGCCCAGCGGTAGACGGACTGGCCCTCCTGCGCGAAGCGCGGCGGCGTCCCCTCGATCCGGACCGCGTTGCCCATCTCCGGCACGGAGCCCCACAGCACCGGTCCGATGCCGGGCCCGTCCGGGGTGTCGGGGGCCGTCGGGTCGGCGGTGACGACCGCGGCGCCCGCGCCGTCGCCGAGCAGGACGCAGGTGGAGCGGTCGGTCCAGTCCGCGATGTCGGCCATCTTGTCGGCGCCGATGACCAGGGCCCGGGTCGCCGCGCCGGCGCGGATGGCGTGGTCGGCGGTGGCCAGCGCGTGCGTGAAGCCGGAGCACACCACGTTGATGTCCATCACGGCGGGTGAGCCCATGCCGAGCCGCGCCGCGACCCGCGCCGCCATGCTCGGGGACCGGTCGATCGCGGTGGAGGTGGCGACGAGGACCAGATCGATCTCCGAGGGCACCAGCCCGGCCGTGGCCAGCGCCTTGGCTCCCGCGTGCGCGGCCATCTCGTCCACCGGCTCGTCGGGGCCACCCACGTGGCGGGTCTTGATACCGACCCGGCTGGTGATCCACTCGTCGCTCGTGTCGACCATGGCCGCCAGATCATCGTTCGTGAGCACCTTGGCGGGCTGGTAGTGGCCGAGCGCCACGACACGTGAGCCGGTCATACGGGTTCCCATCGTCGGGTAGGGCAGGAGCCATCCAGTCTTGGTCGCTACCGCCGGGTACAGGGGCACGTGATCCCACAGGAATCCGGCCCACACGTTGGAGCGTTGACAACAGCCTGGTCGGCATGTAAAGGCCGTGCCTGCGACGCGCCGGTGCGGGTGCCGGACAATGACGATCAGGTCCCGGCTTCCGACCATACGGACAGAAGCCATCGCACACGAACAGAATCGGGGTTCACATCCATGGGACGGGCCACCGAACGCCGCCGCACCCTCCGCATCCGGGACGGTGCCGTCTCCTCCCGCGCGGACACCCTGGTGGCGGAGGAACCCCTGGAGATCCGCCTGAACGGCCGTCCGCTGGCCATCACGATGCGTACGCCGGGCGACGATTTCGCGCTGGCGGCGGGCTTCCTCGTCAGCGAGGGGGTGATCGCGGAGGCGGACGAGGTGCAGTCGATCGTCTACTGCGCCGGGGCGACGGCGGACGGTGTGAACAGCTACAACGTGGTGGACGTGAGGCTCGCGCCCGGGGTCCGGGTCCCCGACATCACGCTGGAGCGGAACGTCTACACCACCTCCTCGTGCGGTCTGTGCGGCAAGGCGAGCCTTGACGCGGTACGCACCACGACCCGGCACCCCGTGGCCGACGTACCCCCGGTGCGGGTCACCCCGGAGCTGCTGTCCGCCCTCCCGGACCGGTTGCGGGCCGCGCAGCGGGTCTTCGACCGGACGGGCGGCCTGCATGCCGCCGCGCTGTTCTCCGAGGAGGGCGAACTCCGGGACGTCCGCGAGGACGTCGGCCGCCACAACGCGGTCGACAAGCTGGTGGGGCGGGCGCTGACAGACCACCGGCTGCCCCTGTCGCGGGCCGTCCTGCTGGTGTCGGGGCGGGCCTCCTTCGAGCTGGCGCAGAAGGCGGTGATGGCGGGGATCCCGGTGCTCGCGGCGGTTTCGGCGCCGTCGTCGCTGGCCGTGGACCTGGCAGCGGAGAGCGGCCTGACGCTGGTCGGCTTCCTGCGTGGCCCGTCGATGAACGTGTACGCCGGTGAGCACCGGATCGCGCTGGAGGCGGCGGCCCACCAGGGCTGAGGCGCGGAGCGGCTGAGATCCGGAGCGGGAGGGCTGAGCGGGAGACCCGGCCAGAGGGCCCGGAGCGGGAGACCCGGGCTCGTACGGGCCTCACTCCCCCGCGAAGGCCAGGCCCTCGGCGGCCAGCGCCTCGCGGAGGACCCGGATCGCCTTCGGGCCGACCCCGTGGAGAGCGAGCAGCTCCCCGGCGGTCACGGTCGTGAGCTGGGCGAGGCGGGTATGGCCCGCCGCCCGCAGGGCGCGTCGGGCCGGATTTCCCACCCCGTGCGGAAAATCGTCGGCGGG
This sequence comes from Streptomyces sp. rh34, assembly GCF_002551245.1. Taxonomy (GTDB): domain Bacteria; phylum Actinomycetota; class Actinomycetes; order Streptomycetales; family Streptomycetaceae; genus Streptomyces. Next base: position 3,403 of record NZ_NTGZ01000160.1, read on the forward strand.
CGTACCGGGCTCGTCCTTCATGGCGCTTCCTCGTCGCTCAGGGCGCTTCCTCGCTACCGGCTACCGTAACCGCCGGGTCCTGGGACGGCTCGGGATCGCGGGAGCGGCGTTTGGCGATCACCGCGCAGACCATCAGCTGCAGCTGGTGGAAGAGCATCAGCGGCAGCACCGCCAGGCTCGCGTGCGCCCCGAAGATCACGCTCGCCATCGGCAGCCCGGCCGCCAGACTCTTCTTCGACCCGGCGAACTGGATGGCGATCCGGTCCGCCCGGCCGAACCCGAGCCGCCGCGCCCCGTACCAGCTCACGGTGAGCATCAGCGCCAGCAGGACCGCCTCGGCGGCGAGCAGCGCGCCGAGCCGGGCCGGGGTGACCTGGTGCCAGACGCCGGCGGCCATCCCCTCGCTGAACGCGCTGTAGACGACGAGCAGGATCGACCCCCGGTCGACCAGGCCGAGAACCTTTCTGTGCCGGGCGAGGAAACCGCCGACCCATCGGCGCAGCAGCTGTCCGGCGAGGAACGGGACGAGCAGCTGGAGCGCGATCTTCAGCAGGGAGTCCGCCGAGAACCCGCCCCCGGCCGAACCGAGGAGCAGCGCGGCGAGCAGCGGGGTCGCGAGGATCCCGGCGAGGCTGGAGAAGGACCCGGCGCAGATCGCGGCGGGCACGTTCCCCCGGGCGATCGAGGTGAAGGCGATGGACGACTGGATCGTCGAGGGGACCAGGCAGAGGAAGAGGAAGCCCGCCTGGAGCTCGGGCGTCAGCACGTACGGCACCAGCACGCCGCTCGCCAGCCCCAGCAGCGGGAAGAGGACGAAGGTGCAGGCCAGGACGGTGAGGTGGAGGCGCCAGTGCTTGAGCCCGTCGAGCGCCTCGGCCGTGGAGAGCCGCGCCCCGTAGAGGAAGAACAGCAGGGAGACCGCGCCGGTGGAGGCCCCGCCCGCCACATCGGCGGCGGTTCCCCGGGCGGGCAGCAGCGCCGCGAGGGCCACGGTCGCGGCCAGCGCCAGGATGTAGGGGTCGACCGGCGGCCAGGACGGCGGTCTCGGGATGCGGCGCGTCATCTGCTCGGGGTCTCCAGGGGTCGGCCGCCGTGCCGGGCGGACGGCGTTGCGTGCCGCTGCCTGCGTGCGGCCGGGCGTGCGTGCGGCCGGTCGTGCGGGCGGTCGGTCGTGCGGGCGGGCAGCGGGCCGTGTCGGCATCCATCCTGCTCCCGCGCCCTGCCATCAGGAATCACGCATACCGCTCTGACTGTCATCACGGATCCCGATAACCTGGGTCCATGGACGCCACGTACGACCCCGCCCAGCTGCGTACCTTCCTCGCCGTGGCCCAGACGCTGAGCTTCACCCAGGCCGCGCGCAGGCTGGGGATCCGCCAGTCCACGGTCAGCCAGCATGTGCGGCGGCTGGAGGGGGCGGCCGGCCGCCAGCTGTTCACCCGCGACACCCATCGCGTCGATCTCACCGAGGACGGCGAGGCGATGCTCGGCTTCGCCCGGACGATCCTGTCGGCGCACGAGCGGGCCGCGGCGTTCTTCGCGGGCACCCGGCTGCGCGGCCGGCTGCGGTTCGGGGCCTCCGAGGACTTCGTGTTGACCCGGCTTCCCGAGATCCTGGAGTCCTTCCGCCGTGACCATCCGGAGGTCGAGCTCCAGCTCACCGTGGAGCTGTCCGGGACGCTGCACCGGCAGCTCGCGGCGGGCCGGCTGGATCTGGTGCTGGCGAAGCGGCGGACCGGTGACACCCACGGTGAGCTGATGTGGCAGGACGCGCTGGACTGGATCGGCGCGCCGCAGCTGCGCGTCGATCCGGAGCGCCCCGTGCCGCTGGTCGTCTTCCCGCCACCGGCCATCACCCGGGCCCGCGCCCTGGAGGTGCTGGAGGAGCACGGGCGGGCCTGGCGGATCGCCTGTACGAGTACGAGCCTGAGCGGTCTGGTCGCGGCGGCGCGGGCGGGCCTGGGGGTGATGGCGCACTCCCGGGGGATGGTCCCGCCGGGGCTGGCGCCGGTTCCGGCCAGGGCAGGTTTGCCGGAGCTCGGCGGCGTCGACTTCGTACTCCTGCACGGGAACCGACGGGGTGCGGCCCAGGAGGCGGCAGACGCGCTGGCCTCCGCGATCCTGGCGGGCGGCGACCGGCTGCACCGCGGGACCGGCGGCGGGGAGGGTCGGTAGCCACTGCCGCCGGCCGCACCGCGGGAGCGGCGGCGGGGAGAGTCCGTGCCACTCCGCGGACCGGCCGCGGTCGCGGCGATCGGAGCGGTCGCAGTGGCCGCGACGGTCGGATTCGGTGGAGATTCCGGCGCGAGCCGCTTACCCCTCCGTCAGAACTGGGCCGGCCGGACGCCCGAGCCTTGCCCATCTGGCCGGATTTCGACGGTCGACCTGGGCGGACGGCACGGTGTGCGGAGCGCCCGGTCCCCTCCCGCCGGGCCCCCGCTTGGGGTAGCGTCGCGGCGCTGTGCGGAGCGCCACGAGGAGCATGTCATTGCGCGATTTCACTGTCCCACCCCTGCCGGCGGCACCTCTGGTCGGCGGTCTGGCCGATGTGGTCTTCGACTACGCGGAGGACGATCCGCACCGGGTCGCCCTCGGCCGCAAGGACGCCGGTGGCCAGTGGCGTGATGTGACCTCCGGGGACTTCCGCGATCAGGTGCTGGCTCTGGCCAAAGGACTGATCGCGCACGGGGTGCGGTTCGGCGACCGGGTCGCGCTGATGTCCCGCACGCGCTACGAGTGGACGCTCTTCGACTTCGCGCTCTGGACCGTCGGGGCCCAGTCGGTGCCGATCTACCCGACCTCATCCGCCGAGCAGGTCCTGTGGATGCTGCACGACGCCGAGGTGGTGGCGGTGATGGTCGAGCACGAGGACCACGCGATGACCGTCGGTTCGGTGATCGACCGGCTGCCGCGTCTGCTGCGGCTGTGGCAGCTGGACGCCGGAGCGGTGGACGAGCTGTTCGGGGCGGGCGCGGGCATCGACGACGAGGTGGTGCAGCGGCACCGGCGTGCGGTGACGCCCGATTCCGTGGCGACCGTCATCTACACCTCGGGGACGACGGGCCGCCCCAAGGGCTGCGTGATCACCCACGCGAACTTCATGTTCGAGAGCGACACGATGGTCACGCGCTGGGAGCCGGTGTTCCACTCCAGGCCCGGCGACGAGGCGGCCACGCTCCTGTTCCTGCCGCTGGCCCACGTCTTCGGGCGGATGGTCGAGATCGCCGCGGTCCGCGGCCGGGTCAAGCTCGGCCATCAGCCGGAGCTGTCCGCGAACGCGCTGATGCCGGACCTGGTGACGTTCCGGCCGACGTTCATCCTGGCGGTGCCGTACATCTTCGAGAAGGTGTTCAACGGGGCCCGGCGCAAGGCCGAGGCGGAGGACCGGGCCGGGCCGTTCGACAAGGCCGTCGACATCGCGGTGAAGTACGCCGAGGCCATGGAGCAGAAGGCGTTCGGGGACGGGCCGGGGCCTTCGGCAGGGCTGCGGATGCAGCACCAGTTCTTCGACAAGGTCGTGTACAAGAAGGTCCGCGACGCGATGGGCGGCCGGGTGCGGCACGCGATGTCGGGCGGCTCGGGCATGGACCGCCGGCTCGGGCTGTTCTTCGCGGGCGCCGGAGTGAGCGTCTTCGAGGGGTACGGGCTGACCGAGTCGACCGCGGCGGCGACGGCGAACCCGCCCGAGCGCACCCGGTACGGGACGGTCGGGCAGCCGATTCCGGGGACGTCGGTGCACATCGCGGACGACGGCGAGGTGTGGGTGCACGGGCCGAACGTGTTCTCCGGCTATCTGGGCAACCCCGGGGCCAGCCGGACGGTGCTGCGGGACGGCTGGCTCGCCACCGGGGACCTCGGTGCGCTGGACGCGGACGGCTATCTGACGATCACCGGGCGGAAGAAGGAGATCCTGGTGACGTCCGGCGGCAAGAGCGTCTCCCCCGCCGGTCTGGAGGAACGCGTCCGGGCGCATCCGCTGGTGGCGCAGTGCATCGTCGTCGGCAACGACCGCCCGTACATCGCGGCGCTCGTCACCGTCGACCAGGAGTCCGTGGACCACTGGCTGTCGATGCGGGGCCGCACCCCGCTCGACCCGGCCGACCTGGTGCGGGACCCGGACCTGGAGATGGAGGTCCGCCGGGCGGTGGTGGCCGCCAACACGGCGGTGTCCCAGGCCGAGTCGATCCGTACGTTCCGGATCCTGGCCCATCCGTTCACCGAGGAACTGGGGCTGCTGACGCCCTCGCTGAAGCTGAAGCGCAAGGCGATCGAGACGGCGTACGCGGTCGAGGTCGACGCGCTGTACCACTGACCCGGGGGCGGGGCGGGCCGCTGGCCCGGTGGCACCCCGGGGGCGGGAATGCCTGGACCCGCCCGGTCGTTGTCGTGGGGAGTATCCACCGACGACGTTAGGATCGACCGCTCGTGAGCCAGGTCCCCTCCATCACCCTCAACAACGGCCTCGACATGCCGCAGCTCGGTTTCGGTGTCTGGCAGGTGCCGGACGACGAGGCGGAGAGGGCGGTCGCCACGGCCATCGAGACCGGGTACCGGAGCATCGACACCGCCGCGGTCTACGAGAACGAGACCGGCACCGGCAAGGCCATCGCCGCCTCCGGCGTCGCCCGCGACGAGCTCTTCGTCACCACGAAGCTGTGGAACGGCGAGCAGGGCCACGACCGTGCCCTGCGCGCCTTCGACGCCTCGCTGGACAAGCTCGGCCTGGACTACGTCGACCTGTACCTGATCCACTGGCCGGTCCCGGCGAAGGACGCGTACACCGAGACGTACCAGGCGTTGGAGAAGATCCTCGCCGACGGCCGCGCGAAGGCCATCGGTGTGTCGAACTTCCACCCCGAGCACCTCAAGCGGCTGCTCGCCGAGACGTCCGTGGTCCCGGCCGTCAACCAGATCGAGCTGCACCCGCAGCTCCAGCAGGCCGAGCTCCGCGCCTTCCACGCCGATCACGGCATCGCCACCGAGGCGTGGTCGCCGCTGGGCCAGGGCAAGGGCCTGCTGGAGGTGCCGACGGTCGTCGCCATCGCCCAGAAGCACGGCCGTACGCCCGCCCAGGCGGTGCTGCGCTGGCATCTGCAGACCGGCAACATCGCGATCCCGAAGTCCGTGACACCGTCGCGGATCGAGGAGAACCTCGATGTGTTCGGCTTCGAGCTGGACGCCGACGACCTCGCCGCCTTCGCGGCCCTGGACGAGGGCAAGCGGCTCGGCCCCGACCCGGCGGAGTTCAGCGCCGGCGCCTGAGCGTCCGGCGACGGCGCCCCCACCGTGATCCCGGTGGGGGCGCCGTCGTCAGCCGGGACGCCGGCCCGCAGTACACACGTCGAACCGGGGAGACAGGGAACATGAGCGGCGAACTCGCGCCCGTCGTCGAGGCGGGTCCGTACCGCCTGCGCAACGTCGGCAGCAAGCTGGTGCTGGAGGTGTACGGCGCGGCCAAGGGCAGCGGGGCACGGGTCCAGCAGGGCAAGGACGACGGGACGGCCGCGCAGGTGTGGCGGCTGGCCCCGGTGCACGAGGGCGCGGCCCTCTTCCACCTGGTCAACGAACACAGCGGGAAGCGGCTGGACGTGGCTAACGCCGACACGGAGAACGGCACCCGGATCCAGCAGTGGAAGGCCAACAACTTCGGCGCCCAGGAGTGGCTGATCGAGCAGCACCCGGAGGCGCCCGGGACGGTGACGCTGGTGAGCTTCATCAGCGGCCTCGTCATGGAGGTCGCGGACCGTTCCACCGAGGCCGGGGGCACGGTTCAGCAGTGGGAGGACACCGACTCCCCCTTCCAGTGGTGGCGGTTGGAGCCGGTGCCGCGGGCGACGCCTGTCAGCTGATCCTCACTGGATCACCCGCGTCAACAACCCTGCGGGTCAATACACCTAGGGCCGTCGGCCCAGGTGCACCGTGCGGGCGGTGAGCAGGTGGACGTCGGGGCGGTGGTAAAGGCCTTCGGGGTCCTCGGGGTCCAGCAGACGGTCCAGTACCGCGCTGTCCTCGGCCGTCACCAGCTCGCCGAGCACCTCCCGCTCGCGGGTGATGCTCGCGACGACATGGTCGCGGGCGGGGCGGGAAAGCGGGGCGGGCAGGTCGAGGAGGAAGCTTCGGGTGCCCTGCGGGACGAGGCCGACCGCGGAGAAGAGCGCGCTCCAGTCCTCGGTCTCCCGCTTCGCGGCCGGGAGTTCGGACCGCATGTGCTCGAAGCGCGTGGCGGCGGCCGCGCCCATACGGGCCTCCAGGCCGGGCTGTCCAATGCCGATGTCTCGGGGCAGCCGCCGGGTGGGGAGTCCACCCTCGACGAGCGCGACCGTGCCGCCGGACCGCAGGAGCCCGGCGAAGCCTGCCAGAGCGGCGCGCTGATCGCCCAGGTGGTGCAGGGAGTTGCCCGCCCAGATCAGATCAGCCTCGCCCAAACGGTTGAAGTCTTCGGGGAGTTCGGCCTCCAGGGTCTGGAAGCGGTCGATCACGCCGAGGCGTCGCGCGCGGTTCTTCGCGCGTTCCAGGAGAGCGGGTGTGGCGTCCACCGCCACCACCTCGGCCTCCGGGAAGACCTCGGCCAGCAGGCAGGAGACGACTCCGGGGCCGCTGCCGACGTCCAGGACCCGGCGGACCTTCGGCGCGGTGGGCAGGGCCGCGATCCAGCGGGCCGCCTCCTCGTACTGCGCGCCGTTGAGTTCGGCCTCCTGCTCCAGGAGGGGGCCCAGGACGTCCCAGTCGATGTCCGTCGCCGGACCGCCACCCGATCCGTGGGCATGAGCGTGGGCATGAGCATGAGCGTGGGCGTGGGCATGGGCGGGTGCGGGCGAGGCGGGTGCGTACGCGTCGTGGTGGCCGTGACCGGCGTGGCTGTTCATGGACTCAGCCTCCCCAATGGACGACCTCTCGGCAAACCACGTTGCCGATCCGGCAAGTCGCGGTGGTTCCCCGGCGGGCTGCCGCGGTACTCCTGCGGGCTGACACCCCTGACCCTCTTGAACGCGGCGCTGAAGGCGAAGGGGGTGCCGTAGCCGACCTTCCGGGCCACGGCCTCCACCGTGGCGTCGCTCTCGCGCAGCAGGTCGGCCGCGACGGCGAGCCGCCAGCCGGTCAGGTACGCCATCGGCGGCTCCCCGACCAGCTCGGTGAACCGCCGGGCGAGACCGGCCCGGGACACCCCCGCGCGGGCGGCGAGCGCGGCGACGGTCCAGGGGTGCGCGGGCTCGTGCTGGAGCAGCCTCAGCGCCGTGCCCACGACCGGGTCGCCCATCGCGCGGTACCAGGCGGGAGCGTCCGCCCCGGGCCGGGCGAACCAGGCGCGGAGCACGGCGATGAGCAGCAGGTCCAGCAGACGGTCCAGGACCACGCGCTGGCCCGGCTCGTCCTGGGCGATCTCCGCGTCGAGCAGGTCCAGCAACGGCCGGGTCCGCGTGTCGGCGGGCACCGTGAGCAGCGGGGGCACGGCGTCCAGCAGACGGCGACTGATCTCGCCCTCCAGCAGATAGGTGCCGACGAGGACCGCCGTAGCGCCATCGGCCGCGTTTCCCCAGGTCCGTACGTTCAGCACCATGTCCTGGGAGAGCGGCCGGCCGTGCAGCGTGGTGCAGGCGCCGCCGGGACCGACGAGCGCGTGGGGTGGCGTCCCGGGTGCGTCGGCGACGGTGTACGGATCGGGGCCGCGGACCACCGCGATGTCCCCGGGGCCGAGCCGGACCGGTTCGCCTCCGTCGGACGGAACGATGACGGCCGTGCCGCGCCGGACCGACATGAGGCAGATCGGCGCCCGGTCCTCGACCCGTATCGCCCAGGGCGGCTCCATCACCATGCGGAGCAGGAACGCGCCCCGGGCCCGTGGTCCGTCCAGGAGTCCGGCGAGAGCGTCCATGGCGCCAGCCTAGACGCGTGGACGTGCGGAGGTGACGAGGTGAGGACGTGGGGACGCGTGGACGGAGGAGTAGGCGGCTGAGGCTTTGGAGCATGTCCGGGCGGTCGCGGGCCCGGGAGTCTGGAGCCATGACGGAGAACGCGTTCACACGACGAGACGACGACAGCGACGGCCAGGACGGCGGACGGGGTGCGGGACGGAGGACTGAGCAGGGAGCGGCAGTGGCCGCGGGAACGGTTCTGGTGACCAGCGGCACCGGCAAGACCGGCCGTCGGGTCGTGGAGCGGCTGACGGCCCTCGGGGTGCCGGTCCGCTCGGGTTCGCGCACGGGCGAGGTCCCGTTCGACTGGCAGGACACATCGGGCTGGGCGGCGGCGCTGCGCGGCGCCCGGGCCGCCTATGTGGCGTACTACCCGGACCTGGCGGTGCCCGGAGCGGCGGAGGCCATGGCCGCCTTCGGGCGGACCGCCGCGGCGTGCGGGGTGCGCAGGGTGGTGCTGCTGTCGGGTCGCGGCGAACCTCTGGCGGCCGTCGCCGAGGAGGCGCTGCGCGGGGCGGCCGGGACGGTGGAGGTCACCGTCGTGCGGTCGGCGTTCTTCGCGCAGAACTTCAGCGAGGGCGCGCTGCTGGACGGTGTGCTCGGCGGCGAGGTGGCGTTCCCCGCGGGCACGACGGCGGAACCGCTCGTGGACCTCGACGACCTGGCCGATGTCGTGGTGGCCGCGCTGACCGGGGACGGGCACGCGGGGGCGGTGTACGAGCTGACGGGCCCCCGGAGCCTGACGTTCGCGGAGGCGGCCGAGGAGCTGGGCCGGGCGGCGGGCCGGGCGGTGCGGTACGTCCCGGTGACGGGGCCCGCGTACGCGTCGCTGCTGGAGGAGTTCGGGGTGTCCGGTCCGGAGGCGGAATTCCTGGCCGAGCTGTTCGCGAAGCTGCTGGACGGCCACAACACGGCGACGTCGGACGATGTGAGGCGGGTCCTGGGACGGGAGCCGAAGGACTTCTCCGTCTTCGTCCGCGAGGCCGCCGGGGACGGCGCCTGGCACGGCTGAACCGGAACGCCGTGCCCCGCCGGCCGGCCCGGCGGGGTACCCCCGTGTACACCGACCGAACGGTAGGCGGAGCACACATATTGCCGGGGTGCTTTCCGGGCCCATAACTTGCCCTTATGGAGCTGGAGTTGCGCCATCTGCGAACGGTCCGTGCCATTGCCGACACGGGCAGCCTCACCAAGGCCGCCGCCACACTGGGGCTTGCCCAGCCTGCTCTCAGCGCTCAGCTGCGGCGGATCGAGAAGGCCCTGGGGGGCGCTCTCTTCAACCGCGACCACACCGGAGCCCGCGCCACCCCGCTCGGCGAACTGGTGCTGGAGCGGGCCCGGGTGGTGCTGCCCGCGGTCAGTGAACTGCAGGCGGAGGCGGTGCGGTTCGCCAATGCCACCGGGTCGCTGGACCGATTCCGGCTGGGCGGCACGCACGGTCCGCTGCTCGGCGGTCTGGTGGACCGGATGGCCGCCGCGCACCCGTCGGTGCCGGTGTCGACGTACACCTCGTGGTCGGTGGACGAGATCGCCTCGCTGGTGATCGACGGCCGGCTGGACTTCGCGCTGATCGGGACGTGTGGCGAGAGTTCGCCGCCGCTGGCGGACCGGCTGGTCTGGGAGGTCGTCGGGGTGGACCCGGTCTTCGTGATGCTGCCGGAGGATCACTCCCTGGCCGGTGAGGCGGAGCTGGAGCTCGCCGCGCTCGCGGACGAGCGGTGGGCGGACGTGCCCGGCGACGGCTGCTTCGCCGACTGCTTCACCGCGGCCTGCGCGCGGTCGGGCTTCACCCCGGCGTCGGTGTACGAGACGGACACCTCCTCCGTCGTCCATCTGGTGCAGGTGGGGCGGGTGATAGGGCTGTGCCGGGCGACGTTCCCGCCGACGCCCGGCCTGGTGACCAGACCGCTGGCCGGCGCGCCCCTCAGCTGGCGTCATCTGGTGGGCTGGCATCCGCACTCCCCCGCCGCGGACGCCGCAGCGGGGACGGTGGCCGGAGCGACCCGCGCCGCCTACGCCGAGGCGGTGTCACGCAGCCCGAGCTACGCGCAGTGGCTCGGCGCGCACCCGAGGTTCGGCACGGTGGCCTGAGCCGGGGCCGGGGCCGGGACCGAACAGCCCACCGCGGCGCGGCCCGGCGGCGGGCTGTTCGGTCCCGCCGGACTATTCGGCTCCGTGGGCCGGGGCGGCGGACGCCACGCGGGCGGCGAGCGCGAGGTCCTTCTCGGTGACCGCGCCTCCCGCGTCATGCGTGTGGACCGAAAGGGCCACCGTGTTGTATCCGAGCGTCAGGTCGGAGTGATGGTTCAGCTCGTCCTGGATCCGCGCGATGTGGACCGTCAGCGCGGCGGCGGCGATGTGCGAGGGCAGCCGGAAGGTCCGGGTGATCCGGTCTCCTTCCAGTGCCCAGCCGGGCAGGCTCTCCAGCCGGCGGTCGATCTCGCTCGGCGACAGCGGTTCTGCGCTCATGGAACGGCTCCCGTGGGTCTCGGTGGATCGGCGCATGCGTCACAGCGGGCCGGGGCGGCCCGTACCGGCCCCGGCCCGCCGGTGACGTTACGGTCTTGGCATGACGACTGTCTTGCCCGACACGGGAGTAGGGCCGCTGCTGCGGGACTGGCGGGAACAACGGCGCATCAGCCAGTTGGAGCTGGCTCTGCGCGCGGACTCCTCGGCCCGCCACATCTCGTTCATCGAGACGGGCCGCTCCCGGCCCAGCGAGGACATGGTCCTGCGGCTGGCCGAACAGCTGGACGTCCCGGTCCGTGAACGCAACGCCCTCCTGGTGGTCGCCGGTTACGCGCCCCGCTACGCGCAGACGCCCCTCGACGCCCCCGCGATGGCCTCTCTCCGGGAGAGCCTCGACCGGCTGCTCGCGGCGTACGAGCCGTATCCGGCGCTCGTGGTGGACGGCACCTACGGGGTGGTGGCGGCCAATCGGGGGATCGCCCTGCTGCTGGAGGGGGTGCCGGAGAAGCTGCTGGCCCCGCCGGTGAACGCCATGCGGCTCACCCTTCACCCGGAGGGGCTCGCCCCGCGCATCGTGAACCTCCCGGAGTGGCGGGCGGACCTGCTGGCGCAGATGGACCGCCAGATCGCCCTCGTACGGTCGCCGGAGCTGCGTGAGCTGTACGACGAGGTGGCCGCCTACCCGGCCCCCGCACGGGCGGGCGGCGCGGACCGTCGCACCGACGGTGCGGGCGGTGCGGGGCGGGAGCGCTCCGCCGCGTTCGCGCTGCCGATGCTGCTCGAACACGGGGGCCGGGTCCTGTCGTTCGTGTCGTCGATCGCGACGTTCAACACGCCGATGGACGTGACGGTGGCCGAGCTGGCCATCGAGACGTTCCTCCCCGCCGACCGGGAGACGGCCGCCTATCTGCACGCCCACGTCCCGTCCTGACCTCTGCCCCCCCCCTGAACCTCTGCCCCCGTCCGCCCCGCCGGCCCCTGGCGCCACGACCGGCCGGGGCGGCTGGTCGTGGCACCGGAGCACGGGATCACCTCAGACGCGTGCCCCGTTGTCGAGCGGGTCGCGCCGGGTCGCCCCCGTGCGCCCGCGTGCCGAGCCCTTCCGCTTCCCGGGGACGGGCGGCGGGGTCTCGGCGTTCCGCTCCAGAACGAGTGCTCCGGGTACGGCGGTGAACACCGAGGACCAGGTGCCGACGCAGATGCCGATGAGCAGAGCGAGCGCGAAGTCTGCGAGCGAGTCGCCACCCAGCACCGCGAGGGCGGCCAGGATGAACAGGGCGCCCATCCCGGTGTTCACCGTGCGCGGAACGGTCTGGAGGACGGCCCGGCGGGCGATGGCGTCCAGCGGTGTCCGCCGGTTCGCCCCCCACATCTCCCGTACCCGGTCGAAGACCACCACCGAGTCGTTGACCGAGTAGCCGATGACGGTGAGCAGGGCGGCCAGGAAGATGCCGTCCACCGGCCGGCCCAGCCAGGCGAAGGCCCCCACCACGAGGATCACGTCGTGCACCATGGCCCCGACGGCGGCCACGGCGAACGTCCAGCGGAAGCGGACCGCCAGGTAGGCCAGCTGAACGGCGACGGCGACCCCCAGGGCGATCAGGGCGTTGCGCCGCAGTTCGTCGCCGAGACTCGGGCCGATCAGCTCGTCCCGTACCTTCGTCGTCTCTCCGCCCTCCTCGGCGAGGGCGGTCCGCAGGGCGTGTTCGCCGTCGTTGTCGAGCTTCCCGGTACGTACGGACAGGTCGCCCTCCCCGGCCGTGGTGACCTCGGCGTCCCCGAACCCGGCGGCGGCGAGCGTGTCCCGGGCCGTCTCGACGTCGACCGGGCGGCTGGTGGAATACTCCACCAGCCGGCCCCCGGTGAACTCCACGCCCAGATCGACGCCGCGCACCACGATCCCGGCCACCGCGACGGCGACCAGGGCCGCCGAGACGACGAGCCAGCGGATCGGTTGCCGGAAGAGCTTCGGGTCCTTGCGGACCAGCCAGGTCCGCACGGCGCCGGGGCGCGCGATGCCGTTGACCCTCCGGTAGTCGCTGACGAAGCGGGAGTTGGCGGCGATCTCGGTGAGCGCGCGGGCGATGACCAGCGCGGAGAACATCGAGGCGATGACCCCGATGGCGAGGGTGACCCCGAAGCCCTTGACGGGACCCGAGCCCAGGAAGAAGAGCAGTCCGGCCGCGATCAGCGTGGTCGCGTTGGAGTCGGCGACCGCGCTCCACGCCTTCGTGAATCCGGTGGTCAGCGCGGAGCGCAGGGAGCGTTTCGGCCGTTCGGCGCACTCCTCCCTGGCCCGTTCGAAGACCAGGACGTTCGCGTCGACCGCCATCCCGATCGCGAGGACGAAACCGGCGAGCCCCGGGAGCGTCAGCGTGACACCGAGGGCGACGAGCGCGGCGTAGGAGATCACCCCGTACGCGGCCAGCGCCACGGCGGCCAGCGCGCCGAAGAGTCGGTAGACGAACGTGATGAAGAGCGCGGTGGCGGCTGCGCCGATGAGGGCCGCCCGGGCACTCGCGTCGATGGCCGCCGCGCCGAGCGTCGGGCCGACGGTGCGCTGCTCGACGATCTCCACGGGCACGGGCAGCGCCCCGCCCTTGATGAGCAGCGCCAGGTCACGTGCCTCGTCCGCGCTGAACGAGCCGGTGATCTGGGTGGCCCCGGACGGCAGCCCGGCCCGGCAGCCGACCGAGGGGTCGACCTGCGGCGAGGAGATGACCTTCTCGTCGAGGACGATGGCGACCCTCCGGCGGTCGTCCCCGGCGGGATGGCAGGCGGCCTCGCCGGTCAGCCGCTTCCAGTCCTGACCGGCGTCCTTGCGGAATTCCAGCGAGACGCTCCAGCCCGCACCTCCCTGCGCCTCGAAGCCCGCGGTGGCGTCCTCGACGCCCGCGCCGGAGAGCCGGGCGGGGCCGAGGTCGAGGACACGGCCCTGCTCGTCGGGGAGGGTCAGCCGATCGGGGTCGGCAGGGGGGCTGGGGTCGGAGCCCGAGGGCTTCTCGTCCGGCTCTTCGGCCGCCGGGCCCTCGACCGCGTGGAAGGTGAGCTGAGCCGTCCGGCCGATCACTTCGGCGGCCTGGCGCGGATCCTGGACGTCGGGCAGTTCGACGATGATCCGGTCCTCGCCGGACCGGGTCAGGGTCGGCTCGGTGACGCCCAGCGAGTCGATGCGCTGCCGCAGCACCTCCAGAGTGCGGTCGGTGGTCTCCCGGTCCGCCTCGACGGTGGCGGTGTCCCGGGCCTGGAGCACGATACGGGTGCCGCCCTGGAGATCGAGGCCGAGTCTGGGCGACATGGTCAGGCTGATGTAGACGGAGACGAGCAGGACGGCGACAGCCAGAACCGCTCGCACCGTGGTGGCGCCAGTCATGGAAATCCTCCGGTGGGGCGTCGAGCGCCCTCACCTCAGTGAGGACGCGGCGCCGGATCGGCAGAACAGGACGGATGACCGGTCGTGGGACCGGCGTTCCTGCCCGGAGGGCCCCGTACGCCGGGGAGCGCGCCCCTGCGGCTGCCGGGGACGTCGAAGGAATCCGCGGCGACATGCTGTACGCCACCGCGCGGCTCGGGCGGCCCCGGCAGAGCCGGCGTCAGTGCGTCGTGCGGCGGCGGTGGCGCGTGAAGGAGCAGGTACGCCCGGCCGGTGCCCGCCCGGGGAGCCTGCGCCGGATCGGCCGCCGCTCTGGGCTGCTC
>NZ_NTGZ01000161.1 GCF_002551245.1 Streptomyces sp. rh34
AGGTCCCCGGCTCCTCGACCACGGCGAGCCGCAGCGGCGGCGAGGCCGTCAGCGGCGGGGCCTCGTCCAGCGCCCGCGCCCGGGCCCGGGCGAGCGCCCCGGGTGCGGACGGCGGGAAGGAGACCGGATCCGTGTCGGGGCTCCCGGTCAGCTCCCACTCGTAGCGCCGGGCGAACGGGGTGCGCGGGCGCTCCCGCATCAGCGCCCGGGGGTGCCGGGTGAGTGCCTCGGCGAACGCGGAGCGCAGCCGCCCCTCGTCCACCCGGCCGGGCAGATGGATCTCGATGTGCACCGTGTTCGGCTCGGCGTCCTGCGCACAGTGCCGGGCCACCTCGTCGACCACCGGGAACGGCACCCGGGCCGGGGCCCCGGACCGGGGCGTACCGCCCCGCGCCCGGGGGTGCCGCGTGGTCGCCATCAGGTGCCTCCCCCGGGACGGGACGGCGGCGGCTGCTGACCGCCGGGCTGCCGCGTCGGGCCGTCACCGCCCCGGCCGTCGCCGTCTCCCTCCCCTTCGCCCGAGCCGGCTCCGTACCCGATTCCGGGCGGGGGAGGCGGAGTTCCCCGCGGATGCTTCGGGTCGGTGGACAGCGTCCGGCCCGAACCGGTGGCCTGCGTCGGAACCGTGGGCGCCTCGCCGTCAGCGGGGGCGACCGTGTCCCGGCCCCCGGCGGCCCGCCTGCCGAGCGGCCCGCGCCCGACCGTGACCAGGGCCGCGAACAGGCCGACCAGAGCCAGGAACTGGGCCGTCGCGCCGAACGCTGTCTCTTATACACATCTCTGAGCGGGCTGGCANCCCTCGCGCCATCAGAGATGTGTATAAGAGACAGCGCCCGACCGTGACCAGGGCCGCGAACAGGCCGACCAGAGCCAGGAACTGGGCCGTCGCGCCGAACGCGCCCTCGCCCGCGGCCGTGGTGTCCCCGGTGCCCACCGCGGCGACGACACCCGCGGCGGCCATCGCCGCGAACGCGACCGGAGCGAGCAGCCTCGGCCGGAAGCGGGCGAGTACGGCGAGGACCGGCACCGCCAGGGCGAGCGGCCCCGCGATCACCACCCCCACCAGGGTGAGCGCCACGGTGCCCAGGACCAGACCCGGGCCGGGCACGACGGGCTGCTCCTCGGCCGCGTACGGCGCGGCTCCCCGTCGGCGCCCGAAGGCGAGCCCCACGAGCACCAGGAGCAGGACCCCCGCGCCGATCAGCCCCACCTGGTAGATCCGGGCCGGCTCGTACTCCAGGGTGACCTTGCCGCCCTCGCCCTCCGGGATCAGCCAGGCCTGCTGCCAGCCGTCGATCCGCAGAGGCGTCAGCTCCTCGCCGCCCAGGGTGGCCTTCCAGCCCTTGTTGTGGTTCTCGTGGATCTGGAGGTAGGAGGCCTCGCCCGCCCCGACGGTGATCGTGCGCCGGTCGCCGTCACCCCGCTCGACGTCCACCGAACGCTGCGTGCTCGACGCGGCCTTCGAGGTCCCCTTGCTCAGCGTGACGTCCGTGATGGCGAGGGGTCCCGCGTCACCCGCCTCGACGGTGGTGGACGAGGCGGCCAGCTCCACCGTGCCGCCCTCGGTGCACGGCGTGACCTCGATGGGGCGGCGCTGCGTCAGGTCCCGCACCAGGCCTTCGGCGCGGGTCTCCAGGAACGTACCGCCGACGGACAGGACCGGCCCCTTGCCGCAGGCCAGGCTGAAGGTCTTGCCCGGCTTCGGCTGCGGCGAGCGGTACTCCTCCAACGCGGGGATGTAGACCTCGCTCAGCCCCACCGGCAACTGCAACTGGTCGTCGGCGACCGGGTTGTGGACGGTCAGCGGAGCCTGGCGCGAGATGGTGATGTCCATCCGGTCGGTCCTGATGGGCGAGAAGCGGGCCATGCCGTTCTCGTCCACGGAGGCCACCGCCGTGCCGTCGGGGGAGCTGATCTGCACCTGCTCGGGGCGGGTGGACAGACCGCCGGCCGCCGCGAAGACGATCTCCCCGACCTCCTTCTTCTCCGGCCAGGACAGACGCAGCGTGGGGCGTTCGCCCGCGATCCACGCCGTGGTCAGATCACCGTCGGTCAGATTGCGCGGACTGAGGTTGGTGCCCAGCCGTGCGGTGGAGTCGGCGCTCACCTCGATCTTGTCCCGCTCGCCCGTCAGCTCGAACAGCAGTTTGTCCAGCTCATCGCCGGGTACCGGCACCGCGCTCGCGGACACCTGGTACGGGCCCGCCTCCTGGGGGGTGAACTGCCGGTGCAGGCCGACCTCGGCCGCGACCGACGACAGGCCGCCCGGGTCGCTGCCCCGCCGCAGCGAGTAGACCGTGGAGTCCGCGCCCTCACGCGGCGCGTCGGAGGGCAGCTCCAGCATCCGGGTCACCTGCACCCCGGGGACCGCGATGTCGGTGAACCCGGCGCCGGTGAGCCCGGGGCGCCCCTGCTGGGACTCCAGGATCGTCACCTTCAGCCAGGAAGCCTGCCCGGTGGGGGCGGCCACCGTCTGCGTCGATCCGTCCGGCTTCAACGGGCTGTCCTTGAAGCCCCGCTCGGTCTCGACCCGGACGACGGTCGGCGCGGCCCGCACGTTCGCGCTGGGCAGCGGCGTCACCTGGAGCGAGGCCGGAAGCTCCGTCGGAGTGGTGAAGTCGATCCGCACCCACTCGTCCTCGGGAGAGCCCGGGGACCCCTCCGCCCAGCCGGTGTCCGGGTTGCCGTCGAAGGCGTTGACCGGGTCGTACTGCGGCAGATGGAACAGCCAGTTGCCCACCGACGAGGCGCTGACCTTCTTCGCGCCCCGCAGCACGGCCGTCGTCTGGTGCTCCGTGCCGGACGTCGGGAGGATCTGCCGGGGGCTACGGTCCGGATCCTGCGCGGCCTCCACAGCGTTGCGCTCATCCGCGGTGTACGTGTACGAGGTGTTGGAGTTGACCAGCCCGAACCGGGTGTCGGCGCGCCGCAGCCCGTCGCCCGCCGCGTACAGCGACGGCCGTCCCAGACCCGGGTGCGCGTCACCGGCCAGCACGGCCGGCCGGCCTTCCAGCGCGCCGCTCGCCGCCAGCGGCAGCAGGGACTCGGGCCCGCCGCTCACGACGGCCGTCGAGGCCACCGGGGCTGTTCCCGCCCGCCCCGGACGCTCCGTCCCGGCAGGCGGCTCGTAGATCTCCACGGCCCGCTGCCGCGGATAGAGGCCCTCGACCTGCACGGGGGTGTCCGCCGCGATCCGGCCACCGGTCATCACCGGACCGAAACCGGTCACGCGCTGGTACCCGGACGCCTCCAGGGTGCGCTTCACCGTGGTCGTGGGGACGTACCCCAACTGGTCGGGATCCAGGTCGTTGCGGACCACCACATAGTGCAGCCCCGCCCGGTTGAGGTACTCGCTCAGTCCGGGCACCTCGCCGCCGGTGGTCAGCGCCTGCTCGACGGCGTCCATCGCCCGCCGGTTGCCCGGCGTGCCGAACGGCACGTAATCCCGTTGCGCCCAGGGCGAGTTCGCCAGCACATCCAACGGCTGGTCGATGGGCGAACCCCAGGTGTAGATGCCGTGCGCGGTCGCGGGGACGACCAGGGCGCGGTCGTCGGCCGAGTTCTTCTTCAGCCAGCTCCCGGTCGTCTCCCAGTACGTGGGCAGCTGCTGGAACGAACCCGTCTGCAGGATCGAGCCGTTGACGTACGGCCAGGCGAGACCCGGCAGCACGAGCACGGCGGCGGCCACCGGCACGAGCCGCCGGGCGCGCACCGCGCTACCGCCGCCACGCGCCGCGGCGGCGAAGGAGACCACCGCGGTGAGGTGCGCGAGGCCCAGGGCCAGGGCCAGCGCCAGCCCTGTCTGGAACTTGTAGATGTTGCGGAACGGCACCAGCCAGCCGTCCAGCCAGTCCTGCGCGGTCCCGTGGAACAGCCCGCCCAGCGCGCCCCCGTAACCGGCGAGCGTGATGAGCGCGACGCACAGCACGGTCAGCACCAGCCAGCGGCGCTCGGGCAGATCACGGCGTGCCAGTCCCGCCAGGCCCAGGGCGGCGGCGAGCGCCGAGCCCAGGATGGTGACGGTCGCGGTGGCGACGGTCCAGCCGGCCGGCAGCCAGGCCTCGCCGAAGTTCAGATAGCCGACCCAGTTCCCGCCGCCGCGCAGCACCTCGGTCGCCGACATGGTCGTCGTGGTGGTGTACGAGGACTCCACGTACGGCATGAAGTTCTCGCCGAAGGTGCCCAGCAGCAGCAGCGGAACGATCCACCAGGCGGTCGCCAGGATCACACCCGGGATCCACCACGCCAGCAGGGCGCGCTTGCGCGGCCCGCCGGGACGGGACAGCAGGTACAGCCCCACCGGCAGCAGCGAGGCCAGCGTGGACGCGGCGTTGACGCCGCCCATCAGCGGGATCAGCAGAGCGGACCGGGCCGCGGCGGTCCTCGGCGCGAGGCGCGGGTTCGTCAGCGGCAGCAGCACCCACGGCAGCAGGGCGCCCGGCAGGGCCGCCGCCGAGGTCGAGCCCACGACGATGGTGTACGTCGGCCACAGGGCGTACGCGACCGCGCCCAGCAGCCGGGTGGCCGGGGAACCCACGGCCAGCCGCTCCGCCAGCCGGAGCGCGCCCCAGCAGGCGGTCGCCACGATCAGCGACAGCCACAGCCGCTCCGCGAGCCAGACCGGTACGTGCAGCAGGTCGGCGGCCCCGTAGTACGGCAGCATCGGGATGGCGTACCCGACGTACTGGTCGGCGATCCCGCCGAACCCGGCCCGGCTGTGCCACAGCTCGCCCAGGTCGCCCAGGAAGCGCCAGGGATCCACGACGACGCCGAGCTTGGTGTCGAACGTCATCCGGCCAGGCGACACCGCGAGGAACGCCGCGAACACGGCGGCCCAGAAGCCCAGCAGCCAGCGCCGTGAGCGAGGCGTGGGCGGTCCGTCGGCGGTACCGGAAGGCGCGGGACCCGCGCCCTGAGGGGCCGTGGACCGGGGTGGGTGGACAGCGCTGGTCATGAACACCGCCGGAGGATGAGGAGGAGGTTCCAGGTGGCGAATTCCCGCAGTACGGGGATGCGCGGCACGAGCTGGGGAAGGACGGGCCAGTAGCGCGAGCGTGCTGAGACGACGGACACGTCGGAGCGGCTCCGGACGTGGCTCAGGGTCTCCCCGACGCCGATCTTGAAGAGGTTCTCGCCGAGCCGGTGCTTGGCCGGACCGCCGGTGCGCCGCTCGTAGCGGCTCCGGGCGCGTTCGGCGCCGAGGTAGTGCCAGGGCGCCCACTCGTGGCCGCCCCACGGGGAGAGCCAGTTGGTGTACGAGACGTAGATGAGACCGCCGGGGCGGGTCACCCGCGCCATCTCGCTGAGGAAGGTGTGCGGATCGGCGACGTGCTCCAGCACGTTGGAGGAGAAGCAGACGTCGGCCGCGCCGTCGGCGAGCGGCAGCAGATAGCCGTCGGCGACGACGGTGTCCGCGCGCTGCCCGGGGCCGATCTCCGCCGGATCCGGCTCGAAGAGGTAGCTGTGCGCCCCGCGCCGCCGGAACTCCCGGGTGAAGTAGCCGTCGCCGCCGCCGATGTCCACGACGACCTTGTCCCGGAGCGGGCCGTGCCGCTCGACCTGGTCGGCCGCGTCACGGGCCAGCAGGGTGTACGCCGTGGCGGGGTCGCCCTGTTCGCGCAGGAAGGCGCGGAACAGAGCGGCCGACCGCCGGAACGAGGGGTCCTTCACGCGCTCGCGCCGATCGTCGGGGCGTTCGGGCCGTCCGCCGTCGGAGCCGTGGAACCGGCCGCCGCCTCGGCGGCCACCGCCGCGAACCTGCGCACACTGGCGGTCCACCGGTAGTCGGCGGCCCGTTCGCGGGCCGCCTTGCCCATCGCCTCGCGTCGCTCGTCGTCCAGCGCCAGCGTGCACCAGGCGGCGGCGAAGGAGGACGCGCCCGGGGCGAGGACCCCGGTGACACCGTCCTCGACGGAGTCGCGCAGCCCCGGCACGTCGAAGCCCAGGGTCGGGGTGGACCGGGCCGCGGCCTCCGTGACCACAAGACCCCACCCCTCCACGGCTGCCGGGTGCAGCAGCATCCACGCGGCGCAGAGCAGCCGGTGCTTCTCCGCCTCGGTCACATGCCCGGCGAACTCCACGCCGGGGCCCGCGAGTTGTTCCAGCCGGGCCCGCTCGGGGCCATCGCCGACGATGACGAGCCGGCCTCCGGTGACCGGCCGGACCCGCTCCCAGAGCTGGAGCAGCAGATCGATGCGTTTGTAGTCGACGAGCCGGCCCAGCGCCACGAACAGCGGTGTGGCGGACCGCTCGCCCTGCGGGTTCGGCTCCTGGACCCCGTTGTGCACCACCCGGATCCGCCGGTCGGGCACGCCCAGTTCGCGCAGGGCGCCCGCCGTGGACGGGGACACCGCGATCATCAGGTGGTCGCGGTAGGCCCGGGACAGGGCCCAGTGTTCGAGCTTGCGCCCGGCACGGGCCACCGGCGTCGGGAAGCGCATGTCCCACAGGTCGGTGTGCACATGGTTGACCAGGCACACCGTGGGGCCGCGGTGCCACAGCGGGGCCAGGTACGGCATGCCGTTGCAGACCTCGACGAGCAGGTCGCACGTGCCGATCCGCCGGGCGAACGCGGACCGCGCGCCGACGTAGTGCCCCAGAGTGGAGCCCGCCGAGACGACCCGGTAGGGCCGGCGGGAGGCCGGTCCGCCGCACAGCAGCGTGACGTCGTGACCCTGCTCGGTGAGGCCCAGGGCGAGCTGGTCGACCAGCAGCTCGGAGCCGCCGGCGGCCGGATTGCCCAGGTCGCGGTGGGCGAGGAAGACGATGCGTCTCGGGGTGGCGGGGACGGTGGCGGGCGCCGGGCCCTGACCCGGACGCGCGACGGCGTCAAGCAGTGGGGGAGGGACGTGCTGGGGCATGGGTGCTCCAACTCGGCTCGGGGGGCGGGGACTCGGGGGAGCGGCCCCCGGGACGAGGGCCGCTTGGAGCGGGGACGTACCGGGGGGCCGGGACAGGGGTTCGCCGGGCCGGGAGTCCGGCCGCGGGGCGAGGGATCGTGAAGGGTGATGAGGGAGAAGCGAGAAACAGGTGATGAGGGTGATGAGGGTGATGGGGCGATGAGGGAGTTGAGGGGAGAGGGACGGGCGGGGACGGGACCGGGGGGCCGTGCTCTGGTGGGGATAGACAGTTTTCGGCACGGGTACGCGCCCGGCTACTCACCGGTGCAACAACTTGCCGGTAACTCAGGTGTGCGGAATCGTCATCATGTGAGTATTCGGCGCTTCCGGCTCCGTCCGGCGCCCCCGGACGACGAGCACGACGCCCGCCACCGCGAGCACAACGCCCAGCCCCGCCGCCCCGGCCGGCGCGGTCGTGCCGAGCATCGCCAGCCGGTCGCTGTCCGCCGACGCCAGCTCGACCTGCTTGAGCTGGGTCTCCTCGGTGAACTCCACGCGCTTGCTCTCCAGGAGCACGACGGCGTCCTTCTCGGAGCCCGGCGCGCGCAGCGTCTTCCTCGGGCCGATCGCCGCGTTCATGATGCGGCCGGTGCGCCGGTCCACCACCAGCTCGATGCCGCTGTTGGAATACCACTCCTCGGCCAGCACCTGGGGGATCTTCTTCTTCCCCACGAGCACTCCGGGCACCTGGCGCACCCCGGTCTGGGTGGGCTCCACCTCGCCCTTGAAGAGCAGACCGGAGTAGCCCTGAACCTCCTGCTCACCGGCGTAGGAGAGCCGCACCACCCCGCCGAGCGTGCTGTCCCACCAGCGGTAGGAACGCTTCTCGACGTCGAAGGGGAACTTGAGATAGGCCTCCCCGTCGAACGTCGGGGACTCCTCGCAGCAGTGGACCGGCTCGTTCGTGGTCCGGTCGGTCACCCAGCGCTCCAGCGTCCACTGGAGGGCGTCACGGGGATCCGAGGCGGGCAGGGTGTCCTGGTGGTCGACCGAGGTGGAGACGTCCCACACGGCGTTGCCGCTCTTCTCGCTGTCGGCCACGTCCCCGCGCACCTGCCGCGTGATCGTGATCGTTCTGCCCTCGACCGTCTCCACCTCGGACGTGTCGAAATAGCTGCCCGTCCCGGTGAAGACGGTGGTGGTGTCGATGTCGATGGGGGTGCGCTTGGCATGCGGCTGGACGTACCAGACGAGCAGCGGCGCGAGGACGAGCAGGAAAACCCCTGCGCCCAGCAGGACAAGCGACAGGGGTGAAGCGTTGTGGCGCATCCGGGCACTCCTGGGTCGAATCTCTTCGCGGAGGTGCACGGGCCCGGGCCGGTCAGCCCTTGATTGGCGTGAACAGTAGGCAAGCCCTTGACGGATGTCAATGTGCTGTCGACACTGTGTCCCAGCCGGAGGGGCCCGGCTGCAGGGGTGGGGATCGCCTCCAGCAAGGAGCTGACCCGACTATGCGCAGACTCATCGCCGCCGCTGTCACCGTCCTGGTGGCCGCCACGCTCGCCGTTGGTGCGGCGGTCGGTGTCGTGGCACTGCTCGACGCCACTCCCGACCAGCCCAATACGCCCTTGATCAGCTACGACACCGCCCCGGCGGCTCCATGACCCGCCCGGCCTGGCAGGACGTCCCCCGGTCGAAGCTCGACCGTTTCGAGGCGATCGCCCGGTCCGAGGCCCCGGAGCTCGCCCAGACGATCCTGTACCAGATACGTCAGGAATATCCCTATCTGCACCTGGTCGAGGACGACTCCGGGGAGCCGCTGGCCCTCGTCGGTATCCGCCGCGCCATCGAAGGCTTCGTCCACAACCTCACCGAGGGCGCCCACCCACGCGTGCCGCCGGAGATGTTCCAGGAGTTCGGGCGGGGCGAGGGTCTTGAGGGCCGCAGCCTCGACGCGCTCCAGGCCATCTATCGCCTCGGGGTCCGGCTCACCTGGCGCAGGCTCGCCGAGATCGGCCAGCAGGCCGACATCCCCGCGCCCGCGATGTACGAGCTCGCCGAATCGGGATTCGAGTATCTGGACGGGCTCGTGGAACAGTCGGTACGGGGCTACGCCGAGGCGGCGGCCCGGCGCGCCAGCGAACGGCTCCGCCTCCAGCGCCAGCTGATCGAGCTCCTCCTGGTGGAACACCGGGGCGACGTGTCCGTGGCCCTGGCCGAGCGGGCCGCCCGCATCGGCTGGGAGCTTCCGGAGACGATCTCCGTGGGTGTGCTCATGCGCCCGGCCCGCGAGGCCGTGGCCCCGGCGGTCGGGCAGGGCATTCTGCTGGAGATGGAGAGCGAGCAGCCGCGCATCGTCATCCCGGACCCGGACACGGCGGGCCGTGCGGAGATCCTGCGGCGCGCCACGGCCGGCTGGTCCGGGGCGATCGGACCGGCGGTACCGCTGGCGGCCGCGGCCACCTCGCTGCGCTGGGCGGAGACCGCGGTCCAGCTGATCAAGAAGGGCCTGCTGCCGCAGGGCGAGGTGCTGTACTGCACCGAGCGGGCGGAGGAACTGCTGCTGCTCCCCGCCCAGGAGCTGATCGACGCGTCCGCCCGCCGCTGCCTCGCCCCGCTGGACGGCCTCGGTCCGACCCAGGCCCGGCGCCTGTCCGAGACGCTGCTCGCCTGGATCGAGACCCCCGGGGGCGCCCCGGAGGTGGCCGCCCGCCTCGGCATCCACCCTCAGACGGCCCGCTACCGGCTGCGGCAGATCCGCGAGCTGTGGGGCGACGCCATCGACGAACCGGACCAGCGTTTCGAGATGCTCCTGGTGCTCCGCGCCCGGCGTCTTCGGGATGATTCGGCCACCACCTCGGGCTGACCGGCGGCCGGTCAGCCCGGCCGCCGGGATTGCCGGGACCGTCGGGATCAGACCGGGGTGACGTACGCCCCGGCGATCCCGCCGTCGACCAGGAAGTCCGTGGCGTTCACGAACGAGGAGTCGTCGCTCGCCAGGAACGCGACGGCGGCGGCGATCTCGGTCGGCTCGGCGAACCGGCCGACCGGGATGTGCACCAGCCGCCGGGCGGCCCGCTCCGGGTCCTTGGCGAACAGCTCCTGGAGCAGCGGGGTGTTGACCGGGCCGGGGCACAGGGCGTTGACCCGGATCCCGTCGCGCGCGAACTGCACGCCCAGCTCGCGCGACATCGCCAGGACCCCGCCCTTGGACGCGGTGTACGAGATCTGCGAGGTGGCCGCGCCCATCCGGGCCACGAAGGACGCCGTGTTGATGATGGAGCCCTTGCCCTGGTCGCGCATATAGGGGATCGCCGCCTTGCAGCAGAGGTACACCGAGGTCAGGTTGACCTCCTGCACCCGCCGCCAGGCCTCCAGGCCGGTGTCCAGGATGGAGTCGTCGTCCGGCGGGGAGATGCCCGCGTTGTTGAACGCGATGTCGACCGAGCCGTAGGTGTCGAACGTGGTCGTGAAGAGGGCGTCGACCTGCTCGGCGTCGGTGACGTCGGTACGGACGAAGAGCCCGGCGGTCTCGGCGGCGGCGGCCTTGCCGCGCTCCTCGTCCACATCGGCGCAGACGACGTGCGCGCCCTCGGCGGCCAGCCGCCGGGCGGTGGCCAGGCCGATGCCGCTGCCGGCTCCGGTGACGACGGCGGTGCGGCCGACCAGGCGGCGGCAGACGGAAGAGGTGTCGGTCATGGTGCTCAGGCCTCCGTGCTGATGAAGACGTTCTTGGTCTCGGTGAAGGCGGCCAGCGCGTCCGGGCCGAGCTCGCGGCCCAGGCCCGACTGCTTGTAGCCGCCGAAGGGGGTCGAATAGCGCACGCTGGAGTGCGAGTTGACGGAGAGGTTGCCCGCCCGCAGCCCCTGGCTCACGCGCAGCGCGCGGCCGACGTCCCGGGTCCAGACCGAGCCGGCGAGTCCGTAGTCGGTGGCGTTGGCGAGGCGCAGCGCGTCCTGTTCGTCCTCGAACGGCAGGACCACGGCGACGGGCCCGAAGACCTCCTCGACCGCCACCGGCGCCTCGGGCGAGACCCCGGTGAGGACGGTCGGCGGGTACCAGAATCCGGGGCCTTCGGGGGCCGTTCCGAGGATGGTCCGGGCGCCGTCGGCTTCCAGGCCGCCGTCGACGAGGCCCCGGACCCGGTCGCGCTGGACGGCCGAGATCAGCGGCCCCATCTGGGTCTTCTCGTCGGCCGGGTCGCCCACCACGACGGCCGACACGGCCGGGACGAGCAGGTCGAGGAAGCGGTCGTACACGGACCGCTCGACCAGGATCCGGGTGCGGGCGCAACAGTCCTGACCGGCGTTGTCCAGGAAGGACATCGGTGCGGCCGCCGCGGCGGCCTCCACATCGGCGTCGGCGAAGACGACGTTGGGGCTCTTGCCGCCCAGCTCCAGGGTGAGCCGTTTCACGCGCTCAGCGCAGCGGGTCATGATGTGCTTGCCGGTCCGGGTGGAGCCGGTGAACACGATCTTCGCGACGCCCGGGTGTTCGACCAGAGCGCTCCCGGCCACCGGGCCCTCGCCGGGCAGCACCTGGAACAACCCCTCGGGAAGACCTGCCTCCAGGGCGAGTTCGGCCAGCCGGAGAGCGGTCAGCGGCGTCGTCTCGGCGGGCTTGAGAAGGACGGCGTTGCCCGCCGCGAGGGCCGGGGCGAGACCCCAGGCGGCGATCGGCATCGGGAAGTTCCACGGGGCGATGACCCCGACGACC
Source organism: Streptomyces sp. rh34 (assembly GCF_002551245.1). GTDB lineage: Bacteria > Actinomycetota > Actinomycetes > Streptomycetales > Streptomycetaceae > Streptomyces. The sequence continues at coordinate 11,556 of NZ_NTGZ01000161.1, forward strand.
CCCAGCGGCTCCAGGACCGTGAAGTCGATGCCGCCCGCCACCGGGATCTGCCGGCCGAGCAGCCGTTCGGCCCCGCCCGCGCTGTAGTCGAGGAGATCGCGGACGTTGCCGGCCTCCCACCGGGCGTTGCCGATGGTGTGCCCGGCCTCCCGCACCTCCAACCGGGCCAGTTCCTCGGTGTGTTCGTCGACGACGACGGCGAAGCGGCGCAGCAGCCGCGCCCGGTCGGCAGGGGCGGCGGCCGCCCAGCGGCGCTGCGCCGAGGCGGCGACGTGGACGGCGGCGTCCACATCGGCGGCGGAGGCCGCGGGGACGGTGGCGACGACCTCGGCGGTCGCCGGGTTCAGGACGTCCAGGGTGGGTGGTGACACGTACGGACCCCGATCACGGAAGCGGGTAGTGGCGCGGAGGGTTTCTGGCTGTCAGAGGCGTTCGAAGGAGCGGCGCAGTTCCCAGTCGGTCACCGCGGAGTCGTACGCGGTCAGTTCGACGCGGGCCATGTTCAGGTAGTGCGCGACGACCTCCTCGCCGAACGCCTCCTTGGCGATGGGGCTGGCCTCCCACAGCTCGGCGGCCTCGCGCAGGGTCGTCGGCACCTGGTCGTAGTCCCCGGTGTAGGCGTTGCCCGTACAGGCCTCGGGCAGCTCCAGCCGGTGCTCGACCCCGTACAGTCCGGCGGCGACCAGACCGGCGACGGCCAGGTGCGGGTTGACGTCGCCGCCGGGCAGCCGGTTCTCGAAGCGCATCGATCGCCCGTGGCCGACGACCCGCAGGGCGCAGGTGCGGTTGTCGACGCCCCAGGCGACGGCCGTGGGGGCGAAGGAGCCGGGCTGGAAGCGCTTGTAGGAGTTGATGGTGGGCGCGTAGAGGAGGGAGAAGTCCCGCAGGGCGGCGAGTTGGCCGGCCAGGAAGTGCCGCATCAGCTCGGACATGCCGCCCTCGCCCTCGCCCGCCATCATGTTCGCGCCGTCCGCGTCGGTCAGCGAGAGGTGGATATGGCAGGAGTTGCCCTCGCGCTCGTCGTACTTGGCCATGAACGTCAGCGAGACGCCCTCCTGGGCCGCGATCTCCTTGGCGCCCGTCTTGTAGACGGCGTGCTGGTCGCAGGTGGTGAGCGCCTCGTCGTAGCGGAAGACGATCTCGTGCTGGCCGGGATTGCACTCGCCCTTGGCGGACTCGACGGTCAGCCCGGCCTCCTGCATCTCGTTGCGGATACGGCGCAGCAGCGGCTCGATGCGCCCGGTGCCGAGGATCGAGTAGTCGATGTTGTACTGGTTGGCCGGGGTCAGCCCGCGGTAGTCGCGGTCCCAGGCCTCCTCGTAACTGTCCCGGAAGACGATGAACTCCAGCTCCGTGCCCACCTGGGCGGTGTAGCCGAGCTCCGCCAGCCGGCCGAGCTGGCGGCGCAGGATCTGACGCGGGGCCGCCACCACCGGACTGCCGTCGTGCCACGCGAGATCCGCGATCAGCAGGGCGGTCCCCTCGTGCCAGGGGACGGGGCGCAGAGTGGCCGGATCGGGGACCATGCCGAAGTCGCCGTAGCCGTTCTCCCACGAGGACATCGCGTAGCCGTCGACGGTCCGCATCTCGGTGTCCACGGCCAGGAGGTAGTTGCAGCCCTCGGTGCCGTGCTCCAGCACCTCGTCGAGGAAGAACCCGGCCGCGAACCGCTTCCCCTGGAGCCGGCCCTGCATGTCCGGGAAGGCCAGCACCACGGTGTCTATCGACCCGTCGGCGACCCGTGAGCGGAGCTCGTCGACGCCGAGCGGGGGTGTGCGGTCTGCCACGGGATTCCTCCTTGGGTGAACCGGGAGGCTTAAGGTATGACAGGGAACCATTACTTGGGAAGGGGATCGGCCAGTGGCCACGAGGCAACGAGCGGACGACACCCGTCCGGCGGCAGGAACGGCGGGAACGGCCGCGGCCGAAGGGGCGGCGGCCGACACGTCCGGTGGCGGGAGCGACGCCGCGACCGGCCGGCCGGACTCCGTGCTGCGGCCCGTCCGCGCGGGCAACGGCTTCGAGGAGGCGCTGGAGCAGGTCCTCCAGCTCCTGCGGCTTGGTCTGGTCCCGCCCGGCGAACGGCTGCCCCCCGAACGTGAGTTGTCCCAGCAGCTGAGGATCAGCAGGGTGACGCTGCGCGAGGTCCTCAAGGTCCTCCAGGACCAGAACATGGTCGAGAGCCGCCGGGGCCGCTACGGAGGAACGTTCGTCCTGCCGCGCACCGCCGCCCCCGACGGCAGCGGCGAACTGCGCCGCCGCATCGCCGCCGTCGACGTGGAGGACACCCTGCGCTTCCGCGAGGTGCTGGAGGCCGGAGCGGCGGGCCTGTGCGCCGAAGGGCTCCCGGCGGACGGCGGGGCCAGGCTGCGGGCCGCGCTCGACGCGACGCGGGGCGCCCGGCTGGAGGACTACCGGCGTCAGGACACCCTGCTCCACCTCACACTCGCCGAACTCTCCGGCTCCCGTACGCTCGCCACCCAGTACGCCGCGGTCCGGGCCACCCTCAACGAACTGCTCGACTGCATCCCGCTGCTGGTGCGCAACCTGGAGCACTCCCAGCGGCAGCACGCGGCCGTCGTCGAGGCGGTGCTCGACCGGGACGCGGACGCCGCCCGCGAGATGATGCGCGAGCACTGCGGGGGCACGGCGGCCCTGCTGCGCGGCTTCCTCGCCTGACCGTGCCCTGGCCCGATCGGCGGGAGGCCCCGGTTGGGCGGCCCCGGCGGGCGTCCGGCGCGGAGGCGCATCCGTAACCACTCTTTGACGCACACCCCTTGCCATTCTCCCGGCGTTCCACAAAGGTGTGCCGACGAACCATTGATCGAAGCAGTTCCCACGATGAAGTCGACACACATCTGGAGCGCCTCATGGCTCAGGGAACCGAAAAACCCGCCGGCCCACCCGGTGACGCGAGCACGGGGGTGTCCGGCACGGACGCGTATCTGCACCGCAGAACCCTGCGCCGGGGCAGCGCGGGCTGGCTCCTGCTGACCGGGCTCGGCGTCGCCTACGTCGTCTCCGGCGACTTCTCCGGCTGGAACATCGGCCTGTCCAAGGGAGGCTTCGGCGGACTCGCCGCCGCCATGGTCCTGATGGGCGTCATGTACGCGTGTCTGGTCTTCGCGCTGGCCGAACTCTCCGCCATCCTGCCCACGGCGGGCGGCGGTTACGGCTTCGCCCGGCGAGCGCTCGGCACCTGGGGCGGCTTCCTCACCGGCACGGCCATCCTCATCGAGTACATCCTCGCGCCCGCCGCGATCGTGCTGTTCATCGGCGACTACGTCGAGTCCCTCGGCCTGTTCGGGCTCACCTCCGGCTGGCCCGTCTACCTCGCCTGCTTCGCGATCTTCATCGGCATCCACCTCTGGGGAGTCGGCGAGGCGCTCCGCTTCAGCCTGGTGGTGACCGCCATCGCGGTGGCCGCGCTGCTGATCTTCGCCGTCGGCGCGTTCACCGAGTTCGACGCGGGCCGCCTCAACGACATCCCGGCGGACGCCTCCGCCTTCGGCTCCTCCTCCTGGCTGCCGTTCGGGCTCCTCGGGATCTGGGCGGCCTTTCCCTTCGGCATGTGGTTCTTCCTCGGCGTGGAAGGCGTGCCGCTCGCCGCCGAGGAGGCCAAGGACCCGGTCCGCTCGATGCCGAAGGCGCTGGCCATCTCGCTCGTCGTGCTGGTCTTCCTGGCCGTCATCACCTTCATCTCCGCCACCGGCGCCCAGGGGGCCAACGCCATCAAGGAGGCCGGGAACCCGCTCGTGGTGGCTCTGCAGGGCACCGGAGAGCCGACCGCCCTGAGCCGCTTCGTGAACTACGCGGGCCTCGCCGGACTCGTGGCCTCCTTCTTCTCCCTGATCTTCGCCGGGTCCCGCCAGCTGTTCGCCCTCTCCCGGGCCGGCTACCTGCCGCGCTTCCTCTCGCTGACCAACCGCCGCAAGTCCCCCTACCTCGGCCTGCTGATCCCCGGAATCATCGGATTCACGCTTGCCGCCTGGAGCGGCGACGGCGGCCGGATGCTGAACGTCGCCGTCTTCGGCGCCACGATCAGCTACGCCCTCATGGCGCTCTCCCACCTGGTGCTGCGCCGCCGCGAACCGGAACTGCCGCGCCCCTACCGCACCCCGGGCGGCGCGTTCACCTCGTCCGTGGCCTTCGTTCTGGCATGCTCGGCCCTGGCGGCGACCTTCCTGGTGGACCGCGACGCGGCGTTCATCGCCCTCGGCGTGTACGCGGTGGCGCTGGCCTACTTCGCCCTCTACAGCCGGCACCGGCTGGTCGCGGGAGCCCCGGAGGAGGAGTTCGCCGCACTGGCGGCGGCCGAGGCCGAACTCGCCCGCGACTGAGACGGCCGCCCGGGGGCGGCGGGCTCCCGCCGCTCGGAGGCGTACCGGACGGAAGCCCGCCCCCGGAGAGCGACCACGCGATCATCCCGACCCGAAGGAGCCCGTTTTATGCCCCGGCCCGTCATCGGCATCAGTACCTACCAGGACCCGGCCCGCTGGGGTGTGTGGGAGATGCCCGCGGTGCTGCTGCCCGCCGCCTATCCCCGCCTCGTCCGGGCGGCGGGCGGGCTCGCCGTGCTGCTGCCGCCCGACGACGCGCGGGACGCGGCTCATGACACCGTCGCCGCCCTGGACGGGCTGGTGATCGCCGGGGGAGCGGACGTCGAGCCGGCGCGCTACGGGGCGGTCGCCGATCCCCGTACCGGCCCCCCGGCCCGCGACCGCGACTCCTGGGAGCTGGAGCTGATCCGGGCGGCGATCGAACACGGGGTTCCGCTGCTCGGCATCTGCCGGGGCATGCAGCTGCTGAACGTCGCCCTCGGCGGCACCCTGCACCAGCACCTGGACGACCACACCGGCGGCCCCGGCGTCTTCGGCAGCCATCCCGTGACCCCCGTCCCCGGCACCGCGTACGCGGACGCCGTACCGGAGACCGCCGTGGTGCCCGCCTACCACCACCAGGCGGTCGACCGCCTCGGCGCCGGCCTGGTGGCCTCCGCCCACGCACCCGACGGGACCGTGGAAGCCCTGGAACTCCCCGGGCACGGGAGCCTGGTGCTCGGGGTGCAGTGGCACCCGGAGATGGGCGAGGACACCCGGGTCATGGCCGCCCTGGTCCGGGCCGCCCAGGGCCGGTCGGGCCTGCCCGATGCCCTTCCCGCCGTCGACGCGCCCGTACGCGCCCTGACCTGACCGCCCTGACCTGACCGCCCCGGTCCGACCCGGCAGGGGCGGCGGTCTCGCGGTCGCCGCCCGCCCGTCAGCGGTGCGGGCCGGAGCCGCCCGGGGCGGGCCTGCCGGAGCCCTCGAAGCCGGAGCCCTCGAAGCCGGGGCCGGAGAAGTCCGGTCCCGCGAACGCCGGCGAGCTGAAGCGGGAGCCGTGGACGTCGCCCGCCCCGGGCGTGGGCGACGCCGCCTCGGCCAGCTCCCGGAGGAGGAACGGCCTGATCCCCCGGTCGCGCAGCGCCGCGAGCCATGCCTCACGGGCGTCCTCGACGGCGGGCGACCGGTCGGGCTCGGTCGCCGTGCCGTCCGCCGACTGCTTCGCCGCCGTGCGGTAGAGGGCGACGACGCTGACCAGGGCCGTGACCGCCGCGACCACCAGGCTGAACCAGCCGACGCCGACGAGCGTGCCCGCCAGGTCGGGCAGGGCCTCGGCGAGCTGCAGACCGTAGCCCAGCAGCAGGAACGTCGCCGCGGCCACGGCGGCGAGCACCGGCGTCAGCACCCCGAGGACCGCCAGGACTCCCGCCCCCGGTCGCTCCTGATCGCCCGGTCCGGAGAGCGGCGGCCCCCCTGCGCCCTGGCGCCCGCCCCGGGCCCGCCGGCGCAGGGCCGCGTACCGCCGGTACCTGTCTCTTATACACATCT
>NZ_NTGZ01000162.1 GCF_002551245.1 Streptomyces sp. rh34
GGTGCTCCGTACGCACCGGGCCGCGGTTCGTACGGAGCACCGAAGCCCTCCTGCTCTCCCGGCCCGCCCTGCGACGGCGGCGGCTGCGACATCGGTGTGCTCCCCCTCGAACGTACGGTCCCTGCCGTCCCGTTCTACCACCCGCCGCACCGGCCTCCGTCAGGCGTCCTCGGCCAGCTCCAGCCAGCGCATCTCCAACTCGTCCCGCTCGGTGACGAGTTCGCGCAGTTCGGCGTCGAGCCCCGCGACCTTCTCGAAGTCGGTTGCGTTGTCCGCGATCTGCTTGTGCAGCGCGGTCTCGCGGGTGGAAAGCTTGTCGAGCTGCCGCTCGACCTTCTGCAGCTCCTTCTTCGCGGCGCGGGCCTCCTGCGCCGAGACGGCCGGGGCGGCGGCCGTCGCGGTGGACGTACGGGGCGCGGCAGCGGCGGAGGGGGTGGACTCCTCCTCCATCCTCCGCCGGCGCTCCAGGTACTCGTCGATCCCGCGCGGCAGCATGCGCAGGGCGCGGTCGCCGAGGAGAGCCATGACCCGGTCGGTGGTCCGCTCGATGAAGAACCGGTCGTGGGAGATCACGATCATCGACCCGGGCCAGCTGTCGAGGAGGTCCTCCAGCTGGGTCAGGGTCTCGATGTCGAGGTCGTTGGTGGGCTCGTCGAGGAAGAGGACGTTGGGCTCGTCCATCAGCAGCCGCAGGATCTGGAGCCGGCGGCGCTCACCGCCGGAGAGGTCGCCGACGGGCGTCCACTGCTTCTCCTTGGTGAAGCCGAACTGCTCGCAGAGCTGACCGGCGGTCATCTCGCGGCCCTTGCCGAGGTCGACCCGGTCGCGCACCTGCTGGACGGCTTCCAGGACCCGGAGGTTCGGGTTGAGCTCGGTGACCTCCTGGGAGAGGTAGGCGAGCTTGACGGTCTTGCCGACGACGACCTTCCCGGCGGCGGGCTGCTCGTCGCCCTGGGTGCGGGCGGCCTCGGCGAGCGCGCGCAGCAGCGAGGTCTTGCCCGCGCCGTTGACGCCGACCAGGCCGATGCGGTCGCCGGGGCCGAGCTGCCAGGTGAGGTGGGTGAGCAGGGTCTTGGGCCCGGCCTGGACGGTCACGTCCTCCAGGTCGAACACGGTCTTGCCGAGGCGGGCGTTGGCGAACTTCATCAGCTCGCTGGTGTCGCGCGGCGGCGGCACGTCGGCGATGAGTTCGTTGGCGGCCTCGATGCGGTAGCGCGGCTTGGAGGTGCGGGCGGGGGCGCCGCGGCGCAGCCAGGCCAGCTCCTTGCGCATGAGGTTCTGCCGCTTGGACTCCTCGGTGGCGGCGATGCGCTCCCGCTCGGCGCGGGCGAACACGTAGTCGCTGTAGCCGCCCTCGTACTCGTGGACGGTGCCGCGCTGGACGTCCCACATGCGGGTGCAGACCTGGTCGAGGAACCACCGGTCGTGGGTGACGCAGACGAGGGCGGAGCGCCGGGTCCGCAGGTGGCCGGCCAGCCAGGAGATGCCCTCGACGTCGAGGTGGTTGGTGGGCTCGTCGAGGACGATGAGGTCCTGCTCGTCGATGAGGAGCTTGGCCAGTGCGATACGGCGGCGCTCGCCGCCGGAGAGCGGGGCGATGACGGTGTCGAGCCCGTGCTCGAAGCCGGGGAGGGCCAGGCCGCCGAAGAGCCCGGTGAGCACGTCGCGGATCTTGGCGCTGCCCGCCCACTCGTGGTCGGCGAGATCGCCGATGACCTCCTGGCGGATGGTCTTCGTCGGGTCCAGGGAGTCGTGCTGGGTGAGGACGCCGAGACGCAGCCCGCCGTTGTGGGTGACGCGGCCGGTGTCCGCGTCCTCCAGCTTGGCGAGCATCCGGATGAGGGTGGTCTTGCCGTCGCCGTTGCGGCCCACGACACCGATCCGGTCGCCCTCGGACACCCCGAGGGATACACCGTCGAGCAGGGCACGGGTGCCGTACACCTTGCTGACCTGCTCGACATTGACCAGATTGACGGCCATTTCACTCCTGTCCAGGGGGTTGATCGACCTTTCCAGGGTACGGCGCGGGGGCGGGGGCGGGGTGCGCGGTCCCGCCAACGGGACAGCGCGGTACAGTTTTCTGTACGTACAGGATCACGTACATCCCCGGGAGGCGATCATGCGGACCATGACCTACACCGAGTCCCGCGCCAAATACGCCGAGACCCTGAGCGCGGTCGTGGACGACCGCGAGGAGGTGGTGGTCACGCGTGCCGGACATGAGCCGGTGGTGATAGTGGCACTCGATGAGTACGAGTCCCTGAAAGAGACGGCGTACCAGCTCCGGAGCCCGGAGAACGCGCGTCGGTTGCTGGCTTCGATCGACCGCCTGGAGAGCGGCGGCGGCACCGTACGGGAACTTGCCGAGTGAAGTTCGTGTGGGACCAGTCGTCGTGGGACGACTACGTCTGGTGGCAGAACCAGGATCGTAAGATCCTCAAGAGGATCAACACACTGCTCCAGGACATCGCCCGGAACGGCAACGAAGGAATGGGCAAGCCGGAACCGTTGAAGCACGGTTTTCACGGGTACTGGTCCCGCCGCATCACCGACGAGCACCGGCTCATCTACAAAGTGGTCGACGATGAGGTCCGTGTCGCCGCCTGCCGCTACCACTACGGTCACTGACCCCGGTCCCGCCTGCCCCCCGCCCGCTCCACCAGCAGCCAGCCGCCCAGGGTCATCGCGACTGCGGCCGGGGCGCTGACCGGGACCGCGATCAGCAGGGCCGTACGGCCGTCCAGCAGGCCGCCGAAGCCGACCATGGACAGGCCCAGCACGCCGAGCAGGCAGAGCGTCGCGCCGAGGGCCGCGAGGGGGCCCGCTCCCGTGGCCCCCGGCCTTCCCGGAGCCGTGGGGGCCGGGCGTTCGAAGGCGCGGAAGGCGGCGACGAGTCCGGCGGTGAGGGCCGCCGCGAGGGCGATCCGCAGCGGGACCTGGGCCCACCAGGCGGCCGACGCGGGCTCGGGCAGCGGGACGTCGAGGGCGAGCATCGCCCCGTACACCCCGAACATCGCCGTGAGGTGCCAGAGGAACGCGGTCATCGCCACCCCGTTGGCCGCCACCACCGTGCGCCAGACCCGGGGGCGCGCCAGCAGACGGGCGGCCGGGGCGCGGAGCAGCTCGACCGCGCCGACGAGCCAGAGGCCGTGGCAGAGCAGGGCGAGGGTGGGCGGGGCCATGTTGCTGACCTTCTCGCCGGGCATCCCGACCATGGACAGCGGGTACGGCCCGAACGCCACCAGCGCGCCCGCGGTGACCAGGCCCGCCCCGGCGAGGAGCGCGGGGCGGCGGACACGGCCGTCGGCGCGCAGGAAGCCGAGCTGGTGGACGGCCAGCCAGACGAACGCGAAGTTCAGGAACTCGACGTACGGGACCCCGGCCGCGAAGCGCAGCACGTCCACCGCGAGCGCCGCACCGGCCAGTCCGGCGAAGGCCCCCCAGCCGTACCGCTCGTGCAGCTTCAGCAGCGGCGGGGTGAACGCGACCATCGCCAGGTAGATCCCGATGAACCACAGCGGCTGGGTCACCATGCGCAGGGTGACGCCGGTCAGCCCGCCGCCCCCGCCGAGGAGTTGGACCAGCAGCGCCGCCGCGCCCCACACCAGGACGAAGACCGTGGTCGGGCGCAGCAGCCGCTGGAGCCGGGCCCGCAGGAACGCGGAGTAGACGGAGTCCGTGGAGGCCCCGGAGGCGGCCTCGGGTCGCTTGCGGAGCAGGGAGCGGTAGGACAGCGCGTGGGAGAAGCCGCCGACGAAGAAGAACACCGGCATGACCTGGAGCAGCCAGGTCAGCGGCTGGAGCGCCGGGACGACGGCGAGCAGGTTGCCCACCCCGTCCGGGGTGACGGCGGCCATCAGCCAGTGGCCGAGCACGACCGCGCCGAGCGAGGCGACCCGCAGGAGGTCGACGTAGCGGTCCCGGGTGGCGGGCGTCGCCCCGGCCAGTTCACGAACACTTGATCCCATGGACGTACGGTCGCGCGAGCCGGGCGGGGCGCGGCAGGGTGCGCGTACTCAACTGGGCGCCTGAGTAGCCGGGTCGGCGGCCGGATCGCGCCGGAATCGCCGTACTGCGGAGTAGACCTGGACAGGCCCGTCCTTGACCAGTAAAACAACCAAAAAGCTGCTCTTCGGGGGAGACGACGCAGGCCGCCGGGGGTTCGCAGCCCCGTGCGGCCCGTCGTCGCAGCTCGCGGGGCAGGGCAGGCACACCGGCCGCACCTCGGCATTCCGCCGTGGCGCCCGCCGTTCCCGAGAACCGGAGTACCAGCACCGTGCGGATTCCCCGCCACTTCGCCCCTGCCGTCCTGCTGGGCGTACTCGCCCTGGCCGGATGCGAGGGCGGCACAGAGACCGACGACAGCGCCCCGGCGACCACACCCACCGCCACGCCCACGGCTTCGGCCGGCCCCACGGCCTCTCCCACGGCCACCGCGACCGCCACGCCCGATCCGGTCGTGCCCGCCCTGCACGGGCGCACCTTTGAGCAGGCGGGGGCCGAGCTCACCCGCCAGGACATATCCGCCGCGCGCCTGACGGCCGCCGCCCAGCACAAGGACGTCACCCTCCCCCGGGACCACGACGGCTGGTACGTCTGCGACACCCGTCCCGGGCGCGGCACACGACTCGCCGCCGACGCCACGGTCACCGTGCGGCTCGCGAAGGACTACAGCGACTGCACGACCAGCTTCCACGGCTATCTGCACCAGAAGAACGACCCGGCCTACGTCCCGCCGAGGACGGCCGCCCCGAAGCCGACCGCGACGCGCGCTCCCGCCCCGGCCCCCACGAAGGCCCCCGCCAAGGCCCCGACGAAGCCCGCCGGCGGCTCGATGACGACCTGCTCCGACGGCAAGCAGGGCTACGCCTGCACGTCCAACGGACACCCCGTCGTCGACGGCCAGTTCTGCCCGAAGGCCGACCGCGGCCGCACGCTCATGGCCACCAACAGGACGATGGTCACCTGCTCCTACGACCCGAGCATCACGCCGTACCGCTGGCAGTGACGCACGGACGCACCGAGGCGCCCGGCGCCGGCGACACCGCCGGGCGCACGTTGCGGCAGGTCCCGGACGCCAGCAGCGCGTCCGCGACCTTCCGGCCCGTCTCCTCGTCCGCCACCAGGAACGCCGTCGTCGGCCCGGAGCCGGAGACCAGGGCGGCCAGGGCGCCTGCCTCCGTGCCCGCGGCCAGGGTCTTGGCGAGGGAGGGGCGCAGGGAGAGCGCGGCGGGCTGGAGGTCGTTGCTCAGGGCCTTCGCGAGTGCGCCGGGGTCGCCGGAGCGCAGGGCGGCGAGGAGGGCGGGGGACGCGGACGGCTCCGGGACCTCGGTGCCGGCCGTGAGGCGGTCGAACTCCCCGTACACCGCGGGCGTGGAGAGGCCGCCGTCCGCCACCGCGAAGACCCAGTGGAAGGTTCCGCCGACCTCGATCGCGGTCAGCTTCTCGCCACGTCCGGTGCCGAGCGCGGCCCCGCCGACCAGGCTGAACGGCACGTCGCTGCCCAGCTCCGCGCAGATGGCGAGCAGCTCGTCGCGGCTCGCGCCGGTCCCCCACAGGGCGTCGCAGGCGACGAGGGCGGCGGCCCCGTCGGCGCTGCCGCCCGCCATGCCGCCCGCGACCGGGATGTCCTTGGCGATGTGCAGGTGGACAGCGGGCTCGACGCCGTGCCGCTCGGCCAGCGCGAGGGCGGCGCGGGCGGCGAGGTTGGTGGTGTCCAGCGGGACCTGGGCGGCGTCCGGGCCCGAGCAGGTGATGCGCAGCTCGTCGGCGGGGACCGCGGTGACCTCGTCGTACAGACCGACGGCGAGGAAGACGTTGGCCAGGTCGTGGAAGCCGTCGGGGCGGGCGGCGCCCACGGCGAGCTGGACGTTGACCTTGGCGGGGACGCGGACGGTGACTGCCCTGCCCACGGGGTTCACCGGGCCACCTCCGGCTTGTTCTCCGCGATCGCCGCGAACTCCTCCACCGTCAGCGCCTCGCCGCGCGCCTGCGGCGAGATCCCGGCGGCGACCAGCGCCGCCTCGGCGGCGGGCGCGGAGCCGGCCCAGCCGGAGAGGGCGGCGCGCAGGGTCTTGCGGCGCTGGGCGAAGGCGGCGTCCACGACGGCGAAGACCTCGGCGCGGGACGCGGTGGTGGCGAGGGGCTCGGTGCGACGGACCAGGGAGACGAGCCCGGAGTCGACGTTCGGGGCGGGCCAGAAGACGGTGCGGCCGATGGACCCGGCGCGCTTGACCTCCGCGTACCAGTTGGCCTTCACCGACGGCACGCCGTAGACCTTGTTGCCGGGGCGGGCGGCCAGCCGGTCGGCGACCTCGGCCTGGACCATGACGAGGGTCCGCTCGATGCTGGGGAAGCGCTCCAGCATGGTCAGCAGGACGGGCACGGCCACGTTGTACGGGAGGTTCGCCACGAGCGCGGTCGGGGCCGGGCCGGGCAGCTCGGTGACCAGCATCGCGTCGGAGTGGACCAGGGCGAAGCGGTCGGCGCGCCCGGGCATCCGGGCCTGGACCGTGGCGGGCAGCGCGGCGGCGAGCACGTCGTCGATCTCGACCGCGACGACCCGGTCCGCCGCCTCCAGCAGCGCCAGGGTCAGCGAGCCGAGCCCGGGGCCGACCTCGACGACGGTGTCGTCCGGGCGGACCTCGGCCGTGCGCACGATACGGCGGACGGTGTTGGCGTCGATGACGAAGTTCTGACCGCGCTGCTTGGTGGGGCGTACGCCCAGCTTCGCGGCCAGGTCGCGGATGTCTGCGGGGCCCAGGAGGGCGTCGGGCTCTGTGCTGCTCACCCGGTAAGCCTACGGCCGCGGTGGGGCCACGGGCCCGCCCCCCGCTGCGCGTACGGCAGGAGGCCCGGCCGACGGTCAGAAATCGAACGCGCGCGCGGTGTTGTCGTAGATCGCGGCGGCCAGCACATCCTCGTCCAGGCCCTTCACCTCGGCCATGGCGCGGAGCGTGACCGGAATGAGGTAGGGCGCGTTGGGCCGCCCGCGGTACGGGGCGGGGGTGAGGAAAGGGGCGTCCGTCTCGACGAGGACCAGCTCGGCCGGGGCGACCGCCAGGGCGTCCCGCAGCGGCTGGGCGTTCTTGAAGGTCACGTTGCCCGCGAAGGACATGAAGTACCCGGCCCGCGCGCAGATCCGGGCCATGTCGGCGTCACCGGAGTAGCAGTGGAACACGGTCCGCTCGGGCGCGCCCGCGTCGAGCAGGACCCGCAGGACGTCCTCGTGCGCGTCGCGGTCGTGGATGACCAGCGCCTTGCCGTGCCGCTTGGCGATCTCGATGTGGGCCCGGAAGGACTCCTCCTGGGCGGCGACGCCCTCGGGTCCGGTGCGGAAGAAGTCCAGGCCCGTCTCGCCGACCCCGCGCACGTGGTCGAGGGCGGCCAGCGCGTCGATCTCCGCCAGCGCCTCGTCCAGCGCCGCCTTGCCGCCGGGCTCCCTCGCTCGCTGCCGCGCGGTGCCGTCGGTGCCCTCGACGTACCCGTGGACGATGCGCGGGGCCTCGTTGGGGTGCAGGGCGACCGAGGCGTGGACGGCGGGGTGGGCGGCCGCGGTGTCGGCGGCCCAGCGGGAGCCGGCCACGTCGCAGCCGACCTGGACGACGGCCGTCACGTTCACCGCGGCGGCCCGGGCGAGGGCCTCCTCGACGGTGGCGTCCTGCATGTCCAGGTGGGTGTGGGAGTCGGCGACCGGAACCCGGAGGGGCTCGGGCAGCGGCGGGGCTTCGGTACGGCTCATGCCGACGATCGTACGAGGGCCCCACCCTCGTACGACCGTCGGCTGCGGAAGCCACCCGGGTACGTCATCCGCGACGGACGGCCCACCCCCTCCGCGCCGGAAGGAGCACGTCGCCCGCGCCGGAAGGAGCACGTCGCCCGCGGTGGTGGGTCCGTGTCACCGGCGGTGGTGGGTCCGTGTCACCGGCGGTGGTGGGTCCGTGTCACCGGCGGTGGAAGGGGTGGAGCAGGTCGGACAGCCGCCGGTGCCGGGCCGGGGCGGCGGCGCTCGACACCGCCCGGTCCTCCGCGGCGGTCGCCTCGGCGCGCGGCGTCTGCTGCTTGCGCAGGAGCTCCTGGACGCCCGCGACCCGCCCCGCCCGCATGATCCGCACCACGTGTCCGCCGCAGTTCGTGCAGGTGGGCGTGGAGAGCGGGGACGGCACGCGCTCGCCGCCCGCCGTGTAGACGACGAAGGCGTGACCGTGGACGTCGACGTGGTGCTCTATCTCGTAGGACTGCTCCCAGCCGTACCCGCACTTCATGCAGGCGAAGGCATACGCCTCATGGACAGTGGTGGCTGCGATCTCGCTCATGCCTGCTCCTCTTGGCCGCGGGTCACGCGCTCCGGGGGCGGGCGGCCCGACCGAGGGTGTTCGAGCAGGTGGCCCGTCCCTTCCAGTGGACACCTGCACCCGTACGGACGCACCAGCTCAGGCCCGATGTTGGTGCGTTCTTGGCCTCCTTTGGCCGCCCTTTGCCGACGCATGGCGTCGGACTGGACCAACGGAGGACAACGCGTGACCGCCGGGCCACCGAGCGCCCCGAGCGCGCCGCCCGCCGACCGTGAACGCGCCCGCGCACCACCCCCGTCCGCCCCCTCCTCCTCCCTTGAATTCCCGGGCTTTTCCCCCACCCGCACCCCATGAATTCACCATTCAATTGAAAACGCGATTTCCCCGGATGCCGCACGCCGATTTGCGGCGCCCCCATTCCTCCTTTTCACTCATTACGTCCACCCCATTTCCCACAGGACGGGGAACAACCCATGTTCACCACGGACACCACTGCCACCGACATCGAGCTGGACCTCGACGCCGCCCTCAACCCGGGCGAGGTCGAAGGTCTGTACCGCGACTCCCGCGAGTGCGCCTATCTCGCGCTTCTCGCCGGCGGCGGGGCACTGCTGCTCTCGCCCCCGACCCCGCGCCCGAAGAAGGGCTAGTCGCCGGCACATGGACCAGACACATGCTTCGTCGCCCCTGGCGGGCGCCGTGCATGACCTGGCAACAGAGGTGGTCCTCGCTCTTCGGAGCGGGGACCACCTCGCCACGGTGTGCGGCGCGGCGGGAATCGACGAGGAGAATCGGACCGGAATCGCGGCGGCACGGGTCATCGGGGCCGACCTGCTGCTGCCCAGTGTTCTGTACGGACGTCATCCGCATCCGGGAGACGTCGCCGTACTCGACCGGGCGGTGCGGGAGTTCCCGCCCAAGCCCGACGCTCCGGCCGCCACGGCCTGGAGCCACTGGCACATGATCTCCACGCTCCAGCGGATGGCGCCCCCGGCCCCCGGCGCGTCCGGCGTACCCGGCGCGCCCGGGGCGTACGCGGAGCCCGACGCCGCCTGGCTGGAGGAGGCCCCCTGGCAGGCGTTCACCCACCAGCTCTCGGTCCTCGCGCCGCTCGCCGTCCCGGCCGCCCCCTCGGCCGTGCGGCGTGCCGCGGCGAACCGGGCGGTCGACCTGGCGCGCGGCTTCGTCCGCGCGGTCCGGCGACGCGACTGGCTCCAGGCGGCGGGCGCGGGCCGCTGGCTCGCGGCCATCGGCGGCGAACCGGCGACGCTGGGTCTGGAACGCGGCCTGGAGTTCGTCGAGCTGATGGGCGGCCACGACCCCCGGGTCACCCTCCACGTGCGGGCCGCCCGGCTGATGGCCGAGGCGAATCCACGGTGACCACGACCGCGACCGAGGGCCCCTCCCAGGACCGCCCGGCCGAGGGCCCGCGGGGATACCCGGGGCCCGGGGGCGCGGCCCACCGGGAGCACGCGGCCCCCGGCGCCGCGCTCGCCGTCCTCCCCGGCGTCCTGCGCGGAGCCCTCGCCTGGACCGACGCGCACCGGACGCACTTCACCCTCCCCGACGACGTCCTGGAACCCCACACCCAGGTCAACGCCACCCTGAAGCCGCTGGGTGAACTGGCCCAGCTCGGCTCCACGATCCGCCGCACCACCGCCCCCGGCACCCCGGAACACGAGCTGGCCGGGGACCTCGTCGCGTACGCCTGGGAGCAGGTGGCGGCGGGCGAGCTGCTCCTGGAGCTGCTGCGCGCCGAGCCGTTCGCCGCGTACCCGTACGAGATCTACGCCGCCTTCGCCGGGTACGGGCTG
Organism: Streptomyces sp. rh34; assembly: GCF_002551245.1. Lineage (GTDB taxonomy): Bacteria > Actinomycetota > Actinomycetes > Streptomycetales > Streptomycetaceae > Streptomyces. The sequence continues at coordinate 10,109 of NZ_NTGZ01000162.1, forward strand.
CGCCACGAGGGCTTCGAGGCCCTGGCCCGCCCGCTCACCGCGACCCGCGCCTGGGCCCACACCGAGCAGCACGCCAACCGGCAGCTGGGGCTGGTCAACTCCGAGCGGCGGGTCGGAGCGGTGCCCCACACCGACGCGGGCGCGGTCCTGTCCCGGACCTGGCTGGGCGGCCTGTCGGAGCCATGGATGTTCGAGGGCCCCTCCGGCTACGCGCTGACCCACACCGTCTTCCACCTCACGGACTGGGGGCGGATGCCCGACCGGGTCCCCGCGCGGCTCGACGGCTATCTGCGGACCTGGCTGCCCGCGTGGGCCGACGGCTGTCTGGAGAGCGGCCAGTGGGACCTCACCGGCGAACTGCTGGCGGTCGCCGCGTCCCTGCCCGGCCCGGCGCCGGAACCACTGCTGGACGCGGTCTGGCCGGTACTCGCGGACGTCCAGCACCCGAGCGGCTGCGTACCGGAGACGGGCCCGCCGGTGCCGGACACGACGGCGCCGGACCCGTACCCCTTCATCGACTGCTACCACTCCACGCTCGTGACGGCGTTCGCCGCGGCCCTGTCCCTGAGGCCGCCGCGCGGGGCCGGCGAGACCGTGCCCGGCCGGGAAAGGCGGACCGCATGAGCAGCGGCATCCAGCAGATCCACGACGTGGGGGCGAAGGCCCTGGGCTGGCTGTACGAACACCGGGAGGGGTTCCGGCTGGAGGCCGACCCGTCCCCGGAGGCGGGGATGCTGGACCGCTTCAAGCCGCTGGGCGAGCTGGCGCTGATCGGCAAGGTCATCTTCCGCGAGGGCGTGGCCGGCTCGCAGCAGTCCTCCCTGGCCCACAAGCTGCTGGACCACGCCTGGCACGAGCTGCTGGACTCCGGGGCCCGGCTGCTGGAGGGCCAGCGGCGCGAACCGCTCTCACCGGTGCCGCTGGAGGTCTACGTACCGTTCCGGGAGCTGGGCTACCGGCAGCCGGACCTGGAGTCCGCGATCCGGCTCAACCACCGGCTGGCCAGCTGGGCGGCGCTGGAGGTGCTGCCCGTGCGGCGGCTCGGCCTGAGCGCGATCGAGCGGCGCTTCGGGGTGGAGCCCAGCGTCCCGGAGACGGCGGCGCTGGCCCACACCTGGCTGGCGCGGCGGGCCGAGCCGTGGACGGTCGAGGGCCACATCGGCTACGACATCACGCACACGGTGTTCCACCTCACCGACTGGGGCGAGAAGCCCACCGGGCTGCCCGCCGACATCGCCGAGTACCTGGCGCTGTGGCTGCCGGTCTGGCTGGACGACTGGCTGGACCTGAAGCGCTGGGACCTGCTGGGCGAGCTGCTGGTGGTCGACGCGTGTCTCCCCGAACCGACGCTGGACCCGGCGGCCTGGCAGGGGTTCGCGCAGGCCCAGCAGCCGGACGGGGCGATGCCGGTGGTCGGCGGGATGCCGGAGGGGGACGAGGAGTCGGTGTTCGACCTCGTCTACCACCCGACGCTGGTCGCCGCGTTCGCCTCGGCGCTCGCGCTGTCCCGCGCCCTGTCCGACCTCAGCGCCGCACCGGCCCCGGCATGACCGACACGACGGTGGTCCGCGTGGGCGCCCCCGGCTCCCCGGCCGACGCGCGCCTCCTCGCCGAGGCGGCCGGCGCGGTCGACGCGCCGGACCTGGTGCTCGCGGTCAGCCGGGACGGGGTGCGCACCGTCCACACCGGCGGCGGCGCGGAACCGGGCCCGGTGGGCCGGGAGCGGCTGAGCTACGAGCTGGGCTCGGCGTCGAAGCCGTTCGCGGGGCTGTTGCTGGCCCGGCTGGTGGCGCAGGGCCGGGTGCGGTACGCGGACCGGGCGGCGGATCTGCTGGCCCCGGGCTTCCCGGTGCACCCGGCGGTGCGCCGGATCACCCTGCGCCATCTGCTCACCCACACCTCGGGGCTGCCGGGCCTGCCCGCCGACTTCTACCCGCAGGCGGTGCCCCGTTGGTCCACCGACCCGTACGGCGGCTACCCGGCCGACCGGGTGGTCCGGGCCTTCCTGCGGGCCCGCCCGCGCCACCGGCCCGGGACCCGCTGGCACTACTCGAACTTCGCCGTCTCGGTCCTCGGCCACACCCTGGCGGCGGCCACCGGCACGCCGTGGGAGGTCCTGCTGCACCAGCAGGTGCTGGCCCCGCTGGGCCTGGACGCGACCCGGGTGCGCCCGGGGCCGGAGGGCACCGACGCGGTCGGCCACCGCCGCGACGGGACGCCGGTGCCCGCGCTGGACACCGGGGGCTTCACGGCGGCGGGTGCGGTCCGGGCGACCCCGCTGGACCTGCTGACGTTCCTGGAGGCGCACGTGGGCGGGCCGGACCCCCGGGACCCGACACTGAGCGCCGCGCTCACCGACGTATGCCGCCCCCTGCTGCGGCGCGGCCTGCGGCACGCCCACACCCACACGCTCACGTGGTTCCACCATCCGTCCCCGTACGGCCCGGTCCTCTTCCACGCGGGGGCGACCCTGGGCCAGCAGGCGTTCCTGGGCTTCCGTCCGGACACGGGGCTCGCGGTGGCGGCGACGGCGACGCGGCGGGTGCACCGTGCGGACACGTTCGTCGCGACGGCGTACGGCCTGCTGACGGAAACGCCATAAGCGCTACGGCTTCGGCGGGGAGGCCTCCCCCGCGCTCTTCCCCGCGCTCTTCCCCGCGTCCTTCTCCGCGTTCTTGGCGGCCACCACCGCGTCGAAGACGTCCCGCTTGGGCAGCCCGGCGGCGGCGGCGACGGCGGCGATCGCCTCCTTGCGCCGCTCCCCCGCCTCCTCGCGCACCCGCACGCGCCGCACCAGCTCCTCGGCGTCCAGCCCCTCGTCGCCGGAGTCGGTGGCGCCCTCCACGACGACGGTGATCTCCCCGCGCACGCCGTCGGCGGCCCACTCGGCCAGCTCGCCGAGCGGACCGCGCTTGACCTCCTCGTACGTCTTGGTCAGCTCCCGGCACACGGCGGCGCGCCGCCCGTCGCCGAAGACCTCGGCCATCGCGGCGAGGGTGTCGTCGAGCCGGTGCGGGGCCTCGAAGTAGACCATCGTGCGGCGCTCGTCGGCGTTCTCGCGGAGCTTGGAGAGCCGTTCACCGGCCTTGCGGGGCAGAAACCCCTCGAAGCAGAACCGGTCCACGGGCAGTCCGGAGAGGGCGAGCGCGGTGAGCACGGCGCTGGGCCCGGGGACGGCGGTGACACGGATGTCCTTCTCCACGGCCGCGGCGACGAGCCGGTAGCCGGGGTCGGAGACGGACGGCATGCCCGCGTCCGTGACGAGCAGGACACGCGCGCCGCCGGTCAGGGCCTCGACGAGTTCCGGCGTACGGGCGGACTCGTTCCCCTCGAAGTAGGACACGACACGCCCCGAGGTGTGGATGCCGAGCGCCTGGGTGAGCCGGCGCAGCCGCCGGGTGTCCTCGGCGGCGACGACGTCGGCCCGCTCCAGTTCGGCGGCCAGGCGTGGCGGGGCGTCCGCCACGTCACCGATGGGGGTCCCTGCGAGCACGAGCGTTCCAGTCGTTCCAGTCACAACAGCCATCCTCGCAGCACGGGCAGCGCCCTTCGCACAGATGCGTTCCCTACGATGGCGCGGTGACGAGTACCGCACCCGAGACCCAGCGGGGCCAAGACGCCGGGGAACCGCTCGGCGAACAGCCGACCTCCTGGCAACGGCGGCTGCGCCGCTTCGGCCATGTTCCCCGGCCGGAGACCTCTCTCCGCGACCGGCTGGACCCGCCGTACACGCGGCCCGGACGGCAGGTGTGGTCGGTGCTCGCGATCCCGCCGCACGTGGCCGACCGGCTGGTGCGGTGGTCCGGCTGGGGCGGCCCGCTCCTGGTGACGCTGGTCGCCGGGCTGCTGCGCTTCTGGAAGCTGGACCAGCCGCACGCGGTGATATTCGACGAGACGTATTACGCGAAGGACGCCTGGGCGCTGGTCAACCAGGGGTACGAGGGGTCCTGGCCCAAGGACGTCGACAAGCAGATCCTGAACGACCCCTCCTCCGTCCCGATCCCGACCGACCCGGGCTATGTGGTGCACCCGCCGGTCGGCAAGTGGATCATCGGCTTCGGTGAGCAGCTGTTCGGCTTCACGCCGTTCGGCTGGCGCTTCATGGTGGCGGTGCTCGGCACGGTCTCCGTTCTCCTCCTCTGCCGGATCGGCCGGCGGCTGTTCCGCTCCACGTTCCTGGGCTGCCTGGCGGGCCTGCTGCTCGCGGTGGACGGGCTGCACTTCGTGATGAGCCGGACCGCGCTGCTCGACCTGATCGTCATGTTCTTCGTCCTGGCCGCGTTCGGCTGCCTGGTGGCCGACCGGGACCATGCCCGCCGCCGATGGGCCGACGCGCTGCCGGTGGACGCGGAGGAGGTCCTGCGCCCGGACGCGCGGATCGCGGAGACCCTGCGTTTGGGGTGGCGGCCGTGGCGGCTGGCGGCGGGCGTCATGCTGGGCCTGGCCTTCGCCACGAAGTGGAACGGCCTCTACGTGCTGGCCGCGTTCGGCCTGATGACGGTCCTGTGGGACGTCGGCGCGCGCCGCACGGCGGGTGCCGTGCACCCCTACCGGGCGGTGCTGCGCCGGGACCTGATCCCCGCCTTCTTCTCCACGGTGCCGGTCGCGATCGTCACGTACGTCGTCTCCTGGACCGGCTGGATCGTCACGGACAAGGGCTACTTCCGGAACTGGGCGGCCACCGAGGGCAAGGACTCCGCCTGGAGTTGGCTGCCGGACTGGCTGCGCAGCCTGTGGCACTACGAGAACCAGGTGTACGACTTCCACGTCGGCCTGACCTCGGGCCACACGTACGAGTCCAACCCGTGGAGCTGGCTCGTACTGGGCCGGCCCGTGTCGTACTTCTACGAGGACCAGACCGGCTGCAAGGAGTCGGCGACCGGCAAGTGCGCCAGCGAGGTCCTCGCCATCGGCACCCCGCTGCTGTGGTGGCTGGCGTGCTTCGCCCTCGCGTACGTGCTCTGGCGCTGGTTCTTCCGCCGCGACTGGCGGGCGGGCGCGATCGCCTGCGGTGTGGTGGCGGGCTGGCTGCCCTGGTTCTTCTACCAGGAACGGACGATCTTCCTCTTCTACGCGGTCGTGTTCGTCCCGTTCCTGTGTCTGGCCGTGACGATGATGCTGGGCGCGATCGTCGGCCCGGCGGCGGGCACGGGCACCCGGGCCGAACTGGGCCTCACCGCCCAGGACCCCGGCGGCGAACGCCGCCGCACGCTGGGGGCGATCGCGGTGGGCGTGCTGGTGCTCCTGATCGTCTGGAACTTCATCTACTTCCACCCGCTGTTCACGGGGACGTCGATCCCGGAGGACCTGTGGCGGGACCGGATGTGGCTGGACACGTGGGTGTAGGGGGCGCGGTTCGACCGGGGCAGGAAGCCGAAACGCGGGCGGGCCGCGACGACACATCGTCGCGGCCGTCAGAAGAAGTGCTTTCGCCCGCCCACAGCGCGGCCGGTCGCACCCAGGATCCACAGGATGGCACCCACCAGAATGAGAATGCCGCCGATGGTCGTCAGGAGCCCCACACCGACAAGCAGGCCGACGACCAGCAGAATAAGCCCAAGGATGATCATTTTCGTTTCCCATCGTCAAGACGGTTCAGACGCGTATGCGCCTGCGCTTCACAACGGCCTCAGTGCACCTCACCGGTACCGCCCGGTTCCGGATGTCCCAGAACCTCATTGCGAAAGTCCTGGTGCCCGGCAATTCGGCATTCATACATTGCTCAGCCGTCATCGCCGTCACGATCGCCGCTGTCGCGCCAGAAAAATCGCGGCCACCCCCGAAAGCAGCAGGAAGAGCACGGCGCCCCCGACATCGTCTTCACGGGCGACCACCCGCGCGTCGTCCGCCTGGTACCGGACGGTCATCACGGCTCCGACGGACCGTTTGCCGCCTCCGCTGCCCACCGGAAGGTCCGCCACCACGGTCTGCCCACCGGCCTCGAACTTCACCTCGCACTGACCCGCCATGCACGCACCACTGGTGTGCAGGGTCGCCCGAGCCCGCTCACCGTCCTGGAGGGAGCGCAGGTGCTGAGCCGCGGAAACATCACCAATCCCGACAGTGCGCCCAGCAACAGGGCGAGGGCCAGTGACATCAGCAGGGACGCGCGGAGCGTCTTCGAGCTGGGGACGGCGTCGGCGGGCTCGACCTCGGCGGCGGGAACGCGCAGATCGACGTGGAGCCCGGCGTCGTCGACGGCGGCCCGGGATCAGTCGCCCCCGCAGCCGACTCCGCAGCTCGACCCGCACGTGGAGCCGCAGCCGCCGCCCCCGTTGTACCGGGTGTCGGAGCCGCGCCCGCTCGACCCGCGCGACGAGCGGGGCGGCGGGTTCTTGCGGCGCTCCTCCGCCTCGCGCTCCGCCCGCCGGTAGCGCTCCGCCCGCTCCCGGCCCTCGCGCAACCGCTCCTGCTGCCGGGCGGCGCCGTCCGCAGGTTCCCACGGGCCCAGCCCGTGGCGGCGGTCCGGGCGGAGCGGGACCGCGGTCACGGTCGCGTACATCCGCCCCAGCTCCTGGTGGCGGTGGTACTCGGCGCAGGCGTATTCGAGGACGGCCTCGTCGCCCTCCGCGAGGGTGCCGTACAGGACCGCTTCGAAGGGCTCGTGCTGCGGATCGATGTCGTGGTGCCCGTTCCCCACCCCGTACGCCGAGCCGCTGCCCAGGAGCCGCGTCCGTTCGCGGGTGTCGCCCTTGCGGGGGGTGTACGTGATCAGGGGGGCCGCGGAGCGGGTGCGGGCGTCCGCGCACACCCAGTGGCGTCCGTCCGCACCCGCGCGCACGCCCACGATCAGGGCCGGCTGGGCCTCCCGGTGCAGCCGTCGGGCCGCCAGGTGGGCGAGCTGACCCCGGCCGTAGACGGACGTCCCGGCCACGAGGAGCACCAGGGCGATGCGCTGCTGCCCGACGGCGTCGTAGGCGACACCGGAGGCGGACGGTTCCCCGAACAGGCCCTCGATGAGGACGCAGGCGGCGACCAGGCAGAGGGCCAGCCCGAGGTAGACCTGCTGGTGGCCTCGGCGCCCGTCCGATTCCGGGGTGCCCTCGGGCAGCGGGAAGCGGCGTTCTCCCGCGGCGGCCAGCGCCAGGGCCCGCTGCCGACGCCGGGCCCGCAGCCGGAGGCAGCTTCCCGTGAACGCGACGGCGCAGGCGGCGAGGACCACCAGCCATCCGGCCCTCGCCGGGCCGTCCACGTCGCCGGGCCGGGCCAGGGCCTGTCTCTTATACACATCT
>NZ_NTGZ01000163.1 GCF_002551245.1 Streptomyces sp. rh34
CGTCCGGCCCGAGCCGCTCCAGCAGCTCCCCCGCGGTGGCTCCGGCGGGGACGGGCCGGATCCCGGTGAGCGGCACGGGGGGCGTCCCGTGCGCGTCGACGGCGACGCCGAGGCGGGCCCAGTCCGGGTCGGACGCCTCCTCGCAGCTGACCCGGGCCCGGCCGCCCTGGGCGATGACGAGCCGGCGCACGACATCGGCGGTGACGGCGGCGCGGACCTCCCGCGCGTGGTGGAACTGGAAGGCCTCGTCCCGGAGCGCGTCCCCGTGCCCGTAGGCGAGGCCCTGTTCCCGTACGGCGTCGAGCACGGCGCGGTCGCTCTCGGCCGGGGCGTCGAGGGTGAAGCTCAGGAACCCCGGTCCGGTGATCTCGACCCGTCCGACCCCGGGCTCGGAGGCGACGCGTTCCCGCAGGATGCGGGCGACCTCCAGGGCGGGCAGCGCGGCGGGCCCGGCGAGCTGGAGCGCGACGGCGCAGGCGTAGTCCCCGCTGCCGCCTGGCCGGGTCCTCTCCACCCGCACGCGCGCGGGCACGGGTGCGCGCAACGCATCCTCGTCGACCGCACGGCGCACGGCGCACAGCACGGTCCGGGAGAGGTCGGCGGGGGTCACGGGTCAAGCGTAGGTGAGAGTGGGGGGCACTTCGCGACCCGGTTTCGCCATCCGGTCAGCCTGACCCGGTCCGGCGCCCGGGTCAGCCGGTGGCGCTCCCCGCCCGCCCGGCACCGCGCCGGCCGTCCACCGAGGGCTCTTCCTCCCCCGTCACCAGCCGGCGCATGATCCGCACCAGCTCGCTCGGCTCGAACGGCTTGGCCAGGAACGCGTCGACCCCGGCCGCCACGCCCGCGTCGACCTCGTAGGGCGTACAGGCGCTGATGACGGCGATGGGAAGACGGCGGGTCCGGGGGTCCGAGCGCAGGCGGGTGGCGGTCTCCAGACCGTCCATCCGGGGCATCACGACGTCGAGGGTGATCGCGTCGGGGCAGACCCGCTCGACCAGGTCCAGGCACTCGACACCATCGGCCGCGGTCACGACCTCGAAGCCCTCCAGCTCGAGATTGACCCTGATCAGCTGCCGGATGACCTTGTTGTCGTCGACAACAAGCACGCGGCCGTACGCCCCTGACACCCTTCGAGAGTAGGTCGGCCGGAGGGGCGGCGTCCGGGTTTTGTCCACTTCCGCCCCGGACGGGTGGCCCCCGCTCGCAGGGGCTCCCGGCCGGGAGGAAGAGGCGCGGAGGCACGGCGGAATACCTGTTCACGGACACCCCGTGGGAGCTGGTAGTGTTTCACCCGTCGCAGAGCAGCACCGCGATACGCCCCCGTAGCTCAGGGGATAGAGCATCGGCCTCCGGAGCCGGGTGCGCAGGTTCGAATCCTGCCGGGGGCACTTCCGGATTGAAGAACCGGACCAGCAGAGGCTGGTCCGGTTTTTTCGTGTGTCCCGGGTGTGCGGCCCGCGTGAGCCGCACGTGCGCCGCGCCCTCGCGAGGGCGAGCGGAGTATGGTCCGGCTCGCCCCCGCGTAGTGGGGGTCAGAACTTCCCGTTGACCGGGATCCAGCCGGACCAGGTCTCGGGCTGGTAGAACTTGCCGGTGTCGCCGTCGTAGCGCAGGACCCGGAGGCGTACGTTCCCGTCCTCGCGGTAGTCCTTGTTGCAGGTCGCCCAGGTGTCCACGCCGAGCTTGTTGACGCAGACCTCCTCGGCGCGCCCGTAGTCGGTGTAGACACCGACGGCCGCGGACATGCCGTCCTTCTTCGTATCGCCCGCCCAGATGATGTCGCCGTTGTGCTGGAAGCACCCGCTGGAGCCGTAGGCGGCGGTCGAACCGAGGCAGGTGCTCGACGACGGAGCGGCCTTGGCCGTTCCCACGGCTTCCGCCTGTCCGCCCGGCACCGCGGTCTCCACCGGTCCCACCGGATCCACCGGGAAGGGGGCAGCCGCCCCGGGCTCCGTGGCCCCGCCCTCGACGATCGCCACGTTCGCCGGCATCCGCACTTCCTGGGGTCCCACCGGCGCGTCGTAAGCCAGCGCCGGCGTCGCGGTGACCGCCGAGAGCGCGAGTGCTGACGCACCAGCGACCACGCTCAACGTCGAGCGCCAGTTTTCACGCATGCTTCACTACCCCCGCGCCTGACCTCTGTTGCGAGATCATCAAATATCAATATGTGAACAGAGTGTGAGACTAAGAGATCGTCGTGACGGATGGAAGGGGCTCCTGTGACGCAGGGGCTCCCTGGTGCGGACGGCGCACACGCGGCAGGCGCGCCGCGGGCACAGAAAGAGGGGCGGGCACACCTGCGTGTGCCCGCCCCTCCCGCGTACCGGTGTCACCGCACGGGAGGCCCCCCGGCCGGCTCCGCCTCGGCGATGTCGTGGAACGGGATATCGAGGGCGCACTCCGCCGGGATCGCGGCGGCGGACGTCTCGCACTCCGCGGGGCCCGCCCCGACCCGCCCGTCCGTCTCGGGCGGACCGGCCTGCCGCTCGCCCGTCTCCACGTAGCCCGCCATGCCGTCCACGGGGACAGGCGTGGCGGGGGCGGCGGGCCGGGTGGCGTCGGCGGTGTCGGCGGTGTCCGGTGAGGACGAACAGGCGGCCGTGCCCGCCGTGGCACACAGGACGAGGGCGGCCGAGACCGCGACGGTGCGCATTCGCATGAGGATCCCCCTACGCGGACGCCCGGACATCCGGGTCGTCAGTTGATCCACGGTGCCACACCGTGCGGTGCCGAAGGCGGAGAACGTGTGAAAAGGCCGGGTTGGTGTGCGCGCTGCGTAGGGTCATCCGCACGGATCACATATCCGTTTGGCATATGCCAGACAGATATGCGTTCCCCAGGGAGAATTCGGCCAACCGCAGCCGATCGCCGTGGGCCCGGGTATCGAGCGCCTGTACGGAAAGGATGTCTGCGGAAGCTGGTACTCGGCTGTCCGGAGGGGGACGCATGCGGGGGCACGAGCACATCGGCAACGACCTGAGCGGTACGGTGCACGGCTTCGTGGTGCAGGCGGGAAGCGTGCACGGCGGCATCCATGTGTCCGGGGCCGTGGCGCGGGAGGAGGTGCCGCCGCCCTGGCAGTTGCCGCCCTCGGTCCGGATCACCGACCGCACGGACGAGCTCCGCGCCCTGGAGGCGCACCGGGACCGGGCCGCGGAGGACGGGCACCCCACGCTGGCGGCGGTGAGCGGGCTGGGCGGAGTGGGGAAGACCGCGGTCGCGCTGGCCTGGCTGCACACCCTGCGCCCGCACTTCCCCGGCGGCCAGCTGTACGCCGATCTGGGCGCGCAGGCGCCGGACGGTCCCGCCGATCCCGGTGAGGTGGTGGCCCGGTTCCTGCGGGCGTTGGGCGTCCCGAGCGGTCAGGTGCCCCCGGCGCTGGGTGAACGGGTCGCGCTCTACCGGTCGTTGACGGCGGGCCGGCAGCTCGTGGTCCTGCTGGACGACGCGGCGACCGCTGCCCAGGTGCGACCCCTGTTACCGGCGGGGCGGTGTGTGACCGCGGTGACCAGCCGCCGGCGGATGCCGGGACTGAGCCTCGACGGAGGCCATGTGATCCATCTGGAGCCCCTCTCCCCCGAGGCGGCGGTCGAGCTGCTCGACGCGACCCTCGCCGACGGCCGGGTCGCCGCCCAGCCCGAGGAGGCGCGGGCGCTCGTCCTGCTCTGCGCGGGGCTGCCGCTCGCGGTGCGCATCGCCGGGGCGCGGCTGGCGGCCCGGCCGCGGCAGGGCATCACCTCGATGGTCCGGGCCCTGTCCGAGGAGCACGAACGACTGGAGGCACTGGCCATAGAGGGTGATCACGACGTGCGGGCGGCGCTGGACCTCTCCTACCAGGGCCTGCCGCCCACGGCGGCGCGCCTCTACCGGCTGCTGGGGCTCCACCCGGGCCGGGAGTTCGGCGTTCCGGTGGCGCGGACGCTGCTGGGCGGGAACGCCGTCGAGGCGCTCGACGCGTTGCACGACGCGAATCTGCTCGTCGATGTCGCCGAGGCGTCGGGCGGCGAGCGCTACCGGTTCCACGATCTGGTGCGGCTGCACGCCGCCGAACGGGCCGCTCAGGACGAGAGCGGCGACGATCGGGCCGCGGCGCTGTTCCGCGTCGGTCACCACTATCTCGCCAACGCCGGCCGGGCCGAGGAGATCATCGAGCCCGGACGCGCCTGCCTGGAGCGGGAGTTCGGGCGGGGCGTCGAGCCGGGGTCCGTGGCGGAGGAGGACTTCGGCCCCGTCGGCGGGCAGACGGCGGCGGAAGCGGCGCTGGCCTGGCTGGAGCGGGAGCTGCCCAACCTGATGGCGGTGGTCCGTCGCGCGCGCCCGATGGGCGCCCCGGAGCTCGCCTGGCAGCTGACCGACGCGTTGTGGCCGCTGTTCCCGCGTCGCAAGCTGTACCGCGAGTGGGTCGAGGCGCACCAGGAGGGGCTGCTGGCCGCCGAGGAGGCGGGGAACGGCGAGGCGGCCTGCCGGATGCTGACCTCCGGCGCTCTGGGCAGGCTCGCCACGGGCGATCACGCCGAGGGGCTGGCCATGTTCGAGCGGGCCGCCGCCTCCTTCCTGGAGCGCGGCGACGCCCTCGGGCACGCCCGGACGCTGAACTACCGGGGGCTGGCCCATCAGCGCCTCGGGCAGCAGGACCGCGCGGCCGAGCTCTTCGCCCTCGCGGCCGCCGAGCTGCCCGCCCGCGGTGACCTCCGGGCCGGTGCGCTGGCCCGGTTCAATCTGGCCGGCATCGCGCTGGCCCAGGGGCGGTACGAGAGTGCCGCCGTCGAGGCCGAGGCCGCCCGCCTCACCCTGGAGGCGGCCGGCGACACGTACAACGCCGCGCGGGCCGCCGGCCTCACCGGGCGGGCCTGCGTGGGTCTGGGCAGGCTCGACCGGGCGGAGGCGGAGCTGTCGGCGGCGCTGTCCGCGTTGCGGGCGGAGGCGGCCGGGTTCGAGGCGGCCCACGTGCTCGGAGGCCTGGCTCAGCTCTCCGAGCGGCGCGGGCAGCCGCGGCAGGCCCGGCAGTTCTACCGGGAGGCGGTGTCCCTGTACGGCTCCGTCGGCCGGTCGGGTTCGGCGGAGGCGGTCGGGGCGAAGGCCCGGCTCAACGCGCTGGAGCCGCCGGAAGCGGAGGCATCCCCGGCATCCCCGCCCACGGGACCAGCCCCGTCCGGGGACGACCGGGACGAGGCCGGCACGTAGTCGCGAACGGTCCTGACGACCCGTACGGCGGCCGGGTCGAACGCGGCCGGGTCCAGGCCCGCCACCAGCCAGACGTGCGCGACCGAGGCCCAGACCGCCCAGGGCTGCACCGACCGTGCCGGCTCGCGGACGAGCAGCCGTGACCGGCCGCCGAGCCGCAGCCAGCAGCGTGGTCCCCGGTACACGGCCACCACCAGGGCGCCGGGGTGGCAGTCGGCGAGTTCGGCGGCGTACCGGGCGGGGTCCTCGTACGGCGACCGTGCCTCGGACGGGAGCTCCGCCACCAGGACGTCCGCCAGCAGCGGCATCGGGTGCGCGGCCGGGAGCCGGACGCGCAGATGCTCGTCGACGACCCGCGGCGGGCGGCCGGGATGCAGCAGCAGAGCGGCTCCGGTCCGGCGGACTCCGCGCTGCGGGGCCTCCTCGGTGAGCCGTACGGTCGTCGCGGTCATCGGGCGGACCTCCGTTCGTCGTGGCGCACCGTCACCGGCAGCGGCGCGTGGTCGGTACGCGGCCGGGCGGCGGGGGCGCGCAGCCGGAGCTTGCGGTAGATCAGCGCCCGCATCCTGACGGCGAACCGTCCGGGCTCCGAGGTGATCCGGGCCGCCACCTGTTCGTACCGCTCCGCGCGGTAGGCCGCCGCGGCGCGGGCGAGCTGACGGTCCAGGGGGCGCCCGGCGTGCAACCGCGGTGCGAAAGAGGCCAGTTCGGCGGCGGGTGAGCCGGGGTCCAGGTCGCCGTCGGGGACGTTGCCCATGAGGACCGGGGCCCCGGTCATCGCCCCGTAGAGCGAGACGGAGCCGTGGTCGCCCACGATGTGGTCGGCGGCGACGAGCGCCCCGACCCAGTCGGCGTGCTGGCTGATGACCAGGAGCCCGGAGCGCACGAGTCCCGCGAGCCAGCTGCGTATCTGCCATTCGCCGTGGGCGTTCCAGACGTGCGGGTGGAGCAGGAGCGCGACCCGGAAGTCCTCCCGGGGCAGCTCGTCGACCAGCCGTTCCAGCAGCTCCCACTGGCGGCCCAGGAGGGAGCCCGGCCCCCAGGTGGAGCAGACGGTCACCAGCTGCTGCCGTGCTCCGGCCCCCAGGGCGTCGCGGTAGAGGGCCCGTTGCGGCAGGCTCGCCGTGATCCGGTCGGAGCAGGGGTCGCCGACCACCTCGGCGGCGGACAGCGCCTCGGGGCATGCGCGGCCGAGGCGGGTCAGGTCCTCGTGGTGGGCCAGCACGATCGTTTCGGGTACCAACCGGCCGTCCTGGATCAGCCCTTGCCGGTCGAGCCCGTAGATCCCGCGCCCGGCGACCGGGCGGCCGCGCTGCCCGGCGGGGATCAGCTTGTTGTGCCCGGCGCCGTGCGGCAGCACGATCACCGGGGCGTGCAGCTCCTGGAGTCCGCCGTGGGCGGCCGCCACCGCCAGGTCGAAGGGCATCTGGACCGCCTGGTGCCAGGGCAGGACCAGGCCGCCCAGCCGTTCCAGGAAGTCCTCCACCCCGTGGCTGAACACGTCGGGCGCCTGGGTGAAGAACACCTGCACCCGGGCGTCTCCCTCCAGCAGCCGTACGGCTTCGAGCAGCCGCTGTCCCGCCGTGACGGTGTGCACCACGGCCAGGACCTTCCTGCGGGTCCGCCGGGTGGCCCAGCGTTCGACGTCCAGGCGCACCGGTACAAGGGGCCGGTACGCGTCCGGCATGGTCAGGCTCATCTGATCAGTCCCCGTTTCCGTCGCCGCGGACCGGGGGCCCGCGGAGGCCGCGGCTGGTGGCGGCCCGGGACGCATCTGCCCACGGATGTGGACAGGCGGCTTGCAGGAATCCTGCGTTCCAGCTGTGCGCGGGAAAGCGCTGCGCCATGCGCCCCGCTCACGCCCCCGTGCGCTCTGGTCCGGACCGGTGGCTCAGGGAACAGTGGACGGTTCCGCACAGACGTGCGGAGGCTGCCGGTGGCGGCAGGAAGTGGCGCACCCATCGGGGGGCGATATGGACCTTCTTGCTCTGGGACCTCTGGAACTGTGGCACGGAGACCAGCAGCACATGCTCGGTTCGGTGAAACACCGCTGCGTGCTCGCGGTTCTGGTACACGCGCGCGGGGAGCCCGTCGCCGTGGACACGCTGATGGAACGGGTCTGGGGCGACGAGCCTCCCCCCAAGGGCCCGGCCACGCTCCAGACGTACCTCTCCAAGCTGCGTAGACACCTGCGCGACGCGGTGGGGCCGCTCGTCCGGCTGGACCACATGCCGCCCCGGCTGTACCGGCTCCGGATGAGCGACCAGAACGATCTGGACCTGGTCCGCTTCCAGCGGTTCCGCGCCGAGGCGGCCGTGGCGGCGGAGCAGGGCCGCACGGACTGGGCGATCGGGCTGCTGCGGACCGCCGAGAGCATGTGGCGGGGGGAGCCGCTGACCGAGAGCGCCGGCGAGTGGGCCGCGTCGGTGCGTACGCGGCTGGTGGAGGACCACCGCCATGTCCGGGAGGAGCGCATCCGGCTGGAGCTGGAGCTCGGCCGGCATGCCGATCTCATCGGTGAGCTGCGCGAGTTGGCTGCGGAGAGCCCGCTGGCGGAAGGGGTGGTGGCCTCGCTGATGCTGGCACTCCACCGCAGCGGGCGGCACAGCGAGGCGCTGGAGCTCTACCGCACGACGCACACCCGCCTGCGGGAGGGCCTCGGCATGGAGCCGGGGGCCGATCTGCGGGCGCTGCACCAGCGGATCCTGGAACAGGACCTGGGCCTGACGGGCCCCCGGGCGGAGGCCGTCACCGTCAGGTCCCTCGCCCCCACCGCACCCGCGCCCCCTCCTCCGGCGCCCCCTGCCGCCCCGGCCCCGGGGCCTCCGCCCGCCCTCCCGGCCCGCAACAACCTCCCCCGCGACACCCGGGACTTCACCGGCCGAACCCGGGAGTTGACGCTCCTGCGCGAAGGGATCGCCGGCGCCGACGGATACGCGCTGCCGGTCGCCGTGCTCCACGGGATGCCCGGTATCGGCAAGACCGCGCTGGCGGTGCACGCCGCGCACCGGCTGGCCGAGGACTATCCGGCCGGTCAGCTGTACGTCGATCTGCACGGCTTCAGCGGGCGGCGGCCCTTCGACCCGGCCGAGGCGCTGGCCTTCCTGCTGCATGCCGCGGGAGAGGGCGGTGCGTTGCCGGACACCCTCGACGGGCGGGCGGCCGCGTGGCGGGAGTGGACCGCGCGCAACCGGGTGCTGGTGGTGCTCGACAACGCACGGGACGCCGCCCAGGTCCGCCCGCTGCTGCCCGGTTCGGCCGGGTGCCTGGCGATCGTGACGAGCCGCAACCGGCTCTCCGCACTGGACGGGGCCACTTCCCTGGCGGTGGACGCGCTGTCGGCGCGGGAGGCGGCGGCCCTGTTCACCCGGATCGCGGGCACCGCCCGCACGGCCCGCGATCCGGAGGCGCTGGAGCTGCTGGTGGACGCCTGCGGCCGGCATCCGCTGGCCACGACGCTGCTCGCGGGCCGCTTCCGGCACCGGGAGATCTGGGACCTGCGGCATCTCCTGGAGCGCCTGGCGCAGTCGAGCGATCCGCTGGACGAACTCGACGAGGAGGTGTTCGTCTCGGCGTTCCGCTTCTCGTACGCGGAGCTGACGCCCGGCACGCGCCGATTGTTGCGTCTGCTCGCGCTGCATCCCGGGCCCGACATCACGGCGGCGGCCGCGGCGGTTCTGTCGGGGCGGGGCAACGGGCTCGGGCCGGGTGGCGGGGCCGAGGGCGTGCGGCGCAGCATCGAAGAGCTGCTGGACTGCCATCTGCTGACGGAGCCGGTGCTGGGCCGCTACCAACTGCACGATCTCACGCGGGCGTTCGCCCTGCGCGTGTCCAGCGCCGAGGAGCCGGAGGAAGCGCGCGACGCCGCCGTCGGCAGGCTCCTCGGGTACTGCCTCACCTCCGCGCACCGCGCCCACCGCCTCACTCATCCGCGCCGCAGGGCCCTGGAGCCCGAGCACATGTCGGTGTACGCGGCCGAGTTCGGCGACGCCCAGGAGGCGGCGGCCTGGCTGGACGCCGAGCGCGCCAACCTGCTGGCAGCGGCCCGCACGGCGGCCTCGGAGCACCAGGACCACGCGGCGCTCTTCCCGCACGCGCTCGCCCCCTCGCTCAGGATCTGGGGCAGCTGGGCGGTGACCAACGAGCTGTACGGCGCGGCCGTGGAGGCACTGCGCTCCCGGGGCAACCCGCTGCTGCTGGCGCAGACGCTGGTCGAGGCGGCGGAGGTGCTGGCGCAGACGGGGCCGGGGGAGGCGCTGAGCTGTGCGGGCGAGGCGTTGACCCTGTTCCAGGACCTGAAGGACCCCGCCGGGTGCGCCGACAGCTCGCTCCAGGCGAGCCGCGCGCACCTGGCCGCCGGGCACACCGGCCCGACGCTGCGCATGGTGGCGCGGGCGCTGGCGCTCTACCGCGGCCTGGGCGACCTGCACGGCGAGGCGGACTGCCTCAACGTCGAGGGGGCGGCGCTGTATTACGAGGGCCGGTACGACGAGGCGCTCGGCCGGGCGCGGCTCACCCTGCACATCCACGAGGGGACGGGGGATCTGCTGGGACAGATCCGCGCACTCAACAACATCGGCGAGATCCACCATCTCCAGGGGCGCATCGAGCAGGCCCGCGACCACCTCGAAAAGTCGCGGGTACTGGCCCGGCTGCACAGCGGAGCCCGTGAACTGGCCATTCTGGACACAAACATGGGTGCGGTGCACCAGGCCATGGGGGACACGTCGCGGGCGCTGGACGGCTTCCGGAGGGCACTGGAGAGCCACCGGGCCCGGGGGGACGCACTGGGCGAGGCGAACGCGCTGATCAGCATGGGCGCCGCGTACGCCGAGAACGGCGACAGCGGCGAGGCGCTGCTCCACTTCACCGCGGCGGAGGAGGTGGCCCGGGGGATCGACAGCGCCTACGAGCGCACCCGGGCCCTGCTCGGCGTGGCCGACGTACACGAGGCGGAAGGCCGGCCGGAGATGGCGGTGGGGGTGTACGAGCAGGCCCTGGAGCTGGCCGAGCGCACCGGCTCCCGTCCCGCCGCGGCACGGGCGCTGGCGGGCCTGGCACGCACGGGGCTGCGTCTGCACCGGGGCGACCTGGCCCGGGAGTACGTGAAGAGGGCGGTCGAGGTGTACCGGAGCCTGGGCTCCGAGGCCGAGGCGGAGAACCTGTGGGACCTGCTGCGGGAGGAAACGAGAAGGACCGGCTCCTGAGCCTCGCCCGGGTGCCGGTCCGTTCGATCGACGGCAGGATGCGCTGCCGACGAGGGCTGATCAGGCGCTGGGAGCGCCCCACATCCACTGGAGGAGCTTCATGGGTTGGTAACTGCTTTCTTCTCAAGCCGAGTTACTGGCTCGGGCCATTGCATTGAGGGTTTGCCACTCCCCTGAGGGAGCGAACATGTGCGATCTTGCACGCTCTTCGCTCCTGTGTCGAACTAGTCATCAGTTCGGGTGAGGTTCAACGATTTTTCGTGACCTCGGGAGCGCATAGGGGCGATCATGTCTGGTCACCTTCCTCGCCCCCGACCGGCCTGCACGAGCCCCTCCGACCGTGTGTGGATGAGGACGCCCCTGGGCAGATTGGGGGTGACTTTTACGGCTCGACGGTGGGGGGACCGTTATGGAGTCCGGTGATCGCTACGGCTTCGAGGGGTACGGGACCGACGGGACCGTCCCGCCGCCGCCCTCCCACGCGCCGGCGGTCGGGCCGCCGCCGCCCGGTGCGCCCCTGCGTGCGACCGGTGCCGCGCTGCTCAATCTGACCGGACTCGGGCTCGGTTACGCCCTGTTGGGACGCTGGGTGCGGGCCGGGGTGTGCTGGGGCGCCACGGCGGTGCTGCTGTGGGCGGCGTTGCCGGCCGATCCGGACGGGGTGCCCGGAGGCGTCCTCGTCGGGTATCTGCTCGTGCTGGTGCTCGCCGCCGCCGACGGGGCGCGGATCGCCCGGCGTTCGGCGCTGGGCGGGGCGTGGCGGCCCGTCCTGGCGGTCGGTCTCGGCGTGGTGCTGCTGGCCGTGCCGGCGGGCGGGGCGGTGGTGTACGGCTCCGCGCGGGACGAGGCGCGGGAGCAGATGCTGCTGGACCGGCTGGCGGCCGGGGACGAGCGGGTCTCGGCGGCCTCGCGGCAGCCGTTCGGCCCGGCGAAGGGCGAGTACGAGCGGGCGCTCGACGTCTATCGCGCGCTCGGCGAGGACCATCCCGGCTCCCGGGCCGCGAAGCTCGTCCCGGACCGCCTGAAGACGTACTACGACGCCGTCTCCGCCCCGTACGCCGAGAAGCGGCTCTGTGAAGCGGTCGCGCCGTTGACCTACCTGCGGACGCTTCCGGACTCGGTCGACGAGAAGCTGCTGGGCGCGCTCGCCGCCTGGCCCGACGAACCGCTCGCCACGTCGTTGTACGGGTGTGGTGTGTCGCGGCTGGGCGGGACGGGCGGGGGTGGCGCGGAGCTGGGCGAGCTGTTGCGCACGTTCCCCGATTCCGCCTCCGCGCGGCAGGTGGGCCCGGCGATCGGGAAGCGGATCAAGGACCAGGTCGCGGCGTTGAAGGGGACCGAGCCATGTGCGGCCACCACGGTGCTGCGGAGCCTCGGCGCCACCGCGTCCGACCTGCCCGCCGAGGACGTGAAGGCGCTGCGCGCCGATGCCGACAAGGGTGTCGTGAACGGGGTGTACGCCTGCGGGGTCGACCAGTTCGAGGACGAGAAGTTCGGCGACGCGCGCACGACGCTGACCGACTTCGCGCGGACGTACAAGAGCGACGGGCGGGTGCGGCAGGCGCGGAACATCGCCATAGCAGCGGAGATCGCCGACGACCGCCCGGCGGCGGGCAAGCGGCTACCGCCGTCGAAGCGGCCCGGCGGGGCCCGGATGGAGCTGGTCATCAGCAATGACGCGCCGAACTCCGTCGAAGTGCTCTACACCGGTCCGGTCACCGGCACCGTCACGCTGAAGGCCTGCGCGGGCTGTGAGCGGTACAGCGCCTCCGCCGGAGCGCGGCGGGCCTGCAAGGCGAGCGGCAGGAGCTACCCGAAGGCACGGCTCCGGCTGCCCGCCGGGGAGTACCACTTCCTCTACAAGCACGGCACCGGCGCGACCGCCCGGGTGGACAGCTACTCATCGGGGTCGAAGGTCCAGCCGGGCTACACGTACACCAGCTGCACCTACGTCATCGAGCGGAATCCGTTCGGGCTGGACCTGCCCCTGCTTCCGGACCCGATCGAGCCGGTGCTCAGCCCTTGGGGCGCGGGCTCCTCTCGATGACCCGTCCGTCCAGCTCCGCGGTGAGGTGGGCGCCGCCGTGCGTGTCGGAGACGTAGACGCGCAGCACCGGGCGGTCGTCGTGGAAGGGCGACGAGGGATCCACGATCACGTAACGGCTCTCCGGCTCCGGGATGTTGAGCGTCCGCTCCGCCGCTTTCAGCAGGGCGGGCAGCGCGTCCCAGTCGACGGAGTTCAGGTCCACCGTCGTGGTCCGGGACATCAGGGTGCCGCCCATGTCGTCGTTCTTCGCCCGGCCGTCGCGGTAGCTGAAGCGGTCGTACAGCGCGGCGTTGGACTTCAGCGGCGCGTCGGCGTGCGCGTGCTCACCGTAGAGGGTGAAGGCGGTGACCTTCGTCCCGCCCATGAGCGGCTTCATCGCCTCGATCGCCGCCCGCGCCCCGTCCGGGGTCAGCAGATCCTCGGCCTCCGGTAGGTCCTTCTCGCCGGGCGCGTCGGAGGCACCGGAGGGGTCGGAATCTCCGGCTGCCGGGTCCGGTGCCGGAACGGAGGCCCGGGGCGCGCTCGCCGTGTCGCGGGGGCGGTCGTCGCCCTCGGAGCCCTGGGAGGAGAACGGGTCGACCATCCAGAGGACGACGCCCGCGATCACCACGGCCGAGACGACGGACGAGGCGGCGCTGATCATCCGGACGCGGCGCAGGACCCGGCTCTGGCGCTCTTCCGGGGTGAGGGAGAGGCCGGGGGCGGCCCGCTGGTAGGGGTTGGCCGGACCGGGACCGGGCGGGGGCGCGGAGGCCGTCGGCGTGGGCGTGGCGTGCACGGACCCGGGGTGTGCGGACGCGGGCCGTTCCCGTACGGGCTCCGTGGGCGTCGGGGCCGGGCCCCCGGCCGTGCGCGCGGCCTCGGCCAGCAGGCGGTCGAGGGCCTCGGCGTCCGGGCGGGCCGGGAGGTCCCTGGTGAGGAGCGCTTTCAGCACCGGGGCGAGGGACCCGGCCCGTACCGGCGGCGGGATCTCCTCGTCGAGCACGGCGGCCAGCGTGGCGAGGGTGGTGGCCCGGCGCAGCGGGTGGCGGCCCTCCACGGCGACGTACAGCATCATGCCGAGGGACCAGAGGTCGGAGGACGGGTCGCCCTCGGTGCCCCGGATCCGCTCGGGGGCTATGTAGTCGGGCGAGCCGATGAGGGCGCCCGTCATGGTGAGGCTGGTCGACTCGCGGATGGCGGCGATGCCGAAGTCCGTGAGGACGGGGCGGCCGTCGGTGCGCAGCAGCACGTTGGCGGGCTTGACGTCGCGGTGCTGGATGCCGGAGGCGTGGGCGGCACGGAGGGCGGAGAGGATGCCGCGTCCCAGTTCGGCGGCCTCGGCGGGCTCCATGGGCCCGTCGGCGAGCCGGTCGTGCAGGGAGGGGCCGGCCACCAGCTCCATCACGATCCACGGGTAGCCGTCCTCGCCGGGGTCGACGATGTGGTGGACGGTGACCACGCATGGATGGTCGACCCGGGCCAGGGCACGGGCCTCGCGCAGCACCCGGGCGCGCAGGGTGCGGGCGCCTTCGGGGTCGTACTCCGCGAGCGCCGGGTCCGGGGGCCGCACCTCCTTGAGGGCGACATCACGGTGGAGCGCCTCGTCGCGGGCCCGCCAGACCATGCCCATGCCGCCGCTGCCGAGCCGCTCCAGCAGCGTGAAACGGCCGTCGATCACCCGTCCCGAGGGGGCGTCTGCGCTCATGGGCCGTAGCGTACGGGGGGCGTACGACAGCGGGGCCGCGGGGCCGTGCCGACGGCCGGGCCGCCAGGTCGCGGGGCGGCCAGGTCGCCGGTGGCCATGCCGCCCGGGCCGCAGCACGCCATCGGCCGTGGTCCGTCCACGCGGTGCCGTCGGGCCGAGGTGTCGAGATGACGTCAGGGGGCTTCGGTCTCGGGCCTCTTCGCCGCCAGGCCCGTCCTCCGGCACGCATCCGTCAGGCGCGTCTCGCCGTCAGGCGCGTCTCTCCGTCAGGCGCGTCCGTCAGGCCGAGGTGCGTTTGCGGGATGATGTCGTCTTCTTCGCCGCTGTGCCGCCGCCGCTCGACGACGTCCGCTTCTTCGCCGTGCTCTTCTTCGCCGTGCTCTTCTTCGCCGTGCTCTTCTTCGCGGTGGCCTTCTTCGCCGTCGTTCGGCTCCCCGCGGACTTCTTCGTCGTCGACGTGGCCTTCTTCGCGGTTCCGGTGGTCCGCGCGGTCTTCCCGGACGTCTTCGACGACGACGCCTTCGTGAAGGGGTGGACGTCGGCCATGTCGCCGTCGCCCTCGTCGTCCCGGGAGCTCCTGGCCGCCCGCACACTGTTCTCCAGGGCCGCGATCAGGTCGATGACCTTGCCGCCGCCGGTGTCCTCGGGTTCGTCCGGGAGCACGCTCTCGCCGGCGGCCTTCGCGGCGACGAGTTCCTCCACCGCCTCCCGGTAGTCGTCGTGGAGGCTGTCCATGTCGACCTCGCCGAGGGTGTCCATCAGGGCGTCCGCCAGGTCGAGTTCGGCGTCCCGGACCGTGACGTCGCCGTCCGGCGCGGCCTCCTCGGGCGCGCGGATCTCGTCGGGCCACAGGAGTCCGTGCATGGCGATCACGTCGTCCACGACGCGGAGCATGCCGAGCCGTTCGCGGCCGCGCAGGGCGTACTTGGCGACGGCGACCCTGTTGCTGCGCTTGAGGGCCTCTCGGAGCAGGGTGTACGGCTTGGCGGCCGGGACCCCGTTGGCGGAGAGGTAGTACGCCGCGTCCATCTGGAGCGGGTCGATCCGGTCGGCGGGCACGAAGGCGACGATCTCGATGGTCTTCGCCGTGGGCAGCGGGAGCTGGGCGAGGTCCTCGTCGGTGATCGGGATCATCGTGCCGTCGGCGTCCTCGTAGGCCTTGCCGATCTCGCCGCCGGAGACCTCCTCCTCGTCCAGTTCACAGACCTTGCGGTACCGGATCCGGCCACCGTCGGCGAGGTGGATCTGCCGGAAGCTGATCGAGTGGTTCTCGGTGGCGTTGACCAGCTTGATCGGGATGCTGACCAGCCCGAAGGAGATCGCGCCGTTCCATATGGACCTCACCGTTCACCCCTTGCCGACCGTTGAGCACCCTTGAGGCGTTGCAGACGCTTTGGCGTGATTTCGTGTGATTCTTATCGTATGACGCCGATCACCGACGTGGAGGGGCGACGGGTCTCGCTCAGCAATCTCGACAAGGTCCTGTATCCGGCCACCGGGACGACCAAGGGCGAGGTGCTGCACTACTACGCGGCCACCGCGGGCAGCGTGATCCTGCCCCATCTGCGCGATCGCCCCGTGTCCTTCCTGCGCTACCCGGACGGGCCGGACGGCCAGGTCTTCTTCACCAAGAATCCGCCGCCCGGTACGCCCGCCTGGGTGGAGACCACCGCCGTTCCGCGGAGCGAGGCCCCCGGCGCCCGGCAGGTGGTCGTGCGGGATCTGGCCTCCCTGATGTGGGCGGCCAACCTGGTGGTGGAGTTCCACACCCCGCAGTGGCGCACGGATGCGCCGGAGATCGCCGACCGCATGGTCTTCGACCTGGACCCCGGCTCCCCCGCGACCGTCGTGGAGTGCTGCGCGGTGGCGCTCTGGCTGCGGGAGCGCCTCGCGGCCGACGGGCTTGCCGCGTACGCGAAGACGTCCGGGTCCAAGGGGATGCACCTGCTGGTCCCGCTGGAACCCATCCCGTCCGGCGAGGCGTCCGCGTACGCGAAACGGCTCGCCGTGGAGGCGGAGGCGGCCCTTCCGGGGCTGGCCCTGCACCGGATGAAGCGCGCCCTGCGGCCGGGCAAGGTCTTCGTCGACTTCAGCCAGAACGCCGCGGCGAAGACGACCGCCACGCCCTACACCCTGCGCGCCCGGTCCGAGCCCACCGTGTCGGCCCCGGTCACCTGGGACGAGGTCGCGGGGTGCCGGGAGGCCGGCGCCCTGGTGTTCCGTGCCGAGGACATGGCCGCCCGGCTGGACCGGCACGGCGACCTGCTCGCCCCGCTGTACGACCCGGGGCAAGCGCGTCCGCTGCCCGCGTGACACGCCCCGGTTCACGGGTATCCACAGCCGAATCGTCTTGACCGGGTCATGACCTCGTTACGGCGCGAGGAAAGGCCACAAGTGGCGGGTGGATTGTCGGACCCGTGGTGCACACTCTGCGCAGGCGCTTTCTCCGGGGCGCGCCGGGAGGGGTGTGACGGACGGGCGCGCCACGGGCGCGCCGGTCCGGACGCTGTCGTGATCGTGGGGAGGGGATGGCGTGTTCTCGGGGATCGACGAGGTCGACTGGGCCTCGATGGAGCATGCCTACGGGCCTGCCGACGATGTGCCGGAGCTCCTGCGCGGGCTCGCCTCCGAAGATCCGGCGGAGCGGGAGGCGGCGCTCGACGGCATGTACGGCGCGGTGCACCACCAGGGCGATGTGTACGCGTGCACGCTCGCGTGCATCCCGTTCCTGTTCGAGCTGGCCGTGGACCCGGGGGTGCAGGACCGCGGCAGCGTGGTCGAACTGCTCACCAGCATCGGCGGCTTCGACCTCGACGAGGACGACGAGGCGGAGATCGACGAGGACGAGATCGAGGGCGCCGCGAACTACGCGATGGCGGCGGCGGCGGTCACCGCGGGCGCGGGGGTGTTCTTCGAGCTGATCGCCGACGAGGACCCCGGGGTGCGGCTCGCGGCCCCGCTGGCGCTCGCCACGCTGCACCGGCACCCCGTGCGGGTGCTCACGCTGCTGCGGGAGCGGCTGCCGGTGGAGCCCGACGAGGAGGTGCGGCTCGCGCTCGTGGAGGCCGCCGGGCGGGTCGCGCTGCGGCACCGGCCGCTGGCGGGGCGGGTCGCGGAGTGGCTGGGCCGACTGGCGTCCCGGGCTCACTCCCCGGGGCTGCGGCTCGCGGCCCTGGCCCAGCTGGCGCGCTGTTCGCCCGACGGGCTGCCCGGCGATGTGGTGCCTGTCTC
>NZ_NTGZ01000164.1 GCF_002551245.1 Streptomyces sp. rh34
GCCCCGAGCTGATCGCGGCCGTCCGCGACTGCGCCCGCGCGGTCTCCCGGGACCTGGGCGCCGGCCGCTTCTGAGCGGTGCGCACGGCCGCCCCTCCTCGCACTCCGTCCGACCCGTGCCCGCTCGCGCCCCGGGGTGCCCGGGCCCGCCGGTAACGATCGCGTCGCGCACCGAGTCGTGCGCCACAGAACCCTTGACGCTTCGTTCACCTGGGGGAAACACTGCCGTTCAACGGTCGGCATTGTCGAACGCCTAACGGCAATACGCGTTAGGGTGTGACGGTGCCAAGGGCCGGTCAAGCCCTTACAGGTGGGCTGCCCACGCTTCGTGGATACCCATCTGGGGCGCGGAACACCGGCAGGACCGGTGCTCCGCTCTCCCCTGGACGAAGGACAAAGGAGTCGCGGGTGTCCAGCTCCGACATTTTCATCGGCGAGACCATAGGTACCGCCATACTCATCCTGCTCGGCGGCGGTGTCTGTGCCGCCGTCACGCTGAAGAGCTCGAAGGCCCGGGACGCGGGCTGGCTGGCCATCACCTTCGGGTGGGGTTTCGCCGTGCTGACCGGCGCCTATCTCGCCGGCGGCGTATCGGGCGCCCACCTCAACCCCGCGGTCACGGTCGGCCTCGCCATCGAGGGCGGCACCGCGTGGGGCGACGTCCCCCTGTACCTCTTCTCGCAGCTGGTCGGCGCGATGATCGGCGCCCTGCTGGTCTGGGCGGTCTACTACGGCCAGTTCCACGCCCATCTGACCGACCCGGAGATCATCGGGACCAAGCCCACCGACGAGGGCATGGTCGACCGGGCCGCCGCTCCGAAGGCGGGCCCGGTGCTCGGGATCTTCTCCACCGGTCCGGAGATCCGCAACGGCGTGCAGAACGTGATCACGGAGATCATCGCGACCGCCGTGCTGGTCCTGGCGATCCTTACCCAGGGCCTGAACAACGAGGGCACCGGCCTCGGCGTGCTCGGCGCGCTGATCACCGCCCTGGTCGTCGTCGGCATCGGCCTCTCGCTCGGCGGCCCGACCGGCTACGCCATCAACCCGGTCCGCGACCTCGGTCCGCGCATCGTGCACTCCCTGCTGCCGCTGCCGAACAAGGGTGGTTCGGACTGGGGCTACGCGTGGGTACCCATCGTGGGTCCGCTCATCGGCGGCGCCCTCGCCGGCGGGCTCTACAACCTCGCCTTCGCCTAGTCCGAGCCGCACCTCTTCCTTTCACAGACTTCCGGGAGCACACCGTGACCGACGCACACACCACCGGCACCCACGGCACCGGGCCGTTCATCGCGGCCATCGACCAGGGCACCACCTCCAGCCGCTGCATCGTCTTCGACAAGGACGGCCGGATCGTCTCCGTCGACCAGAAGGAGCACGAGCAGATCTTCCCGAAGCCGGGCTGGGTCGAGCACGACGCGACCGAGATCTGGGAGAACGTCCAGGAGGTCGTCGCCGGGGCGATCGTCAAGGCCGGCATCACCTCCGCCGACGTCAAGGCGATCGGCATCACCAACCAGCGCGAGACGACGCTGATGTGGGACAAGAACACCGGTGAGCCGGTGCACAACGCCCTCGTCTGGCAGGACACCCGCACCGACGCGCTCTGCAAGGAGCTCGGCCGCAACGTGGGCCAGGACCGGTTCCGCCGGGAGACCGGGCTGCCGCTCGCCTCGTACTTCGCGGGGCCCAAGGTCCGCTGGCTGCTCGACAACGTCGAGGGGCTGCGCGAGCGCGCCGAGGCCGGCGACATCCTCTTCGGCACCATGGACTCCTGGGTCATCTGGAACCTCACCGGCGGCACCGACGGCGGTGTGCACGTCACCGACGTCACCAACGCCTCGCGCACCCTTCTGATGAACCTGCACACCATGGCGTGGGACGAGAAGATCCTCGCCTCCATCGGCATCCCGGCCGCGGTCCTCCCCGAGATCCGCTCCTCCGCCGAGGTGTACGGCCACGCCAAGGGCGGCATCCTCGACGGCATCCCGGTCGCCTCCGCGCTCGGCGACCAGCAGGCGGCGCTCTTCGGCCAGACCTGTTTCGCCGAGGGCGAGGCCAAGTCCACGTACGGCACCGGCACCTTCATGCTGATGAACACCGGCGGTACCCCGGTGAACTCGTACAACGGGCTGCTCACCACCGTCGGCTACCAGATCGGCGACAAGCCCCCGGTGTACGCGCTGGAGGGCTCCATCGCGGTCACCGGCTCGCTGGTGCAGTGGATGCGCGACCAGATGGGCCTGATCAAGTCGGCCGCCGAGATCGAGACGCTGGCCTCCTCGGTCGAGGACAACGGCGGCGCGTACGTCGTGCCCGCGTTCTCCGGCCTCTTCGCCCCCTACTGGCGTCCCGACGCCCGTGGGGTGATCGCCGGTCTCACCCGCTACGTCACCAAGGCGCACATCGCCCGTGCCGTCCTGGAGGCCACCGCCTGGCAGACCCGCGAGATCAGCGACGCCATGACGAAGGACTCCGGCGTCGAGCTGGCCGCGCTCAAGGTCGACGGCGGCATGACGTCCAACAACCTGCTGATGCAGACGCTCGCCGACTTCCTGGACGCACCCGTGGTGCGCCCCATGGTCGCCGAGACCACCTGCCTCGGCGCCGCCTACGCCGCCGGTCTCGCCGTCGGCTTCTGGCCGGACACCGACGCGCTGCGCGCCAACTGGCGCCGGGCCGCCGAGTGGACACCCCGCATGGACGCGGACACCCGTGCCCGCGAGTACAAGAGCTGGCTCAAGGCCGTCGAACGGACCATGGGCTGGATCGAGGACGAAGAAAGCTGACGAGGAGCATCACCATGACCACCCTGCAGAGCGTTCCCGCCCTCGGAACGCACCCGGCCTCCGGCTCGCTGCCGAGCCGCGCCGAGACCCGGGAGCAGCTGTCCCGGGCCACGTACGACCTCCTGGTCATCGGCGGCGGCATCCTGGGCATCTCCACCGCCTGGCATGCCGCGCAGTCCGGGCTGCGGGTGGCTCTGGTGGACGCCGGTGACTTCGCCGGCGCCACCTCCTCCGCCTCCTCCAAGCTGCTCCACGGCGGTCTGCGCTACCTCCAGACCGGCGCGGTCAAGCTGGTCGCGGAGAACCACTTCGAGCGCCGCGCGGTCTCCCGCGAGGTGGCCCCGCACCTGGCCAACCCGCTCACCTTCTACCTGCCGGTCTACAAGGGCGGCCCGCACGGCGCGGCCAAGCTCGGCGCGGGCGTCTTCGCCTACTCCGCGCTCTCCGCGTTCGGCGACGGCGTCGGCCATGTGATCAGCCCGGCCAAGGCCCAGCGCGACGTCCCCGAGCTGCGCACCGACAACCTGAAGGCCGTCGCGGTCTACGGCGACGACCAGATGAACGACGCCCGCATGGCCCTGATGACGGTCCGCGCCGCCGTCGACGCGGGCGCGGTCGTCCTCAACCACGCGGCTGTCACGGGTCTGCGTTTCACCCGGGGCCGGGTCACCGGCGCCGACCTGAAGGACAGCTCCGACGGCACGGAGTTCGGCGTCACCGCCCGCCTCGTACTGAACGCCACCGGCCCCTGGGTCGACCACCTGCGGAAGATGGAGGACCCGAACGCGGCCCCCTCCATCCGCCTCTCCAAGGGCGCGCACCTGGTCCTCAAGCGGACCCGGCCGTGGCGGGCGGCACTGGCCACCCCGATCGACAAGTACCGGATCACGTTCGCCCTGCCGTGGGAGGACATGCTGCTCCTCGGCACCACGGACGAGGAGTACGAGGGCGATCCGGCCGATGTCGCGGTGACCGAGGCGGACACCGCGCAGATCCTCGACGAGGCGGCGTTCTCGATCAAGGACCAGCAGCTGTCGCGCGATCTGATCACGTACTCCTTCGCGGGTCTGCGGGTGCTGCCCGGCGGACCGGGCGACACGTCAAAGGCCAAGCGCGAGACGGTCGTCACGGAGGGCCGCGGCGGGATGCTGTCGGTCGCCGGCGGCAAGTGGACGACGTTCCGCCACATCGGCCGCACCGTGATGAACAAGCTGGCCGCCCTGCCGGGGCACCCGCTGGCCGAGGACATGGAGCCGATGAACCGGCTGCCGAGGAAGCTGCCGCTGCCCGGCATCGCCAACCCGAACGCGGTCGCGCACCGGCTGCTCGTCGACGGCGGCACTCCCGGCCCCCGGATGGCGCCGGACACCGCCCGGCACCTGGCCACGCACTACGGCTCGCTCGCCTTCGACATCGCCCGCCTGGCGAACGAGAGCCCGGAACTGGCCGAGCGCGTCCACCCGGACGCCCCGGAGATCTGGGCCCAGGTCGCCTACGCCCGGGACCACGAGTGGGCCGAGACGGCGGAGGACGTGCTGCGCCGCCGGACCACGCTGACGATCCGGGGCCTGGCGACGGACGACGTCCGCGCCGGCGTCGAGAAGCTGCTGGCCGAGAAGGACTGACCCTCACGTACGAGGACGGGGCGGCTTCCCACGGGAGCCGCCCCGGTTCCGACGGGAGCCGCACCGGTACCAACGGGAAGCGGCCGGCCGCCGTGCCGGGGGCCATGATGCACTGATCCACCCGGTGATCCACTCCTGGTGGCAGGGTTCACCCGGCCGTGCAAGAGGGCTGCGGTGGGGGGCCCCGGAAGCCGTAAGGTTGCTCCGTACGTATGGAGACATCGGAAGGAGGCCCGGGTGATCGAGCTCGAGTCGGTGCCCGAGCTGATCGACCCGGTCATGGTGGCCGCGTTCGAAGGCTGGAACGACGCCGGGGACGCCGCCTCCACAGCGGTCGGTCATCTGGACCGGGAGTGGAAGGGCGAGGTGTTCGCGGCGCTGGACGCCGAGGACTACTACGACTTCCAGGTCAACCGGCCCACGGTGTGGCTGGACGGCGGGACGCGGAAGATCACCTGGCCGACGACGCGGCTGTCCGTGGTGCGTGTGGGCGGGGAGAAGCCGCGGGACCTGGTCCTGGTGCGCGGCATCGAACCGTCGATGCGCTGGCGGTCGTTCTGCAACGAGATCCTCGGCTTCGCCCATGAGCTGGGCGTCGAAATGGTCGTCATCCTGGGCGCGTTGCTCGGCGACACCCCGCACACCCGGCCGGTGCCGGTGAGCGGGGTCACCTCGGACGCGGATCTGGCGCGGACGATGGACCTGGAGGAGACGCGGTACGAGGGCCCCACGGGCATCGTCGGGGTCCTCCAGGAGGCGTGCACGCACGCCGGGGTGCCCGCGGTCAGCCTCTGGGCGGCGGTGCCGCACTATGTGTCGCAGCCGCCGAACCCCAAGGCGACGCTGGCCCTGCTGAACCGGCTGGAGGACCTGATCGGGCTGCGGATCCCGCTGGGCGAACTGCCCGAGGACGCACGGGCCTGGCAGCTCGGGGTGGATCAGCTGGCCTCGGAGGACAGCGAGGTCGCCGAGTACGTGCAGACGCTGGAGGAGGCGCGGGACACCGCGGAGCTGCCCGAGGCGTCCGGCGAGGCCATCGCCCGGGAGTTCGAGCGCTATCTGCGACGGCGGGACGGCGGCCCCGGGCAGGGGCCGGGCGGCCACGCGACGGAGACCGGGGACGTGCCGTATCTGCGCGATCCCACCAGTGGCCGCACCCGCCCGCCGAAGCCGCCGCGTCCGGAGACGGGGCGGGGGAAGACCTCCGACGACAAGGGTGCCAAGGGGCCTGACGAGGCGTCGGGGGGCAACCCCGGCGAAGGATCCGGGGACACTCCCGACGAGGACTGACCGCACAGCGGTGGCGAACCACGGAGCGCCGCACGGGAGACGATCCCGTGCGGCGCTCCTGTTCGTGGGTCCGGGTACGGCTCAGGCGCAGCGGAACCTCGCCGCCGCCCAGTCGCCGTGGTCGCCGGTCTTGGACCCGTTGGTGTCGGTGACCTTCAGCCGCACCTGGCGTACGCCGTCGAGCTTCACGTCCACCGGCAGGGTCGCCGATGCCCCGGTCAGCTTCGGCGAGGTCCACAGCACCTTGCCGTCGCCCTCCACGGAGAACGCGACCTCCCCGTAGCCGTTGATCTCGTCGTCGATCCCGACATCGGCGGTGAACGCGGTGCACCGGCCGCCGAGGTGGAGCGCGATGTCGGAGTCGGCGTGGGTGCCGATCCCCTTCGCGTACGTCGTTCCCGCGAGCGTCAGCGTCTTCCCGTCGCTCGCGCCCGACTCCCCGTTGGACCGGTCGCGTTCGGCCGGACCGTAGCCGTTGGTCTCGGAGAGCCAGACGAGGTCGCTCGCCCAGGCCTCGCCCTCGGGCGGCGGCGGCATGACGGAGACGGCGAGCCGCCGCTGACTCGTGCGGTCGTCGCCGGCGGCCCGGTAGCGGGCGAGGGCCGTCAGCGTGGTCTCCCGTACCCCGGCGTCCTTCGCCGGGGTGACCGCCACCTCGACCCGGCGGGTGGCGCCCGCCGGGATCCGCCCGGGGACCTTCGCCGCGGCGGTCTTCCAGCCCTCGGGGACCTGGAGGGAGACCGTGGTGTCGGTGAGGTCGGAGCTGCCCGCGGTCACGTCGACCAGGACCGTGCCGGGCGTCCCGGCGCCGGCCTCCTGACCCGCGGGGGCGCCGAGGACGGCGGCCGCCGACGCCCGCGTGCCGCCGACCGCGCTGGTGCCCTGGAGCTTCACCGTGAACTTCTTGTCCGTGCGCAGGGGCGCGGTCTTCACGTGCACCACGCCGCCCCGGTCGTCGCGGTCGTACCACCAGCCCTGCGTGGCCTTGTCGTACGCGCTCTTCGAGGTCAGTTCGGGCAGCGTCCGGCCCAGCTTCACCTTGCGGGGCTCGGAGCCGGTGTGGACGGTGAACTCGTAGGGCCGCTCGGTCTGTTGGCCGGTGAAGCTCCCCCGGCTCTCGTTGATCGTGACGGAGACGTCGCCGGCGCCGCGCTCGGGGGCCCGGACGTCGGCGCGCTGGGTGGCGTACGCGCCGTCCCGGTGCCGGCGGGTGACGCCGTCGTCCTCGTACAGGGTGAAGGAGGTGTTGCCCTGCGGGTAGACGTCCCAGGCCAGCGGGGAGTCGGCGGTGCGGTCGCGGTAGGAGCGGATGCCCGGCCACATCGGGACGGCCGCGCCCGCCTTCACGAAGAGCGGGAGGGTGTCGAGCGGGGCGCCGTAGGTGTCGATGGTGGTGGGGCCCTCGTAGGTGCGGCCGCTCCAGTAGTCGATCCGAGTGCCCTCGGGGAGGTAGATGTCCTTGCGCTCGGTGCTGTCCTGGTAGACGGGTGCGACGAGGAAGTGCTCGCCGGAGAGGAACTCGTACTTCGCGGCCTCCGTCGACGCCTTCGGGTCGTCCGGGTATTCGAGGACCAGCGGGCGGACCATGCCGACTCCGGTCTTGGTGGCCTCGTGGGCGTAGGAGTACTGGTAGGGCAGCAGCGACTCCTTGAGCTTGAGGTAGTCGCGGTTGATCGAGGTGTACGGCTCCCCGTGGCGCCAGGGCTGCTTGTCCGTGGCGGCCCAGCCGTCCATGGTCATCGTGGTGCCGAGGAACATCTTCCACTGGAGGTCGCGGGTGTACGTCTTGGCGCTGCCGCCGAAGATCCCGTCGACGTCACCGGTGGTGTAGGCGAGGCCGGACATCGTGGCGCCCGCGTAGGTGGGGATCTGCCAGCGGATGTACTCCCAGGTGCCGGACTGGTCGCCGGACCACTGGACTCCGCAGCGCTGCGCGCCCGCCCAGCTCTCGGGGGCCCAGGTGAAGCCCCGGGCGTCGCTGTTGTCCTCGATGCCCTGGTAGGCGTCCTTGCAGCCGTCGAGGGCGAACTTGTAGCCCTCGCCGACCCAGGCGACGTCCAGCTTGGCGACCCGCTGCCCGGCCTTCACCTGGGCGGCGAGGTTCTCGATGCCGTCCTCGGTCCACAGGCCCAGCTCCATCCTGCGGTCCTTCAGGCCCTGGGCGGTCTTCTCCAGGTCCTCGTAGCCGCAGCCGTAGCCGTCGTTGACGAGCATCCAGCCGTTGGGCATGTCGTTCTCGACGTATCCGTCGGCGACCTTCAGCGAGTCCAGGGTGCGGCGCTCGCCCCGGTTGGCGTTGTGGAGGTAACAGTCGGCGTCGCCGATCTCCATGCCGTACACGGGCGGCAGGAAGGGCTTGCCGGTGAGGTCGGTGTACTGGCCGATGACGTCCTTGGCCCCGTCGCCGGCGAAGTAGTAGGCGTCGAAGCGCTGTTCCTTCGCGCCGGCCGTCACCGGGTCGGTGAACGCGTAGGTGTTGGGTGCGTAGGTGTTGCGGAAGACGCCATAGCCGGCCGATGAGAGGTAGAACGGGACGGAGTTGGGGTGGCCGCCGTCGTTCCAGTTGTAGTCGACGGCGACCTCGACGGTCTTGTCCCGGTGGGAGGTGTTGCCGCGGCCGTTCTGCATCCCGGCCCCGTAGAACTGCTCCCCGGCCCCCCGGGCCAGCGTCTGGACGGTCTGCTCGCCGGTCCAGCTCAGCCCCTTCGCCTCGGACCAGACGCGGCTGCCGTCCGCCCGGTGCAGGGCGAAGCGCAGCGGCTTCTTGTAGGCCCGCAGGGTGACGTCGCCCGTCGACAGGTCGTAGCGGTCCCCTCGGTCCTTCCAGCGGGTGCGGGGCGGCTCGCCCTGCGGCAGGACGATGTCGTCGCCGGTGGGGTCGGTGAACTTTCCGTCGGGGGCGAGTTCGATGCGGAAGGTCTCCTCCGAGACGAAGCTGACCCGGGCCTCTGCCTGCCCGGCGCTGAGCCGGTACACCGCCCCGTCCGCCCGGAATCCGGTCACGTTCCCGACCGTGGTGGTCTCCGTGCTCGCCGGCGGGGCCTCGTCGGCGTGGGCCCCGCCGGGTCCCGCGAGGGCCGCGAACAGTCCGAGCAGCGCAGTAGCCACTACCGCTCTCATGCGCGTTGATGTTTGCATAGTGAGCTTTTAGCGCAACTTCGAGCACATGACCATGGGCAAAAGGGAACCGGCCCCGAACTTCGTGGAGAAGTCCAGGACCGGTCCGGATGATCGGATCGGGCGGCGGGAGCCGCGCTCCGTCCTACAGCGCGACCCCCAGCAGGGCGTCGACGGTGCGCGAGACGACGCCGGGCGCGCCCTCGTCCGTGCCGCCCTCCGAGCCCTGGAGCGCGGCCCAGCGGTCCACCGCGGCGAGTGCCGAAGGGCTGTCCAGGTCGTCCGCCAGGGCCTCGCGGACCTCCTCGACCAGCGCGTCGGCGGACGGCCCGTCGGGGCGCGAGACGGCGGCCCGCCAGCGCGCGAGGCGCTCGACGGCGTCGGCCAGCACCTGGTCGGTCCACTCCCAGTCGGAGCGGTAGTGGCGGGAGAGCAGGGCGAGCCGGAGGGCCGCCGGGTCCACTCCGTCACGGCGCAGCGTCGAGACGAAGACCAGGTTGCCGCGCGACTTGGACATCTTCTCGCCGTCCAGGCCGACCATTCCGGCGTGGACGTACGCCTTGGCGAACGGGTGCTCGCCGGTCAGCGCCTGGGCGTGGGAAGCGCCCATCTCGTGGTGCGGGAAGGCGAGGTCGGAGCCGCCGCCCTGGATGTCGAAGCCCATGCCGAGGTGGTCGAGCGCGATGGCGACGCACTCGATGTGCCAGCCCGGGCGGCCCTCGCCCAGGGAAGCCCCGTCCCAGCTCGGCTCCCCCGGACGGGCGGCCGTCCAGAGCATCGGGTCGAGGGGGTTCTTCTTGCCGGGACGCTCCGGGTCGCCGCCGCGCTCGGCGGAGAGCAGGCGCATCGCCTCGGCGTCGAGGCCGGAGACCTCGCCGAAGTGCGGGTCGGCGTCGACGGAGAAGTAGGTGTCGCCGTCCAGGTCGTAGGCGGCGCCCGCGTCCCGGAGGCGTTCGACGAGGGGCACGATCCCGGGTATCGCCTCGACCGCTCCGATGTAGTGCTGCGGGGGCAGCATCCGCAGGGCGGTCATGTCTTCGCGGAAGAGCGCCGTCTCGCGCTCCGCGAGCTCGGTCCAGTCCTGACCGTCGCGCACGGCCCGCTCCAGCAGCGGATCGTCCACGTCGGTCACGTTCTGGACATAGTGAACTTGCCGCTTGGTGTCGAGCCACACGCGCTGAACGAGGTCGAACGCGTTGTAGGTCGCCGCATGACCCATGTGGGTCGCGTCGTACGGCGTGATGCCGCAGACATAGATGCGGGCGACGGGACCGGGGTCAAGGGTGATCCGTCCGCCGGTCGCGGTGTCGTGGATCCGAAGGTCGCGGCCCTTGCCAGGCAGGGCGGGGACCTCAGAAGCGGGCCAGGCATGCATGTCATGAGCGTAACCGGACGATGCTTCCGGATACGAACCGGCTCCGGAAACCTGTCCGAAGAGGCCCCCTTGCTGAATCCGCCGCCAGGCGGTAGACCCTGGCCGGGTTCGAGGGGCTGCTACACCGGCGGCCAGGGAATGGGCGGCCACTGGCCGCTCGGCCGCGGGTGCACAGCGCTCTCGACCAGCACGGCGACCCGCTCCCGCAGGGCCTCCAGTTCGGCCGGTGTGATGAGCTCGGCCATCCGGGTGGCGAGGACGTTCCCCGGAGCCAGCTCACCGGCGAGCCGGCCCAACACCGCCAGCGCCTCCTCCGTCAGCGGCTCGCCGGCCCAGCCCCAGAGCAGGGTCCGCAACTTGTCGTCCGCGTTGAAGGTGACGCCGTGGTCGATGCCGAAGAGCCGCCCTCCGGGGGCGGTCAGCAGGTGCCCGCCCTTGCGGTCACCGTTGTTGATCACCGCGTCCAGCACGGCGAGCCGCCGCAGCCGGACGTCGTCCGCGTGCACCAGCAGCGCGGTCTTCCCCTCCCCCACGTCGGCGAAGCCCACGGCCTTCCAGCCGTCTCCGGGCTCCTCGTCCTCGACGAGCGCCAGCAGCGAGGGCGCGTCCTCGCCGGACGCGGGACCGTCGACCCAGAGCTGGCACATGCCCTGCCCGTACGGCCCCTCCCGCAGCACGGTCGGCGGCACGAGGTCCCAGCCGGTCGACCGGGAGATCTCGTACGCGGCGACCTCCCGCTGGGCGAGGGTCCCGTCGGGGAAGTCCCACAGCGGCTGCTCCCCCGCGACCGGCTTGTACGCGCAGGCGCGCTCCTCGCCCTCGTACGCCACCGTGCAGTGCAGCACCGCGTTGGACGCGCCGCCGACCCGCCCGAGGACGGTGATCGTGCCCTCGGTGAGCAGGGTGAGCAGCTCGGTGTCCGTCAGGCTCCGCGACGGTATCCGTTCTGGCGCGGGCATACGTGTCCTTCCGGGTCGAGCGGCAGGCTGCACAGCGGACACGGCGGACGGCCGGCGTTGATGACGTCCAGGGCCCGCTTGGCGAAGGCGCGGGCCTGGGCGCCGCTGAGCCGGACGCGGAGCATCGGCGGGCCGTTCTCCTCGTCCTGGAGGAGCTTCTCCTCGGCCTCCGCGAGGTCGTCCTCGGAGTCGGTGTCGAGTTCGACGAGGGCCTGCGCCTCGACGATCATGCGCTGTTCCTCGCCGTCCCAGGCCAGGGCCATGGTGCCGACCCGGAACTCCTCCTCGACGGGAACGTCGAGCGGCGCGGTGTCGGAGACGTCGGTGGGGGCCACCGCGGGCACCGGGGAGTTGCCCCCGGTGCGGCGTACGACCTCGTCGAGCAGTTCGTCGATCCGCTCGGCGAGAGCGGCGACCTGGGCCTTCTCCAGGGCGACGCTGGTGACCCTGCCCTGGGAGGACGCCTGCAGGAAAAACGTACGGCGGCCAGGCAACCCGACCGTACCGGCCACGAATCGGTCCGGTGGGTCGTAGAGGAACACCTGACGGGACACGTCCTGCTCCCTTGAGCTTCGATGGTTGGTTGGGTGGCGCTACGGCGCGTCCACCCTACTGCCCGGAGCGATCACGGCGCGCCCGCGCCGCCCCCGACCGTCGCGTCCGCCGAGCCACTGTCCGCCGGGGACGCGGCGGCGTCCGCCCCGACGGAGTGCTCACGGGGGGCCAGGGAGGCGAGGTCGCCGGTGTCGCCGAGCCTCAGGAGGAAGGGGCGCAGCCGTGTGTAGCGGATCGCGGTGACCGAGCAGGGGTCGACGTGGACGCGCTGGAAGAGGTCCAGGTGCATGCCCAGCGCGTCGGCGACGAGGGACTTGATGATGTCGCCGTGCGAGCACATGACGTACGTGGCGTCCTCGCCGTGCTCCGCCTCGACCCGCTCGTTCCAGTCGCGTACGGCGTCGACGGCGCGGGCCTGCATCGCGCGCATCGACTCTCCGCCCGGGAAGGCCGCCGCGGAGGGGTGCTGCTGGACGACGGACATCAGCGGCTCGTCGGCGAGTTCGGCCAGCTTCCGCCCCGACCAGTGGCCGTAGTCGCACTCGCTGACGCGGTCCTCGGTGTGCAGGGTCAGGCCGGGGCGGGCGTCGAGAAGCGGCTGGAGCGTCTGCCGGCAGCGCTCCAGGGGGCTGCTGACGGCGAGGACCGGGTCCACGGCGGAAAGCCGCGCGGGGAGGGCCGCGGCCTGTTCGGCCCCACGTTCGTCGAGGAGGACACCGGGGGTGCGGCCCGCGAGCACTCCGGCGGTGTTGGCGGTGGAGCGTCCGTGGCGTACGAGGATCAGCGTGGGCATGCTCGCCAGCGTAGAGGGTGCCTCGGGGGGGCGGCGAAGGTGCGCGGGAGCCGGGCACGGGGAAGAATGCCCGCCGTGATCGTGGACTGTGCCATCTACCGGGACGGGCGCCGCATCGAACGGCCCGACGACTTCTCCGACGCCCTGGACGAGGCGCGGGACGCACGCGACGCCTTCCTGTGGATCGGGCTGCACGAGCCGACGGAGGAGGAGTTCGACCTCGTACGGGGCGAGTTCGGACTGCACCCGCTGGCCGTCGAGGACGCGCTGCGGGCGCACCAGCGGCCCAAGCTGGAGGTGTACGACGACTCCCTGTTCGTGGTCCTCAAGCCGATCGTCTACGAACCCGAGAGCGACACGGTCAGCGCCGACGAGCTGATGGTCTTCATAGGCGACTCGTTCGTGGTGACGGTCCGGCACGGCGAGGGCGCCCCGCTGGCGGCCGTGCGCCGTCGGCTGGAGGCCGAGCCCGAGGTGCTGAAGCACGGCCCGACGGCGGTGCTGTACGCGGTCAGCGACGCCGTCGTGGACCACTACATGGACGTGTCCGGCGAGCTCCAGCTCGACCTGGAGGAGCTGGAGGCGCAGGTGTTCGCCCCGAGCGGCGGCGACTCGAAGAACACCGCGGCCCGGATCTACACCTTCAAACGGCAGGTGCTGGAGTTCCGCCGGGCGGCCGGGCCGCTGACCGCTCCGATGGCCCGGCTCGCGGGGGCGGGTGTGCCGTTCGTCCACGAGCACGCGCAGCCGTTCTTCCGGGACGTGGCCGACCATCTGACGCGCGCCAACGAACAGGTGGACGGGCTGGACCGGCTGCTCTCGGACATCCTGTCGGCGCACCTGGCCCAGATGGGCGTGCGGCAGAACGACGACATGCGCAAGATCTCCGCCTGGGCCGCCATGGCCGCCGTCCCGACGATGGTGGCGGGCGTCTACGGCATGAACTTCGACCACATGCCGGAGCTGCACTGGGTGTGGACCTACCCGGCGGTGGTCGCGTCGATGGGCTGCGCCGTGTTCGGTCTCCACCGGCTGTTCAAGCGGCGCGGCTGGCTCTGAGCGCCCGGCGACCGCGAGCCGGGTGCGCTCAGGTGTACGCGCGTTCCGGTGCTGCGGGGCTGCCGAGCGCGTCGCGCCGCCGCGGCATCTCCAGGCTCACCATGCGCCGCCAGCCGACGAGGCGCTCGTACGCGTACACCGCGTGGATGCCCGCGGCGAGAACGGCCGCCCTGGGCCGCGACCAGCCGAGCACCCGGCCCATGGCGGCCATCACGGCAAGGCTGACGTCGCGGTAGACGCGGATCTCGGCCAGGGCGCACTCGCGCATGATCCGCTGGATGGTCCGGCCGTGCCCGGCGCGGGCGAGCCCGAGGAGTTCCTCGTGACAGTAGGCGAGGTGGTTGTCCTCGTCGCGGGAGATCATCTTCACCGCGCGGCCGATGTCGGAGTGGTCGGCGAAGTGCCGGCGCAGCAGGCGCATCTGCTCGGACGCGCGCTGTTCGGTGACGCGGCTGTGGGCCAGATAGGTGATGATGTCGCGCTCGGTGAGCCGCTCCTCGCCACGCAGCCGGGAGTGCGCGAGGCCGATGCCCTGCTGTTCCAGGAGCATCGTGTAGTCGGTCTCCGGCGGGACCTCGACGGGCGGCAGTCCGCGCTTCTTCAGGAGCGCGGTGAAGATCCGGCCGTGCTTGTCCTCGTCGGCGCCGTGCCGGACGATCTTGGGGGCCAGGCCGCGGCCGCTCTCCGGGACGAGGGCGGCGATACGGGCGTTCTCCCAGCCGCCCTGGGCCTCGCCGCTCGCGGCGATGGAACAGAAGAGCCGGTAGGACTCGTCGTTGTCCAGGATCTCCTGGAACAGGGTCCGCGCTGAGAGCATGACGGCCACCTCCGTACCCGTTGCCCGCGGAGCCGGAGTCCGCGGAGCAGTAGTCCGCAGGAAGAGTCAAATGCGCGGCGGGGCGGTCAGCAACCTGAGCGGGCCGGGGCAGCGCCCGACGCGGCGGCGTAACCCCTGGGCGCGCGACGCGTTGTTCCGTATGACGGCCGTGGCGGGGAAGACCCCCGAGCCCCCACCACGGCCGTAGTGCTGTCCCGGGACCCGTCAGGCGAGTCCGGAGCGCTCCAGGGCGTCCGTGCCGGCGCGCAGGGCGGTGAGCCGCTCCTCCAGGGTGAAGCCGGCCGGGGCGAGGTTGAGCGTGGTGACCCCGGCGGCGGCGTACGCCTGCATCCGCTCGGCGATCCGCTCGACGGGGCCGAGCAGCGCGGTCTGGTCGATCAGCTGGTGCGGCACGGCGGCGGCGGCCCCCGCCTTGTCCCCGCCGAGGTACTTGTCCTGGATCTCGGCGGCCTCCTTCTCGTATCCCATGCGCTGGGCGAGCTGGTTGTAGAAGTTCTGCTTCCGGCTGCCCATGCCGCCGACGTACAGGGCGGTGTACGGACGGAACATGTCGGCGAGGCCGGTCACGTCGTCGCCGACGGCGAGCGGCAGGGTCGGGCTGACATCGAAGCCCTCCATCGTCCTGCCGGCCTTCTCCCGGCCCGCGCGCAGCGGCTGGATAGCGGTCTCCTCCAGGTGCTCGGCGGAGGGGAAGATCAGCAGGGCGCCGTCGGCGATCTCGCCGGTCTGCTCCAGGTTCTTGGGGCCGATCGCGGCGATGTAGAGCGGGATGTGCTCACGCTGGGGGTGCACGGTGAGCTTGATCGGCTTACCCGGGCCGCCGGGCAGCGGCAGCGTCCAGTGCGCCCCCTCGTACGACACGCGCTCGCGGGTCATCGCCTTGCGGACGATCTCCACGTACTCCCGGGTGCGGGCCAGCGGCTTGTCGAACTTCACGCCGTACCAGCCCTCGGAGACCTGGGGGCCCGAGACCCCGAGACCGAGGCGGAAGCGGCCGCCGGACAGCGAGTCGAGGGTGGCGGCGGTCATCGCCGTCATGGTGGGCTGGCGGGCCGGGATCTGCATGATCGCGGAGCCGACGTCGATCGACTCGGTCCGGGCCGCGACCCACGTCAGCACGGTCGGGGCGTCGGAGCCGTACGCCTCGGCCGCCCAGCAGACGTCGTAGCCGAGCCGGTCGGCCTCCTGCGCGACGGCGAGGTTGTCGCCGTCCATGCCGGCGCCCCAGTAACCGAGATTGATGCCGAGCCGCATAACCGCTCCCCTTACTGATCAGTAACGTCCCTTTCTCCGGACTCTAGCGCGGGTGACGGAGATCCGGCAGGCCCGGCGGACCTCCGGTTGTCCACAGGCCTCCACCCGGTGGGGCCATGGCCAGTAATCTCAGCGCCCATGGAGCAGAGGCATCTCGGCCGTACCGGCCTTCGCGTGTCCCGGATCGGGCTCGGTACCCTCACCTGGGGCCGGGACACGGACGAGCACGACGCCGCCGACCAGCTGAAGGCCTTCTGGGACGCGGGCGGCACCCTGGTGGACACCGCCGATGTGTACGGGGGCGGCGAGGCCGAGTATCTGCTCGGGCGGCTCGTCGGGAGCCTGGTCCCCCGTCAGGATCTGGTCCTCGCCACGAAGGCCGGCAACGTCCCGGACCCCTATCGCCGCTTCAACGGTTCGCGCGGGCACCTCCTGGCCGCCCTGGACGCGTCCCTGGAGCGGCTCGGCACGGATTACGTGGACCTGTGGCAGGTCCACGCCTTCGACCCGGCGACCCCGTTGGAGGAGACCCTCCAGGCGGTGGACCTCGCCGTGTCCTCCGGCCGCGTCCGGTACGCGGGCGTGTCGAACTTCTGCGGCTGGCAGCTGGCGAAGGCCGCCACCTGGCAGCTCGCCGCGCCCGGGGTGCGCACCCGGCTGGCCAGTACGCAGATGGAGTACTCGCTGCTCCAGCGGGGCATCGAACGCGAGGTGCTGCCCGCCGCCCTGGACCTCGGGATCGGGCTGCTGCCGTCCTCGCCGCTGGGGCGCGGCGTGCTCACCGGCAAGTACCGCCAGGGCACCCCGTCCGACTCCCGGGGGGCGT
The DNA here is from genome assembly GCF_002551245.1 of Streptomyces sp. rh34. Taxonomy (GTDB): domain Bacteria; phylum Actinomycetota; class Actinomycetes; order Streptomycetales; family Streptomycetaceae; genus Streptomyces. Next base: position 16,480 of record NZ_NTGZ01000164.1, read on the forward strand.
CGACACGGCTCGCCCCGTTCGTCGAGCCGTATCTCGACGACGCGGCGGGCCGCATCACCGACGCGGTGGCGACGGCGGCGGACGGCCTGGCGACGAGCCCGCTCCAGGTGGCGCTCGCCTGGGTCCGGGACCGGCCCGGGGTGGCCGCGCCGATCGTCGGTGCGCGCAACGCCGGGCAGCTCGCGGAGGCTTTGTCGGTGGAGGCGCTTAGTCTTCCCTACGAGATCTGCCAGGCGCTCGACGATGTGTCGGCGCCCGTGCACCGCTATCCCGACCAGGACTGGAGCACGCTGTGACTGCGCTTCCCGGGGAGACTCCCGGCACCGTCGGCACGGACACACCACAGGACACCGTGTCCCCGCCCGATGCCGGTGCCGAAGGCCCCGAGCACGCCGAAGCGCCCGAAGCGCCCGCGCCCGAAGCACCTGATGCGCCCGATGCGCCTGAAGGCTCCGAGCCGTCGGGCGCTCCGGAGGACGCGGAGGACGGCGCGGAGGGCGGAGAGGACGACGCGAAGGACGGGGAGGCCGGGGAGACCGCCGAAGCCGCTCCCGCCGCCGAGCTCTCGGAGGCGCAGGCCGAGTTGGCCGCCCAGCGCGAGCTGCGGGAGCGGATCGAGAAGCGCAAGGCGGAGAAGGCCGCGCCCATCGCCGCCGGCACGGGTCTGAGCGGCACGGCCGCCGATCTGCTCGCGGCCGTCCGGGCCGTGGAGAGCGGCGAGAAGGCGGGCACCGCGTTCTTCGACCGGCCCGCCACGCCCCCGGCCGCCCGGCGTCCCGCAC
>NZ_NTGZ01000165.1 GCF_002551245.1 Streptomyces sp. rh34
GCCATCAGAGATGTGTATAAGAGACAGCCGTCACCCGGCGGCCACGCAACAGCCCGTGCCCCCGGCCCACCCCTGCCCAGCCCACCGGCGCCACCCGGAGCTGCACGTCCGCTCCCGGCCACCGGCCCGCCGCCAGCAGCACCGCGCCGCTGCGCCGCATCACCGCCCGCAGCCGCCGTACCGCCCGCTCCGGCACCCGTACCGAGGCGCCGACGAGCACCACCGGCACCGACTCCAGCAGCACGGCGAGCACCGGGGCCGCGCGCGGCCCCGGATCGCTCACCACCAGGCCGGTGGCCAGATCCAGACCTGCCTGCGCCGCCGCCAGCCCGCCCAGCTCCGGCACTCCCACCGCCGCCCATGCCACCGAATCCGCTGCCGCCAGAGCGGCCAGCGCCAGCAGCAGGGGCAGATCCCCACCCGTACCCACCGCGGTACCAGGGCGCATGCCTCCTCCCGGCAGCAGGCCGGAAAGTGGCGACGCCACCGCACCGGCTCCTGCGCCTCGCTCCTCGACTACCTGCTGACCTGTCCACACCCTGCGATATTCGCTCGAACGTTCGAATAATTCAAGCCAGGCACTTGAGGGAGGGGCGCGCCGGGCAGGGGGCACACTCGGGGCGGCGACACGGTCACCGAGGCCACGGCCGGGCGTGCTCTCGCCCGGGACGCCCAGGCCGTGGTCCACGCCGCCGCCGACGTCCGCCCGGCCGCTCCGCCGGAGGAGCTGGAGCGCACCAACCACGACGGGGGTACGGAGGCCGCCGGCGCCGCCCCACGCCTGGAGGGGGCGACGTTCGCCTTCAGTTACGTGGCCGCGGGGATCGCGGCTCTGGCCCTGTACGCGGACGCGGCCCCCCGGGGCCCACCATGGCGAGACCCCTCACCAGGTCGCCCACGACGAACTGGTGGGCTGGACAAGGCGGTCCGGTCACCGGGGCGTCGAGGCGGGCCGGCTGATCCACGGCCGGCTCCGGCTTCCGGGCCCGCGCCTGCCCATTGATGCCGGGCGTCGCGGTCGCGCCGTTTCCGCACGCCGTCGACGTCGCGCGACCCCGGCATCCTCGTGACGGCCAAGGGCCTGGCGAGCGGCTTTCCCCTCTCGGCGATCGCCGCACGCGCCGGCCTGATGAGCCCCGCCCGCCCCGGCTCCCACGTCGGTATGTACGGCGGGAACGCCGTCGCCTGCTCGGCCGCCCTCGCGACCCTCGACGTCATCCGCGACGAGAAGCTGGTCGCCGACGCGGCCCCGTGGCCCGCGTCCTGGTGGCCGTCCGCTGAGCCGGGGAACGGCCACCGGGCCGGCCGGCGAGGCCACAGGTGTGCCCGCACGTGAGGGAGAGCGCCGTGGTCCGCACGTGGGGCGGGGCCGGAGAATCCTCTCCGGCCCCGCCCCACGTCCTGGCCCGTGCCGGGCCCGGCGTTCTCCGTGCCGCGGTCAGATCCGCCCGCGCGCCAGCCTGGTCAGCGGGCCCGTCGGGGGCCTGGCGGTCGAACGGCCGATGGCGAACGCCGCCCCGGCGACACCGGCCACCCCTGCCGCGGCCCCGGCGGCGACCGCCTTACGGTGCTTGAGGACGGTCCAGGCCGTGGTGGCCGCGCTCGCGGCCTTCGCCGCGTTGGCGGTCACGGCGTGCTGCCCGCTCTGGAGCTGTCTCTTATACACATNATGTGTATAAGAGACAGGTGCTTGAGGACGGTCCAGGCCGTGGTGGCCGCGCTCGCGGCCTTCGCCGCGTTGGCGGTCACGGCGTGCTGCCCGCTCTGGAGACCGGCGGCAGCGGCGCGGCCGACGCGGCGGGTGGTCTCACCGGCCGCCCGGGCGCCGTCCGAGGCTGAGTCCTTGGCGCTCCCCGCCGCGGCCTTGGCGCTCCCGGCTGCGGCCTTGGCGCTCTCGGTCGCGGACAGCGCCTCGTCGGCCGTCGCGTCGGCCCGCTTGCCGGCCCGCTCGGCCGTGGTTCCGGCCGTCTTGCGGGCCGATGCCGGCTTGTCGGCGGTGGTGGTCCTGCCCTTGTTCGGGGTCGAGTTCTTCGCGTCCTTGTCGTCAGTGGTCATGGCCTCCTCCTTGCCTTGGGTGATGCGATGAAACCTGGGCTCTGCCCGCTCATGCTCCGTTGTGCGGCAGCAGTGAGCCGAGCGGCCCGAGGTCGAGATTGAGGTCGTCCATCGTCAGGTCGTAGCGGTCGCACAGCTCCGTCATGCGTTCGTGCAGGATCATCAGCGTCATGCCGATCCGCTCCTCCTGGGGCTCGCTCAGATCGCCCCGGTCGACGCGGTGGATCGCCGTGCGCTCCATGAGCTGGCGGAGCAGCTCGACGATGGTGAGCACCAGCTTGATGAGATCCCGCTCCACGGTGTCCGGGTCGGTGTGCAGTCGCTGGGCCGCCGCCGAGGGGCCGCGGTCGTCCGGTTGCGCGGGGCTGAGCCCGAACGCCCGGGCCGCGGCGCGTGCCACCTCTTCGGCCGCCGCGGCGGGCGTGCCCTCCGCGTCTCCCGCACGGTCGCCTTCGGTCATCCCGTCCACCTCCTCCTGGCCGTCGGCGTGCTCGGCTCGGGTGCGAACCCTGAGGTCGGCCTCACCACGGCCCCGGCTCCTCACCGGTGATCGACCGGATCACCGCTCGAAGGTTGATGTGGACGAGATCCACGTCGGCGATGGACAGGACGAGGTCTCCGGTGAGTACGGCCCCGCCGTTCAGCAGGCGGTCCAGGAGGTCGATCAGCGCGACGGGCGGACCTCCCCGGGGCTCGGTCTGGCCGAGAACGCCGCCGATGGTGTCCGTGCTCACCGCGGACCACCGCCGTCCGCGCCCGCGCCCTCCGCCACCACGGCGGTGGCGAACGAGTAGGGCGCCCACGGCCCGGTCACCTCGATCGAGACCCCGGGGACGTCGTCGGCCAGTATGGAGAGTTCCCGGCGGAGCCGCTCCAGGTGCTCCCGGGGTACGAGGCAGGCCTCGTTGGCCACGTTCACCCCGGGCCGGGAGGCGAGCTGCCCCTGCTGCGGGCGGTGCACCGCCCGTGAGGCAGCCACCGTCTCCGCCAACCGCGCGGCACGGGCGGCCACGTCGGATGCCGCCCGGTAGACGTCCTGGCTGTCGCGCTGCTGCGCCTGGCGCCTGCGCAGATAGGCGCGGCCCGCTCCGGCCCCCGCCGGCGGCGCGGCGGGCTGTGCCGGCACGGCGGCGGTGCGGGGATCGGCGTAGACCTTCACCCCCAGTTCGACGTGCCCCTCCAGGCGGCCCAACAGCTCCTGGAACTCGCTGCGTTGCCGGACCAGCATGTCGGCCACCCGGGCGTCGTCCAAATAGACCGTGGCCAGCCGCATCGGCAGGACGGAGGTCTCCGCGAACGCGGCGTCCACCACCGCGTGGTGGGCGCGGGCCACCGCTTCGAGCCGGTCCAGGTCCTCCATCTGCGCGGTGAGACCCTGCTCGCCGAACGTGTCGGCCGGTACGGGGGAGACGAGTGCGCACAGCCCCCCTCCGTCGACGGGGCGCAGGGGGCGGCCGTCCACGCCCGGCAGCCGGGTGGCGAGCCCGTCCAGGGCCGGACCCTGACGGCCGACGGCGTAGACGTAACTCATCTCCCCGGCGCCCTCACCCGGAACGCGGACGAGTGGGTTCGGTCCGGTGTTCATCGTTCCTCCTCCTGTTCCGCCGGGGCGGCCCGGTCTCCGGCCGCCCCGGAGCCCGGGGTTCCGACCGCCGACCGCAGCTGGGCCAGTTCGGCACGCAGTCGCTCGTTCTCGTCGGCCAGCGCGTCCCGCCCGGGGCCTGCCCCGGTCTCACGCACGGGGCGGGCCCGTGAGGAGAGCGAGGGATCGTGCTCCCACCAGTCGATGCCCATCTCCTTGGCCTTGTCGACCGAGGCGACGAGCAGGCGGAGCTTGATGGTGAGCAGCTCGATGTCGAGGAGATTGATCTGGATGTCACCGGCGATGACGATGCCCTTGTCCAGCACCCTTTCCAGGATGTCGGCGAGATTGGCCGACGAGCCCTGCTGCCCGTATGCCGGGCCGGTCCCTCGGGGCGGGGCCGGCAGACGGCCGGCGAGTGAATCGGACACGGTGTCTCACGCCTTTCCGTGGGGTCTCGGTGCGGCTCTGTGCGCGGGCCCGGTCACCGGATGGCGGGCTGCTCCGACTCGTCCACCGGCACGGCGTCCTCGTCGTCTTCCTCGTCGCCTTCCTCGTCCTCGTCGTCGACGAACTCCTCGTCCTGCGGCTCTTCGTCGTCGTACGCGGGGCCGTCGTCCTCATCGTGGGGATGCTCGTCCTCGTACGCATCGTCGGGCGCGCCGTCATCGGACTCGGCACCCTCGTCGTTCCGCACCTCCTCCTCGTCGAGCGCTTCGTCGTGGCCGACGACGACTTCTCCGTCTCGGATCTCGCCCCGCCAGCTGTCGGTCGCCTCGCCGCGCATCATGATGAACTTGCGGTAGAGCTTGAGGTCGAGCCGCGCGCGGCGGCCCTGGGCGCGCCAGATGTTGCCGGTCTTCTCGAACAGCCCCTTGGGGAAGTATTCGAGGACCAGGAGGACACGGGTGAGACCGTCGGTGATCGCGTGGAAGGTGACCACACCCTTGACGGTGCCCTTGGCTCCTTCGGTGGTCCAGGAGATGCGTTCGTCGGGCACCTGCTCGGTGACGTTCGCCTTCCAGCTGCGGGTCGACTTGGCGACCTTCACCTTCCAGTTGCTGGTGGTGTCGTCCGTCTGCTCCACGCTCACGACGCCCTTGGCGAACGAGCTGAACTCCTGGAACTGGGTCCACTGATCGTACGCCTCGCGGACCGGCACGCCGACGTCGATGTCCTCGACGATGACGACGCTCTTGGACTTGCCCCCACCGGACGCGCGTCCCTTGCCGAACAATCCCTTGACCTTGTCCTTGACGGTGTCCTTGAGATGCGAGGCGCCCGCGCTCAGGGCGGCCTGACCGGGTGACGTGCCATCGCCGAGGGCTTGGCCGCCCTTGGCCAGGCTCTTGAGGGCGCCGCCCCCGCCGCCCGGCTCCGCCAGCTGGGACACCGAGTCACCGAGCCGGTGTCCCAGCTGGGTCACCGCGTGTTCGGCACGGGCCCGCAGGTAGTTCCGCAGTTCGTCCTTGAGGCGGTCGGTGGCCGGGCTCCTGACCACGTCGTCCTTGATGCCGCCGAGTGCGGAGTCAGGCATCGTCGCCTCCCCGGGTCTTGCGGGCGCCGGAGGCCGCGGCCTTCCGGGCCGTTCCGCCGCGCTTGCGGGCGGGGGCGGACTTGCCCCCGCTCCCGGACCGGCTGCGGCCGGACGAGGACCGGTTCCTGGAAGCGGGCGCGGATTCGGAGGCGGCGGCGGTCTTTCGGGGAGCGCGCTTCCCGTCCCCGCCCCCGTCCGTGTCCTCGTCCCGGTCCGCCTCGGCTTCGTCGTCGGCGGCCGCCCTGGGCTCGTCGTCCTCGTCCAGCTCCTCCTCGTCGGCCCCGGGACCGGCCCCCAGCGCCTGTGTGCGCTGCTGCAGGGAGTCGGCCAGGCTGCCGGCCCGCTGCGTGACGGCCTTGGTGGCCGCCGTCCTGGTGGCGTCGACCAACTCCTTGCGCACCTGGTCGTTGAGAGAGCCCAGGACCGGTGAGTCGGCCAGCAACCTGCCGATCTGCCGCGGGTCGAGGTCGATCTTCTTGCCGAGGAGGAACATCCCGAGCCCCAGGGCGAGTTTGGCCTTCTTGGTACGCCCCAGCAGGTATCCCCCCACCAGAGCCGCGCCTATCTTGGCGTTCTTCGTCATCTGCGATGCACCTCTGCTCTCCCCCCGGTCACGTGGGTCGTGTGTCGTGGTTGATGGTCACGGCGCGTGCCGTGTGCTGTCGCGGTACTCCTCGATCTCGTCGAGCCGGTCGAGGAGTTCGTCCTCTCGCCGGTCGAACTCCTCGGCGTCGATGAGGCCGTTGACCAGGTCCTGTTCCAACCGGGCGAGCCGGGCGCGTACCGGCTCGGGGTCGTAGTACTCGTCCTCTGCGGCCTGGACGACCTGGTCGAGGACCCAGACCGTCCCGCGTACGGGGGCCAACGGCAGGGTCAGGATGCTGCTGATGAGGCCCATGGCGGACAGATCACCTCCGCTCCCGGGGGCCGGACGGGCCCGGGCTCCGGCGTTCAGACGAAGCTGTAGGGCGGCAGCGGGCCGGTCAGGGTGAACGTGTATACGTCGCCTCGCTGCTCCGCCTCGCGTCGGACCGCGGCCACGAAGGCGTCGGTCTCCGCACGGGGCACGAGGAAGGACAGGTTGAGGAACTGCTGCGGGGCCGGCTCCGCGTGCGAGCTGCGGACGGCGACGTCCGCCAGCCGGGCGGCGACGTCCTCCGCCTCCCGCTGGTGACGGGCGGTCACCTCGCGGGCCACCAGCTCTCCCAGGGCGACCCGGTCGTCGTGGCCGCCCCCGGCGCGCGTCCGTTCATTGAGTTCCCGAAGGTCGGGGGAGTCGGACATGATCTCCCGCAGGAGGTCGTCCTCGTCGCGGCCTGCCTTGAGGTTGTACTCGACCCGGCCGTCCAGCTCCGCCAGCCGATCCCGGTACGCGTCGGCCTCCCGGTCCAGGGCGGCGGTGACCTCGTCGTCGCCGGGGCCCACCAGACCGAACCGCATGGGCAGGGTCGCACCCCCCGCCATGAGGGATTCCAGCACGCCCTGATGGGCCATCACGTCACGTCGCTTGGCGCGGAGTCCGGAAGGCGCGTCGCTGACCACGGCGGCCAGTTGGTCGGTGTGCAGCGTGCGCAGCGTGGAGGGCGGATCGCCCACGCCGTGCAGGCCGTTCAGGGGCAGCGGGTGGTCGGCGCCGGTGATGGCGTAGATGTAGGTGGGCACCGTCACTCCTCCCCTCGCTGGGCCTGGCGGCTGGATGTCGACTTGCGGGCCGGCCGCTTGCGCGGCTCCTCCTCGGGCTCCTCGCGCTTGCCCTGCAAGGACTCGCTGACCGCCTCGACGGCGCCGCTCAGTGCGCCTTTGGACTTGCCCTTGGCGCCGTTCTCCGTCATGTCGCCGACCAGGTCGGTGAGCTGACTCGGCGCCTTGCGTCCGGACTCGAGATCGAGCCGGTTGCAGGCTTCGGCGAATCGCAGATAGGTGTCGACACTTGCGACCACCACCCGGACGTCGATTTTGAGAATCTCGATACCGACCAGGGAGACGCGGACGAATGCGTCGATGACCAGGCCGCGGTCGAGTATGAGTTCAAGAACGTCGTAGAGATTTCCCGAACCGCCGCTCCCACCGGACGTCGCATTGCTCTGCTGAACGAGTGTCATGGGGAACTCCTTTCGGTGATCCTTATTACGTCTGACGACGGAATTTCAGCGCCGATCGATCTGGCCCCTGGCATAGCGGTGCAGTCGCTCGTAGGACAGCAGCGTTCCGCTCGGGTCGAGTTGAACCCGGTAGGAGGCCATCACGCTCATGGTGTCCGGCACTCTTTCCAGCTCGACCACTTCCACGTCCGCCGACCAGCCGTCCTCGGTGGCCTTCATCGCGGAAACGGAACCCGGCTCACACTGGAGCAATTCCGTGAGCTGCGCGGAGGCCTGCCGCATGGCGGTAGGAACATCGACGCGCTTTCCGTCGTGCTCTTCATCGGTCTTCTTCTCGGTGCTCATCCTTCACCTGTCGCCGGGGATGGCCGCTGGCAATCGGCCTCCGTCGTCCATGGCTGACATTCGCCTGCCCCTGCGCTCCGGACGTATGCACGAATGATGTGGCCGATGGTGGCGATGCGCGCCTCGGATGACGCCGGATTCCCCTGTGCGGCGGCGAATTCGGCGGTGTCGTGAAGAGCCGGTGTGCCTCGTGTACCGACCGGGGTCCGCATCGATCCCCTGGGTACGAACGGCGGACACGTCGGCCACGGAGGGGCCGGACATGCACATCTGCGGACTCGTCAGCGCTCCGGTCCTCGGCCGCGGCGGTCGGCCTGCTGGGCGCCTCGTCCCGCGCGGCCGTCAGCACGGCGGCGTCCTGTGAACGCTCGGCGTCGGCATGGCCGCCGCGGGGTCGGGTACGCGCGCCCCCGCCCGGCCGGTCAGGTCGTCCTTCCGGCGAATCCGGTCAGGTCGTCGCCGTTCGGCTCCCGCCACTGGGAGCGCGGCTCAGGTCCACGACGCAGAAGATGTTGCCGTCCGGGTCGGCCAGGACAACGAAGTCCGGCTCGGGCGGGTAGAGGTCCCAGTCGACGCTCTGCGCGCCGAGACCGAGCAGTCGCCGGACCTCCCTCTGCTGTTCCTCGGCCGAATCCGTGAACAGGTCCAGGTGGGTACGGGGGTGCGGCTCGGCCGGGGAGTCGCTGCGCAGCAGGCCGAGTGCCCGGCCGGAGCCGTCGGCGTGTTCGAGCGTTCGCCACGTTTCGCTCGCCCGCTCCTGACTGTCGACCAGGTCCAACGCCGCGGTCCAGAAGGCCACGGCTCGCGGGATGTCCGTGACACCGACGACAGGCATTCCGAGTCTCAACATGCGGCCGAGCGTAACAAGGCGCCCCTTCAGACCCGCGTGCTGTCCGGCTTGAGCTGTCGGAGGCGCCCGTCGAGTTCACGCCGGTAGAAGTCGATGAAGCCGTCGGGGTCGGGGCCCGCGTTCTGCATGACCAGCCTGTCGAAGCCCGCGTCGACGAACTGCTGGGCCACCTCGACGTACCGTCCGGGGTCCGCCCCGCAGGCGAACCTTTCCAGGATGTCCTCCTCGCGCACGGTGGTGGTCGCGGCATCGAAGTTGACCGGATTGGGCAGCTCACTCATCACCTTCCACCCGGTCAGCGCCCACCGCGAAGTCTCCAGAGCGGCGCGCGCGGCGGTGTGCGCGTCCGGCGCCCAGGCCATCGGGACCTCCCCGTAGCACGGGCCGGTGCCGCCGGCGTCACGGTAGTGGCGGACGATGCTCGGCTTGTCCTCCGTGGCGAACAGGCCGTCGCCCAGCTCGGCGGCGATGCGGGTCGACTCCCGGCCGCTGGCCGCCACCGCGATCAGGGGCAGCTTGTCGGGGAGGTCGAAGACCCGGGCGTCCCGCAGCCGCAGATGCTTCCCCTCGTAGGACTGATAGCCCCCGCTCCACAGCAGTCGGATGATCTCCAGGGCTTCCGTGAGCATTTCGTGGCGGGTGCTGACCGCGTCGGGGAAGCCGGGGCCGACGACGTGTTCGTTGAGCCGCTCCCCCGAGCCGACGCCCAGGACGAAGCGGCCCTCCGCGAGCAGGGCGAGCGTCGCCGCCGCCTGAGCGATGACGGCGGGGTGGTAGCGCACGGTGGGGCACGTCACCCCGGTCGCCAGACCGATCCGTGACGTCCTGGCCGCGATGCTTCCCAGCACCGTCCAGGCGAATGGCGAATGCCCCTGGTTGTCGAGCCAGGGGTGGTAGTGATCGCTGATCTCCACGAAGTCGAAGCCCGCCTCCTCGGCGAGCACGGCCTGCCTGACCAGCTCCGCCGGGCCGAAAGCCTCCGCCGCCAGCTTGTATCCCACCTGCATGTGATTCCTCGTTCCGCATGCGCCATGGCCGCTTTGTCCGCATAGAGGTACCCCCGGATCTCCGCGCGTAACGCTTGCCGCCCTCGGCGTGGGGGGGCCGGTGGAGGAGTCCGTACGGCGTTTGCTCCACGGAGGACGGGCATCCGTCCGCGACTCAGTGGAGGTCATCGGGTGTGAGGTCGGGGCGCAGGCGGTGCCAGGAGGGCTGGCGCAGGCGTCCGGCCCTGGTGCGGGTCGTGTAGCGGACCTCTCCGACCAGCCGGGGCTCCACCCACCGGGCCCCGGTCACCGCGGGCCGCTCGGTGAACGGGCAGGTGTCGGTCGCCGCGGCGTGGAGGAGGGCTGCGAGGGTGGTGCGTTCGGCGTCGCTCCAGCCGGTGCCGACGCCGCCGACGTAGCGGAGTCTCCCGCCGGGGTCCGGCCGGCCCATGAGGAGGGCGCCGGGCAGGGAGGTGAGGCGGCCGTGGCCGGGCAGCCAGCCGCCGACGACGATGTCCTCGGTCCGCACGTGCCGGATCTTGATCCACGCCCGGGAGCGGACGCCCGGCTCGTAGAGGGAGGTGCGCCGCTTGGCGACGAGGCCCTCGAAGCCGGCGGTCCGCGTCATCTCCAGAGCCTGCTGACCGTGCCCGACGACCGCCGCCGGGGTCGACCACGCGGGTCCGCCCAGGTCCAGGGATTCCAGGACGGCGCGGCGTTCGGAGTACGGGGTGCGGGTGAGCCGGCTCGTGTCGAGGAACACGACGTCGAAAAGCATCAGGTGCACGGGCGTCTTCGCGGCCATACGGGCCGCCCTGGCCCGGGAACCGGCGAGTCCCATCCGGGGCTGCAGCCGCTGGAAGTCGCCGCGCCCCTCGTCGTCGAGGGCGACGATCTCCCCGTCCAGCACGGCGGGGCGGGAGCCCAGCACCGGTCCCAGGCTCGCGAGCTCGGGGTAGGCGGGGGTGATGTCGGCGCCGGACCGGGAGCGCAGCTGTACCGAACCGTCACCGGGCAGGTAGATCACGCACCGCTGACCGTCCTGCTTCACCTCGTACGCGTACGCGGTGTCCTCCGAGGGCGGGGGCAGCCGCCCGGGGGTCGCGAGCATCGGCGCGATGCGGGGCAGACGTACCACGGAACCGTCCCGGCTCTCGGTCAGGAGGCGCTCCGTTTCCTCGCCGTGCGCTGGGCGCCGGTCGTCTTCTTCGCCGTCGTCTTCTTCGCCGCGGCTGTCTTCTTCGCCCCGCTCGTCTTCCTGGCGCCCGCCTTCTGGCCGGTGGTCTTCTTCGACGCGCCCGTCCTACGGCCGGTGGTCGTCCTTCCGGACGGGGCGGCCTTCTTCGACGCGGTCTTCTTCCGTGGCCGCATCTCGTGCACCGTGGCCTCCCCTCCCCCGTCCTCCCCGCGGCTCTCCTTCGCCGCCTCGACCGACGCGTTCAGCGCGGCCATCAGGTCCACGACCTTGCCCTCCTCCGGCTCCTCGCCCTCGGCGGGCTCCGGAAGCTCCTTGCCCTCCGACTTCGCCGTGAGCAGTTCCTCCAGGGCGTCCCGGTAGGTGTCCCGGAACCCGGTGATGCCGTCCAGAGCCATGGTGTCGGTCAGCTGGACGGCCCGCTCGATCTCGTCGTCGTCCAGCTCCACCTGCCGCGGGGCCAGGGACTCGGGGCTGCGGATCTCGTCCGGCCAGCGCATCGAGTGCAGCACGATCGCCCCTTCCCTGACCCGCAGCAGCCCCAGCCGCTCGCGGTTGTGCCAGGCGAACTTCGCGACGGCCACCTTGTCCGAGCGTTCCAGCGCCCGGCGCAGCAGTGTGTAGGGCTTCTCGGCGACCTTGCCGTCGATCGCGAGGTAGTAGGAGTCGCTGATCCGGATCGGATCGACGCTGTCGGCGTCCACGAAGGCGACGATCTCGATGGCTTTCGCGGTGGGCAGCGGAATCCGGTCCAGTTCCTCGTCCGTGATCGGAACCGTCTGCTCCTTGGAGAGCTCGTAGCCCTTGCCGATCTCGTCCTGCGACAGTGCTTCGCCGTCCAGCTCGCAGACCTTCCGGGTGCGCACGCGCCCGAGGTCCTCCAGGTGGACCTGGCGGAAGTGGATCGAGTGGTCCTGGGTCGCGGAGACGACCTTCACCGGGATGGTGACCAGGCCGAAGCTGATCGCACCGGTCCACAAAGGCCTCGGCATGCCTACCTCCATGCCCGCTGCGGGCTGGGTTGCCGTGCGGGTTCTCGAACCCCCACCACATTCTCAGCACCATTCATGCATCCGCGCCATTTGTCAGGTGTCTGCGACGGGCTTCGTGCCTCGTGCGACGACGGTGATCACGAAGGACGGCGGCGGGGCGCTTCGGCGTCGTGCCCCGCCGCCGTCACCGGCCCGGTGGAGGCGGCCGGTCCCGTCACCGTCGCCCTCCGCGCCGATGACGGTGTCAAGGGGTCACTCAGCCGGGCAGGATCCACTTCTGGTTGGCGCCGGTCCCGCAGGTCCACAGGTGCAGCTTGGTGCGGTCGGCCGAGGAGACGCCCTCGGCGTCGAGGCACTTGCCGCCCGGTGTCATTGCACCCGTACAGCTGGATCCTGGTCCCGTTCGCCGTACCGGCACCGCTGACATCCATGCACTTGCCGAGCGCCCGCAACGTGCTGTCCGTGCCGACCGTCCACTTCTGAGCAGCCGACTGATTGCACGTGAACAGCTGGATCTGCGTCCCGTCCGCCGACGCGCCACCGGCCACGTCCACACACTTGCCACCGATACCGGTGACAGCACCCTCCCTCGGCCCCGTCGAGCCAGAGGTGGTGACGGTGAACTCGTCCACGTCGAAGAGGGCTCCGCCGCCGCCCTTGAAGACGAGGTGGAGCGTGGTGGTGCCGGCCGGGCGGTTGGTCAGGTTCGTGGAGACGTCCTGGAAGGTCTCCCAGCCTCCGGTGACGGGGACGGCCGCGGAGCCGAGCAGGGCGCCGGTGGGTGATCCGGCGCGCACCTCCAGCGTGCCGCCGGCTCCGGCGGAGGAGACGCGGGCGGTCAGCTTGGTGGCGTTGTCGAGGGCGTAGGGCGTGAAGGAGATCCAGTCGCCGTTCTCGATGTTGCCCACGGTCTTGCCGCCCCGGGCCGCGGCGTGGTCGACGACCGTCACGCCGGCGGAGCCGCCGTAGTGCTCGGCCTGGCGGTGGCTGGGCTGGCTGATGTGCTCGTCGTGCGTGGTCAGGGCGGGCTGCCCGCCGGCGCCCTTGTCGGTGTACTCGGCGTCCCAGACGCCGAAGATATTGGCGTTGGGGTCGTGCTCGCCGTCGGCGATGGTCTGTACGGTTCCGGAGCAACCGGTGGCCGACGTCTGCGGGTGGCCATGGCTGTCGTGACCGATGATGAAGGTGACCTTGACCTTCGAGCAGTCGATGGTGCCGTCCTCCGGGTCGGTGACGGTCACCTTGAACGGAACCGCGGCGCCCGGGTCGATGATGCGGCCGTCGGCGGGCAGGTCCAGCTTCACGGTGGGTGCGGTGTTGCCTACGGTCACGGCGACGGAGGCCGTGGCGGTCAGGCCGGTGCTGTCGGAGACGGTCAGCTCCGCGGTGTACTGGCCGTTGGCCGTGTAGGTGTGCGTGGGGTCGGGCGACGTCGACGTACCGCCGTCACCGAACTTCCAGGCGTAGGTCAGGGGATCGCCGTCGGGGTCGGAGGTTCCCGCCGAGGAGAACCGCACGGCGAGCGGGGCCTGGCCGGAGGTGCGATCGGCCTTGGCCTCGGCGAGCGGGGAGCGCCCGCCGGACACGTTCTCGATGCGGTAGACCGCGCTGTTCGCGTCCCCGTTGAAGTAGCCGGTGCCGTAGTCGAGCACGTACAGCGCGCCGTCGGGTCCGAAGGCCATGTCCATGACCTGGGTGCCCTGCCAGGGGAAAGTGTTGATGGACTGCACGGTGCCGTCGCCGGCCTGCTCGATGCGCTTGATCCACTTGCGGCCGAACTCGCCCGCGAAGAAGTCCCCGTCGAAGCTCTCGGGGAACTTGACCGGGGAGGTCGAGGCCGCGTCGTAGCGGTAGACCGGGCCTCCCATGGGGGACTCGGAGCCGCTGCCGAACTCCGGGACCGAGCCACCGTCGTACGGGACCCAGGCGGGCTGAGCCGCGGGAAGGTCGGTCAGGCCGGTGTTGTTCGGCGAGGTGTTCCTCGGCGCCGAACAGGAGAAGGCGGATCCGGACGTCGAGTTGGCGAAGTCGTAGTCGACGTAGGCGTTGTTCCTGCCGGTGCAGTAGGGCCAGCCGTAGTTGCCGGCCTGGGTGATCCGGTTGAACTCGACCTGTCCGGCGGGGCCGCGGGTGGCACTCGCGGTACCCGCGTCGGGGCCGTAGTCGCCGAGGTAGACCGTGCCGGTGGGCTTGTCGACGGTCATCCGGAAGGGGTTGCGGAATCCCATGGCGTAGATCTCGGGCCGGGTCTTCGCGGTGCCGGGGGCGAAGAGGTTGCCCGCCGGTATGGAGTAGCCTCCGTCGGCGTTGACCTTGATCCGGAGCACCTTGCCGCGCAGGTCGTTGGTGTTGCCCGACGAACGCTGGGCGTCGTAGGCGGGGTTGCGGTTCGCCCGCTCGTCGATGGGGGTGTAGCCGTCGGACGCGAAGGGGTTGCTGTCGTCGCCGGTGGAGAGGTACAGGTTGCCCTGCGCGTCGAAGTCGATGTCGCCGCCGACGTGGCAGCACAGGCCTCGGCTGGCGGGGACGTCCAGGACCCGCTTCTCGCTGGCGGTGTCCAGGGTGCCGTCCGTCCTGAGGACGAATCGGGAGAGCCGGTTGACCCCGTCGAAGGGGGCGAAGTCGGCGGCCGAGCCGGTCGCGGGGGCGTCTCCGGCGGGGGTGTTCAGCTTCGGGGCGTAGTAGAGGTAGACGAAGCGGTTGGTGGTGAAGGCGGGGTCGACTCCGACGCCTTGCAGTCCCTCCTCGTCGTGCGAGTAGACGTCCAGCTTGCCGGCGACCTTGGTGGTGCCGGCGGCGTCGGTGCGGCGCAGGGTGCCGTCCCGCGAGGTGTGCAGGACGGACCGGTCGGGCAGGACGGCGAGCGTCATCGGCTCGCCGGTCTCGGCCACCCCCTTGGCGAGGGTGACCTGTTGGAACTCCGGTGCCGCGGGGGCGGCTTCGGCTGAGCTCTGCTGGAAGGTGAGGGCGCCCGCGGCGGCGAGCAGAGCGCTGGCGAGCGCCGCGAGGGGCCGGGTGAGTCTCCTGTGCACGCGCATCCTCCGTGGGTCAACGGGGCTGAGGGTCTGGGCACAGGCGCGCGCCGTCGCGCCGGGGGGACGTGGGCGCCCTGGAGGGAGGGAGGCACACGTCTTTGTTGTCCGGTACAGGTCAGGAAGGTAATGGCTTTTTCACCAACCAGAAACCCCTTTGACGACACAGGCCGGAACTTTATTCTCTGGGGGGACAAAGTGCCCGCCTCCCATTCGGCTCCGCCAACTCCCTTTCCACCACGGGGACTTCTGGATCCCATGGGCGTGTGCCTCACCCAAAACCGGCACTATCGGGCGCGGCTCAGATCGCTCCGCAGGGGAGCACCCCCTCGCCCCCGGCACGGGGCCGGCCGGTCAACGCACGGCACACCACCGAGGCCGGCCGAAGGTTTGGCGCGACACCCGGAGATGGCGTCGAACCCAGCACGCGAGCAGCAGCGTACGGTGAACCCGAGATCCTTCCCGCATGATCGAAACCCCCTCCCCGGGTAGGTGACGAACGACCGGGAAGCTCAGCGAGTGGTCAGCATCAGCACCCCCGCGAGGCGCGATGGACCGCCACGGCCCGCCAGGATCAACAACGGAGCGCACCTCTCCCGACCAGGAAAAACGCAGACCGAAGCCCCCTTTGCCAGGCCCAGAAGGAGACAGACGTGAAAATGCTCATCAACGTTCCCGAGACCGTGGTCGCCGATGCTCTGCGGGGCATCGCGGCCGCGCATCCCGAGCTGACCGTCGATGTGGAGAACCGGGTCGTCGTGCGGCGGGACGCGCCCGTGGCGGGAAAGGTGGGCCTCGTCTCCGGCGGCGGTTCCGGGCACGAGCCGCTGCACGCCGGGTTCGTCGGTCCCGGGATGCTGTCGGCCGCCTGTCCCGGGGAGGTGTTCACCTCCCCCGTGCCGGACCAGATGCTGCGGGCGGCGGCAGCCGTCGACAGCGGGGCGGGTGTGCTGTTCGTCGTCAAGAACTACACCGGTGACGTGCTCAACTTCGAGATGGCCGCCGAGCTCGCCGCCGACGAGGGGATCCAGGTCGCCCAGGTGGTGGTGGACGACGACGTGGCCGTGAGCGACAGTACGTTCACCGCCGGACGGCGCGGTACGGGAGCGACGCTGTTCGTCGAGAAGATCGCCGGAGCCCTGGCGGACGAGGGCGCTCCGCTGGAGCGGGTCGCCGCCGTCGCGCGGCAGGTGAACGGGGCCTCGCGCAGCTTCGGGGTGGCGCTCGGCGCCGTCACCACTCCGGCCAAGGGCAGCCCCACCTTCGATCTGCCCGCCGGGGAACTGGAGTTGGGCATCGGCATCCACGGGGAACCGGGGCGTGAGCGGCGCCCCATGATGACGTCCGGGGAGATCGCCGACTTCGCCGTGAACGCGGTGCTGGAGGATCTGCGCCCCACCGGTCCGGTGCTCGCGCTGGTGAACGGCATGGGGGCGACACCGCTGCTGGAGCTGTACGGATTCCATGCCGAGGTCCATCGGGTCCTGTCCGAGCGGGGTGTCCCGGTGGCCCGTACGCTCGTGGGGAACTACGTGACGTCGCTCGACATGGCAGGCTGTTCGGTGACGCTGTGCCAGGTCGACGAGGAGCTGCTGCGCCTGTGGGACGCGCCCGTGCGGACGGCCGCGCTCCGCTGGGGCTGCTGAGCCCCGACCGGGTTCCGTGACCGTGCGGGACCCCGGGGGGCGGCCGTACAGCCCGTGCCGCCGGGACGATCGGTCCGGGTGGGACCGAGGAACAGGAGATCATGTGCTCGACACCGACTTCTTCCGCCGCTGGATGGCCGCTGCCGCGGCGTCCGTGGAGCGCGAGGCGAACCATCTGACCGAGCTGGACTCGGCGATCGGGGACGCCGATCACGGCAGTAACCTCCAGCGGGGCTTCACGGCGGTGACGGCGGTGCTGGAGAAGGACGCCCCCGCCACCCCCGGTGCTGTGCTCACCCTGGCCGGGCGCCAGCTCATCTCCACCGTCGGTGGGGCGTCCGGACCGCTGTACGGGACACTGCTGCGCCGTACGGGCAAGGCTCTCGGGGACGACGGCGAGGTGACACAGGACCAGCTCGCCCAGGCGTTCGCGGCCGGGGTCGCCGCGGTCGGGCAGCTGGGCGGCGCCCAGGCCGGGGACAAGACGATGCTCGACGCGCTGCTGCCCGCGGCGGAGGCCCTCGCCACCTCGTTCGACGGCGCCGCGAAGGCGGCTCGTGCGGGCGCCGGGGCGACGGTGCCGTTGCAGGCGCGCAAGGGCCGGGCCAGCTATCTCGGCGAGCGCAGCATCGGGCATCAGGACCCGGGCGCGACCTCGGCGGCGCTGCTCGTCGAGGCCCTGGCGGCGACGGCGGACGGAGCGGGCGCGTGAGCGGCGAGCGGCAGGTGGGCATCGTGCTGGTCTCCCACAGCGGTGCGGTCGCCGATTCGGTCGCCGAGCTGGCCCGGGGCCTCGCAGCCGGAGGGGTGACCGCGCCGGTGGCCCCGGCCGGCGGGCTGCCGGGCGGCGGGCTCGGGACGCTGTCTCTTATACAC
>NZ_NTGZ01000166.1 GCF_002551245.1 Streptomyces sp. rh34
CCCCTGCCCGGCTGGCGGCTCACCGGCACCGGCGCCGACGCCCGCTCCCGGGGGCTCGCCGCGGTCAGCCGCACCACCGCCTGGGTCGCCGGGTCGAAGGGCACGGTCCTGCGCACCGGCGACGGCGGCCGCACCTGGCGCGACGTGTCACCGCCGGGCGCCGCCGAACTGGAACTGCGGGACATCGAGGCGTTCGACGGCCGGCGGGCCGTCGCCCTGGCCATCGGCGAGGGCGAGGCGTCCCGGGTCCTGCGCACCGACGACGGCGGGGCCACCTGGACCGAGTCCTTCCGCAACACCGATCCCCGAGCCTTCTTCAACTGCCTGACGTTCTTCGACAGCCGGCACGGTCTCGCGGCGGGCGACCCGGTGGACGGAAAGTTCCGGGTCCTGTCCACGGCGGACGGCGGCCGCTCCTGGCGGGTCCTGCCCGATGCCGGGATGCCCGCCGCCCAGCCGGGCGAGGCGGGCTTCGCGGCGAGCGGCCAGTGCCTGGTCAGCTCCGGCTCCAAGGACGTCTGGCTGACCACCGGGGGAGCGGCGACCGCCCGGGTCCTGCACTCCCGGGACCGGGGCCTGACCT
This sequence comes from Streptomyces sp. rh34, assembly GCF_002551245.1. Classification (GTDB taxonomy): domain Bacteria; phylum Actinomycetota; class Actinomycetes; order Streptomycetales; family Streptomycetaceae; genus Streptomyces. The sequence goes on from NZ_NTGZ01000166.1 coordinate 584, forward strand.
GGACGGCGAGCGCGTCGACCCTCCCGGCGGGCGACCCGGCCCGCGGGGTCTTCGCCGTCGCCTTCCGCGACCGGGGGCACGGCATCGCCGTCGGCGGGGACTACCGCCCCGACCAGGCCTCCCCGAAGGCCGCCGCCGTCACCGGGGACGGCGGCCGGAGCTGGCGGGCGTCCGCCACCCCGCCGCCCGCGTACCGCTCAGGCGTCGCCTGGCTGCCCCACAGCCGCTCCGCCGCCCTGGCCGTCGGTCCGACGGGCACCGACCTCACCCTGGACGGCGGACGCACCTGGCGGACGGTCGACTCCGGTTCGTACGACACCGTCGACTGCACGCCCGACCTGGGCTGCTGGGCGGCGGGAGAGAAGGGGAGGGTGGCCCGGCTGGGGTTCTAGGGCAGTTCCAGGGCCTCTCGTTCGGATCAGGCCGGGCTCGCGGCGCCCGGCACGCACGCTCGCGGGACCCGGTCCGATCCGAGCGAACGGCCTCAATCAGGCGCCGTCGAGCACCTCCCGCAGCCGCTGCCCGAACTCGTCCGGCTTGCCCGGATAGCCGAACTCCCCGTCGAGGAAGCCGCCGTGATGGCTGGGGAAGACGGTCACCCGCTGTCCGAGCAGTTCGGCGGTCGCGGCGGACGTACGCCCGGTCTGCACGCTCCGGGACTCCTCGCCCACGGCGATCACCACACGGGTGGCGGCAGCGGCGAGGGCGTCGACGTCCGGCCGGTAGTCGCTGATCGCCCATGACCGGTCGGACAGCAGCGGGTCGCCGCGCGTGCCGTCGTCCTCGGTGGGCATGCCGAACGCGGCGGGATCGGGTTCGGGCTGTGCGAAGTACGCGTCGGTGAACTCGCCCTCCCACGAGGTCATGGCGACGAACGCGGCCATCCCGGCCCCCCACCCCCGCTTCTCGTACGCGTCCCGGACCTCGGCCCGCGCCCGGACGGCCGCCGGGCCGTCCGGGGTGAGCGTGATGAGCGGCGGCTCGTGCGCGACGAGGGTGGTCACATCACCGGGGTGGCGCGCCACGAGAGCGAGAGCGGTGACCGCTCCGCCACTGCTGGCGAACATCTCGACCGGCCCGGCCCCGAGCGCCTCGATGACGGCGTGCACGTCGTCGGCCTGGGTCTCGGGCGTGTGGTCGGTCCGCCCGTCCTTACGGATGCTGCGGCCGAGCCCCCGCGGGTCATAGGTCACCACGGTCCGCTCCGGGAAGCGTGCCGCGAGCGCGACGAACCCGGTGGCGTCCATGGGCTGCCCGATCATGAACAGCGGCGGGCGGCCGTCAGCGGTCGGCAAAGGTCCGCGAACGTCGTGGACGAGGTCGGCGCCGGCTGTCTTGAGTGTGTACGTTTCCATACCCGTGCAGACCGGCCCCGCCCCGGAAACTCATCGGCCGGGGAGGGATCGAGACCGGGCGGGCCCCGCCCGCTACGGCAACCGCTGCTGGTACGGAGCGAGTCCGGGCGCCGTCTTGGTGGCGATGAACTCGGTGATCCGGTACGCGCACACACCGTGCTCGGCGAAGGGATCGGCCGCCGCGGTCCTCTCGATCGCCGCCCGGTCCTCCCCGACGGCCAGGATCACTCCGCCGTCCCGCGGGTTCTTGCGGCCCGAGGCGATGAAGACGCCCGCCGCGTACTGCTCGTCGAGCCAGGCGATGTGCTCCCGCATCAGCGCGTCGACGCGTTCGACCGGAGCCGTGTAGGTCAATTCGAGTACGAACATGATCGTCAGGCTACGGGATTCCGGCCGCCCGTCCCGAGGGCTCGCGGCGGGGGGCCGCCGGACACCGCGTCACGGGCCGGGGCCCGTCACCGCATAAGCTTCCGGACATGACGACCTCTCCCACCCCCGCCCACGAGACCCCCGCCGACGAAGCCGAGGGCCGGGCGATCCAGGACCGGCTGCGCGGCCGGGTAATCCTGGACGAGGCGGGACCGGAGCCCGGAACCGGCCTGGTCACCGGGGTGGACGTGGCCTACGACGATGTGAAGGACGTCGTCGTCGCGGCGGCCGTGGTGCTGGACGCCGTGACCCTGGAGACGATCGACGAGGCCACCGCCGTCGGCCGGATCACCTTCCCGTACGTCCCCGGGCTGCTGGCCTTCCGGGAGATCCCGACGGCGCTGGAGGCCCTGGAGCAGCTGAGCGTCGATCCGGGACTCGTCATCTGCGACGGCTACGGTCTGGCGCACCCGCGCCGCTTCGGGCTCGCCAGCCACCTGGGCGTGCTCACCGGGCTGCCGGTGATCGGCGTCGGCAAGAACCCGTTCACGTTCACGTACGAGGCCCCCGGCCCCCGGCGCGGTGACTTCTCCCCGCTGCTGGACGGCGAAGAGGTGGTCGGCCGGGCGCTGCGTACCCAGGAGAACACCAACCCGGTGTTCGTCTCCGTGGGCCACCGCATCAGCCTCGACAACGCCTGTGCCCACACGCTCCGCCTCGCCGGCCGCTTCCGCCAGCCGGAGAGCACCCGTCGGGCGGACGCCCTGTGCCGGCAGACCCTGCGGGAGGCGACCGCCTGACGCGGGCCCTACGGCCCCGGGCGGGCGGCCCGCCTCGATGGGCGGGGCCGCGCGGGGATAGCGTGCGTCGTCATGACGCGTGTGTGGATGCTGCCGGTCGTGTTGGTGCTCAGCGGCGCCGTCGTCGCGACGGGGCTCGCCCTCAGGGGCGACCCCGTCATGGCGGCCGTGCTCCTGGTGCTTTTCGTGCTGTTCGCCGGGATGAACTCGCCCCTGATCTTCCCGAGGACGGTCCCCGCCGCCGAGGCCCGGCGGCGCAGCGCCGTCGACGGCCGCCCGGTGGTCTACTGGCGGCCGGGCTGCACGTACTGTCTGCGGCTCCGTCTCCGGCTGGGCCGCGACGCCTCCCGGCTGCACTGGGTCGACATCCGGCGCGACCCGGCGGGAGCCGCCGAGGTGCGGGCGGCCAACGGGGGTGACGAGACCGTGCCGACCGTCTTCGTGGCGGACCGGCCGCACACCAATCCGGACCCGTCATGGGTGCGCGAACAGTTGCCGCCCGCCGCGTGACGGCCCCGGGCGTGGAACAGTCCTGCAACTGAGTACCCGTACGGATGGCGTAGATCCGTACGGCTGGGCAGGCTGACACGTATGAACGCCTCTCGCACAGCCGTCCGCACCGAGCCCTTCGTCCCCGCTCAGCGCCGCATGGCCCTCGGCATGCTCCTCGGGAGCGCCGTCGGGCTGGTCTGGGTGGGCGCGATGCTCTACACGCTGGCCAACTGGATCCTCTAGAGGCATCCGCTACCGCACCGCCGCCACCCGGAACCGCAGCCCCGCCGTCGTCAGCCGCTCCAGGAGCGCGTCACCCATGGCCACGGCCGTGGTGACCTGCCCGGAGGTCTCCGGCAGCTCGTCCAGAGCCAGGCACACCGCCGACTCGGCGAGGATCTTCGCCGTCTCGCCGTAACCCGGGTCGCCGCCCGACACCTCGGTGAAGACGCGCCGCCCGCCGCCCTCGCCGACGAAGCGGATGGTGAACCAGCTCCGCCCGCGGCGTTCCGCGTCCGGCCCCTGTCCCGGCTCGTAACGCCCCATCATCCACTCCCGGGCGCCCTCCACCTGTGCGGCGGCCACCAGCGCGCCGATCGCCACCGGGGCGCCGAGGGCCATCGGCAGCGTCCTGACCGAGGCGAAGTGCCGGTAGCGGAAGTCGGGGCCGTACCGCTCCAGGGACCGCGCGGAGCGGCCCACGATCGTCGGGTCCACCGTCGGCAGCGGCAGCGCCCACGTGCCGATGGGCCCGCTGAAGTGCGGGGAGCCCGCAGGGGTGCGGACGCGCCGGCCCACCAGGCGCGGCTCGTGCAGCCGGCGTTCCCGAGCGGCGGCCAGCATCTGCGGGCCCCGGCCCATCGCGGTCAGTGCCGAGGCGAACGTCCCGCCGGAGAACACCGCGTCGGTGCGGACGAAGCCGTCGACGGTCAGGGGTACGTCCTCGGGCAGCTGCTTGACGGTGAAGTACGCCCCCAGGTCGTGGGGGACGGAGTCGAAGCCGCAGGCGTGCACGATGCGCGCCCCCGTCTCACGGGCCCGTGCGTCGTGCTCCAGATACATCCGGTCGATGAACTCCGCCTCGCCGGTGAGGTCCGCGTAGTCCGTCCCGGCCTCCGCGCAGGCGGCGACGAGCTTCTCGCCGTAACGGATGTACGGCCCCACCGTCGTGGCCACCACCCGGGTGGAGGCGGCCAGTTCGGCCAGTGCCTCCGCGTCGTCCGCGTCGGTCTCCAGCAGCGGCAGTTCCGCGCAGCCGGGCGCGATCACGGTGAGCCGTTCGCGCAGCGCCTCCAGCTTGGTCCGGCTGCGCCCGGCCAGGGCCCAGCGCAGGCCTGCGGGGGCGTGTGCCGCCAGGTACTCGGCGGTGAGCGTCCCCACGAAGCCGGTGGCACTGAAGAGGACGACGTCCAAGGGGCGGGTCGCGTCGTTCTGCCTGTTCACGAGTACCTCCGGCTGGGAGACGGGTGCCGACGTGGCAGGCAGAGGGTAGCGGAGAGCGCCGTGGCGGCATGCGGCCGGGCGGGCCGGATGCGAGAGGATGGGGTGGAAGAACTAAGCGCTTGCTCGGCACAAGGGGTTGTGCGGAGCCGGGCGGCTTCTTAGCATCACTGATGTTACATCGGTTGTGTCATACCCCTGGGGGCTCACAGATGGCGCATGGTCCAACGCCCGGGCACGGTCCGCTGACCGGTGTCCGTGTCGTCGAGCTGGCGGGCATCGGGCCCGGACCGTTCGCCGCGATGCTGCTGGCGGACCTCGGGGCCGACGTCGTACGCGTCGACCGGCCCGGCGGCGCGGGGATCGGCATCGATCCCGCGTCCGACCTCACCAACCGCAACAAGCGCTCCGTCCTCCTGGACCTCAAGAGCGACGAGGGGCCGGCCCGCGTCCTGGACCTCGTCGAACGCGCCGACATCCTGGTCGAGGGCTACCGCCCCGGCGTCGCCGAACGCCTCGGCGTCGGGCCCGAGGCCTGTCTCGCCCGCAACCCGAAGCTCGTCTACGGCCGGATGACCGGCTGGGGCCAGGACGGGCCGCTCGCCGAGCGCGCCGGACACGACATCGCCTACCTCGCGGTCACCGGCACCCTGTCCATGATCGGCAAGCCGGACGAGCCGCCGGTGGTCCCCGCCAACCTGGTCGGCGACTACGCGGGCGGCTCGCTCTACCTCGTCGTCGGCGTCCTCGCCGCGCTCCAGCACGCCCGCGCCCACGGTGAGGGCCAGGTCGTCGACGCCGCCATCGTGGACGGCGCCGCCCATCTCGCCACGATGATCCACGGCATGCTGGCCGCCGGGAGCTGGCAGGACCGGCGCGGAACGAACCTCCTCGACGGCGGCTGCCCGTTCTACGGCACCTACGCCACCTCCGACGGCGGCCACCTGGCGGTCGGCCCGCTGGAGGAGAAGTTCTACGCGGAGTTCGTCGGCCTCCTCGGCCTCGCGGACGCCTTCCCCGACCGGTGGGACCTCGCCCGCTGGGACGACCTGCGCGCCGCCGTCACCGAGCGCTTCCTGACCCGTACGCGCGCCGAGTGGACCGAGGTGTTCGACGGCACCGACGCCTGCGTGGCCCCCGTGCTCTCGCTCACCGAAGCGCCGCACCACCCGCACCTCGCCGCCCGCTCCACCTTCGTCGAGCACAGCGGCCTCATCCAGCCCGCCCCCGCCCCGCGCTTCTCGGCCACCCCCGTCTCCGTACGCGGCGGGCCCGCCCTGCCGGGCGGCGACACGGCCGCCGTCGCCGCCGACTGGGACGTCCCCGCGCTGCGGCCCGCCGACTCACCCGACACCTACTAGGAGCCCCCGTGCAACGGCAGATCTTCACCGAGGAGCACGACGCCTTCCGCGAGACCGTCCGGGCCTTCCTGGCCAAGGAGGTCCTCCCGTACTACGAGCAGTGGGAGCAGGACGGCATCGTCTCCCGCGACGCCTGGCTCGCCGCCGGACGCGCGGGGCTGCTGGGCCTCGCCGTCCCGGAGGAGTACGGAGGCGGCGGCAGCGACGACTTCCGCTACAGCGCCGTCCTCGCCGAGGAGTTCACCCGGGCCGGGGCCCCCGGCCTCGCGATCGGCCTGCACAACGACATCATCGGCCCCTACCTCACCGGCCTGGCCACCGACGAGCAGAAGCGTCGCTGGCTCCCCGGCTTCTGCTCCGGCGAGACCATCACCGCGATCGCGATGACCGAGCCCGGCGCCGGCTCCGACCTCCAGGCCATCCGCACCACCGCCGAGGACAGGGGCGACCACTGGCTGCTCAACGGCTCCAAGACCTTCATCTCCAACGGCATCCTCGCCGACCTGGTCGTCGTCGTCGCGAAGACCACCCCCGACGGCGGGGCCAAGGGCCTCTCGCTGATCGTCGTCGAACGCGGGGCGGAGGGCTTCGAGCGGGGCCGCAACCTCGACAAGATCGGCCAGAAGTCCCAGGACACCGCCGAACTGTTCTTCCACGACGTCCGCGTCCCCAAGGAGAACCTCCTCGGCGAACTCGACGGCGCGTTCATCCACCTGATGACCAACCTGGCCCAGGAACGCATGGGCATAGCGGTCGCCGGGATCGCCGCCGCCGAACACCTGCTGGAGATCACCACCCAGTACGTCAAGGAGCGCGAGGCCTTCGGACGCCCGCTCTCCAAGCTCCAGCACATCCGCTTCGAGATCGCCGAGATGGCCACCGAGTGCGCCGTCACCCGGACCTTCCTCGACCGGTGCATCGTCGACCACTCCGACGGCGTCCTGGACGCCGTCCACGCCTCCATGGCCAAGTGGTGGGCCACCGAACTGCAGAAGCGCGTCGCCGACCGCTGCCTCCAACTCCACGGTGGCTACGGCTACATGAGCGAGTACAAGGTCGCCAAGGCGTTCACCGACGGCCGCGTCCAGACCATCTACGGCGGCACCACCGAGATCATGAAGGAGATCATCGGCCGCTCGCTGCTCGCCTGAGCCTCCGCTCCCCCTCTCCACCACCCTCGAAAGGCAGCTGTCTTGAGTACCGAAGCATTCGTCTACGACGCGATCCGCACCCCGCGCGGCCGCGGCAAGGCCAACGGCGCCCTGCACGGCACCAAGCCGATCGACCTCGTCGTCGGCCTCATCCACGAGATCCGGGGCCGCTTCCCGGACCTCGACCCGGCCGCCATCGACGACATCGTCCTCGGCGTGGTCAGCCCGCTCGGGGACCAGGGCTCCGACATCGCCCGTATCGCCGCCATCGCGGCCGGCCTGCCGGACTCCGTCGCGGGCGTCCAGGAGAACCGCTTCTGTGCCTCCGGCCTGGAAGCGGTCAACCTGGCCGCCGCCAAGGTCCGCTCCGGCTGGGAGGACCTCGTCCTGGCCGGGGGCGTCGAGTCGATGTCCCGGGTGCCGATGGGCTCCGACGGCGGGGCCTGGGCCATGGACCCGATGACCAGCTTCGAGACCGGCTTCGCCCCGCAGGGCATCGGCGCCGACCTCATCGCCACCATCGAGGGCTTCAGCCGCCGCGACGTCGACGAGTACGCCGCCCTCTCCCAGGAACGCGCCGCCGCCGCCTGGAAGGACGGCCGCTTCGCCCGCTCCGTCGTCCCGGTCAAGGACCGCAACGGCCTCCTCGTCCTCGACCACGACGAACACCTGCGCCCCGGCACCACCGCCGACTCCCTCGCCGCGCTCAAGCCCTCCTTCGCGGGCATCGGCGAGATGGGCGGCTTCGACGCGGTGGCCCTTCAGAAGTACCACTGGGTCGAGAAGATCGACCACGTCCACCACGCGGGCAACTCCTCCGGCATCGTGGACGGCGCGGCCCTCGTCGCCATCGGCTCCAAGGAGGTCGGCGAGCGCTACGGTCTGACCCCCCGCGCCCGCATCGTCTCCGCCGCCGTCTCCGGCTCCGAGCCCACCATCATGCTCACCGGCCCCGCCCCCGCCACCCGCAAGGCGCTCGCCAAGGCCGGGCTGACCATCGACGACATCGACCTCGTCGAGATCAACGAAGCCTTCGCCGGAGTCGTCCTGCGCTTCGTCAAGGACATGGGCCTCTCCCTGGACAAGGTCAACGTCAACGGCGGCGCGATCGCGCTCGGCCACCCGCTCGGCGCGACCGGCGCGATGATCCTCGGCACCGTCATCGACGAACTGGAGCGCCGCGACCAGCGGTTCGGCCTGGTCACCCTCTGCGTCGGCGGCGGCATGGGCGTCGCCACCGTCGTCGAACGCATCTGACCGTCCCGCCCCGGCCACCTCTGCTACGGAGAAGACACCGACATGACCGAGAGCACCACCATCCGCTGGGAACAGGACGAGACCGGCGTCGTCACCCTCGTCCTCGACGACCCGAACCAGTCGGCCAACACGATGAACCAGGCATTCAAGGACTCCATCGCGGCCGTCGCCGACCGCGCCGAGGCCGAGAAGGACTCCATCCGCGGCATCATCTACACCTCCGCCAAGAAGACCTTCTTCGCCGGCGGCGACCTCAAGGACATGATCAAGGTCGGCCCGGAGAACGCCCGGGCCGCCTTCGACGCCGGCAACGCGATCAAGGCCTCGCTGCGCCGCATCGAGACCCTCGGCAAGCCCGTCGTCGCCGCCATCAACGGCGCGGCCCTCGGCGGCGGTTACGAGATCGCGCTCGCCTGCCACCACCGCGTCGCCCTCGACGCCCCCGGTTCCCGCATCGGCCTGCCCGAGGTCACCCTCGGCCTGCTCCCGGCGGGCGGCGGCGTCACCCGGACCGTACGCCTCATGGGCATCGCCGACGCCCTGCTCAAGGTGCTGCTCCAGGGCACCCAGTACACGCCCCGGCGCGCCCTGGAGAACGGTCTCGTCCATGAAGTCGCCGCCACCCGCGAGGAGATGCTCGAGAAGGCCCACGCCTTCATCGACGCCCACCCCGAGTCCCAGCAGCCCTGGGACGTCAAGGGCTACAAGATCCCCGGCGGCACCCCGTCCAACCCGCGCTTCGCCGCCAACCTGCCCGCGTTTCCCGCCAACCTGAAGAAGCAGCTCGCGGGCGCTCCCATGCCCGCGCCGCGCAACATCCTGGCGGCGGCCGTCGAGGGTTCGCAGGTCGACTTCGAGACCGCCCTGACCATCGAGGCCCGGTACTTCACCGAGCTGGTCACCGGCCAGGTCGCCAGGAACATGATCCAGGCGTTCTTCTTCGACCTCCAGGCCGTCAACTCCGGCGCCAACCGCCCCAAGGACATCCCCGAGCGACCCGTCCGCAAGGTCGCCGTGCTCGGCGCCGGGATGATGGGCGCGGGCATCGCGTACTCCTGTGCCAAGGCCGGGATCGAGGTCGTCCTCAAGGACGTCTCCACCGAGGCGGCCGCCAAGGGCAAGGCGTACAGCGAGAAGCTGCTCGCCAAGGCGCTCTCCCGGGGCCGTACGACCGAGGCGAAGCGTGACGAACTGCTGGCCCTGATCACCCCCACCGGCGACGCGGCCGACCTCGCGGGCTGCGACGCGGTGATCGAGGCCGTCTTCGAGGACACCGCCCTCAAGCACAAGGTGTTCCAGGAGATCCAGGACGTCATCGAGCCGGACGCGCTGCTCTGCTCCAACACCTCCACCCTCCCGATCACGGTCCTCGCGGAAGGCGTCTCGCGCCCCGTCGACTTCATCGGGCTGCACTTCTTCTCGCCCGTCGACAAGATGCCCCTCGTCGAGATCATCAAGGGCGAGCGCACCGGCGACGAGGCGCTCGCCCGCGCCTTCGACCTGGTGCGCCGGATCAAGAAGACGCCGATCGTCGTCAACGACTCGCGCGGCTTCTTCACTTCGCGCGTCATCGGGCAGTTCATCAACGAGGGCGTCGCCATGGTCGGCGAGGGCGTCGAGCCCGCCTCGATCGAGCAGGCCGCCGCCCAGTCCGGCTACCCGGCCAAGGTGCTCTCCCTGATGGACGAGCTGACTCTGACCCTGCCGCGCAAGATCCGCGACGAGACGAAGCGCGCGGTGGAGGAGGCCGGCGGCACCTGGCCCGGCCACCCCTCCGACGCGGTCATCGACCGCATGGTCGACGAGTTCGGCCGCCCCGGCCGCAGCGGGGGAGCGGGCTTCTACGACTACGACGAGGACGGCAGGAGGGCAGGCCTCTGGCCCGGACTGCGCGAGCACTTCACGCAGCCCGACGCCGATGTGCCCTTCGAGGACATGAAGGAGCGGATGCTCTTCTCCGAGGCCCTGGACAGCGTCCGCTGCCTGGAGGAGAACGTCCTGATCTCCGTCGCCGACGCCAACATCGGCTCCATCATGGGCATCGGCTTCCCGCCGTGGACCGGCGGCGTGCTCCAGTACATCAACGGGTACGAGGGCGGCCTGCCCGGCTTCGTGGCCCGTGCCCGGGAACTCGCCGAGCGGTACGGCGACCGGTTCCTGCCGCCCGCCCTGCTGGTGGAGAAGGCGCGGAGGGGCGAGACCTTCCACGACTGACGGCCCGACCGGGACGTCCCCGGGCCGTGTTCACCGTCACTCGGCGGTGAACGCGGCCCGCAGCTCCTCCTTCAACGATCGCTGAAACGCCGTCACCAGCGCCTGCACCACGATCGGCTGCATATCGGCGGACAGCGACTTCATCGCCGCCACATGCTCCGGGTCGCCCTCGCGCTCCCGGTAGGGGTCCCACACCTCGTCCCGGAACAGCCGGGTCATCTCCTGGGCGGCCGAGCGGGTGTGCTCCAGCAGTACGGTCCGCGCCGCCAGGATCGTCTCGTGCGCGATCGGCACGTCCAGCAGCTCCACCCCGAGCCGCAGCAGCCCCAGATCCACCCGGTGGTGCCCGCCGGGCTCCTGCGGACGGACCAGCACCCCCATCGCCGCCAGCCGCTCCACGTCCGCCTCCGACAGTGCGCGCCCGGCGCGCCTCTCCAGCTCGGCCCGGGAGAGGTCCTCGGTCCGGTCCGGCGCCCAGGAGGCGACCAGCGCCCGGTGGATCGCCAGATCGTGGGCGCTCAGGTCGGGCGGCAACTGTTCCAGATAGCGTTCGATCGCCGCGAGCGTCATGCCCTGCTGCTGGAGCTCCTCGATCAGCGCGAGCCGCGAGAGATGGTCGGGCCCGTAGTGCCCGACCCGGCGGGGGCCGATGACCGGGGGCGGCAGCAGGCCCCGGGTGCTGTAGAACCGCACGGTGCGCACGGTGACCCCGGCGCGCGCCGCCAGCTCGTCCACCGTGAGTGTCGGCTCGTCGGTCCCCGTCGCCATCTCTGCTCCCCGCCGTCGAACCCTCGTATCGGACAGTGCCGCTGTCTCACCATTACTGTGAAAGTCTCCGGCACCATCGCCCCGCCGTCCACCCCGGGCCCGTTGTCAGTGGTGGCCCGTACGGTGAGGGCATGTCGGAGATCACCTATGTACGGGGGGACGCCACCGCCCCCCGGGGCAAGGGCGTCAAGCTGATCGTCCACGTCTGCAACGACCTCGGCGGCTGGGGCAAGGGTTTCGTCCTGGCCCTCTCCCGTCGCTGGCCGGAGCCCGAGGCCGCCTACCGGCGCTGGCACCGGGAGCGCGCGGGCAACGACTTCGCCCTGGGCGCGGCGCAGTTCGTGCGGGTGGGGCCCTACCTGTGGGTGGCCAACACGGTCGGCCAGCGAGGCATGCGCACCGGCAGCAAGGGAGTACCCGTGCGGTACGAGGCGATCGACGCTGCGCTCGGCGCGGTGGCCGTCAGAGCGGGCGAGCTCGGGGCCTCGGTCCATATGCCCCGGATCGGCTGCGGGCTCGCGGGCGGTGAGTGGGCCAGGATCGAGCCGCTGATCGAGCGGCGCCTGATATCCGCCGGACTGCCGGTGACGGTGTACGACCACGACTGACCGGCGTGCGGGCGGTCCCGGACCCCGCCGCCGGGGTTCTTCCGCGAGCGAGGGATCATGGAGAGGAAGGGGACGGGCAGCGCACGGCAGGCCCGCCGGACCGCAGGAGCACGGATGAGCGGCGCGACCGACGCGGAGAACCTCGGGCCGCCCCCGCCCGGCGGGGTGCTCTGGAGCCTGTCCGGAGACATCCGCTCCCTGCTGATGCTGCCCGCCGCCCTCACCCTCCAGGTCGCCCACCCGGCCGTCGGCGCCGGCGTCGACGAGCACTCCGTCTTCCGTACGGATCCCTGGGGGCGCGGTGAACGCTCGCTGCGCTCGCTCCAGCTCTGGGTCTACGGCGGCGCGGAGGCCGCCGAGGAGGGCCGCAGACTGCGAGGGCTGCACCGCACCATCCAGGGGACCGACACCCGCGGCCGCCGCTACCACGCCCTGACGCCCGCCAACTACGCCTGGGTGCACGCCACCGGCTTCCCCGTGTACCAGCACGCGGCCCGCTATCTGATCCGTCCCATGAGCCCAGCCCAGGAGCGTGCCCTGTACGCGGAGTGGCTCCAGGTCGGCCGGATCCTGGGCATCCACGACCGGGACATGCCGCAGACCATCGAGGACTTCTGGCCGTACTGGGAGAAGATGCTCGCCGGGGAGATCGAGGCGACCGCCGTCGTCCGCGAACTCGTCGCCGCCGACCAGCCCGTACCGCCGCCGGACCGGGGGCCGTGGCCGCTCCGGCCGCTGCTGCGGGCGCTGTGGCCCGTGCTGCTGCCCCGGCTGGCCCTCTTCCGCAGGTTCGTCACCATCGGTCTCATGCCGCCCGACGCCCGCGCGGCCATCGGCCTGCCGTGGACCCCGGACCAGGAGAAGCGGCTGCGCCGGATGTGCGCGGTGCTGCGGGTCGTCGTCCCCGTCCTCCCGGATCGGCTGCGCTATCTGCCCCGGGCGCGAGCGGCCCGCGCCGCGTCGCGTTCGGCGGGACGCGACGCCCGCGCCGCCGAGGCGCGTCGGAACGGCTGACCGCCCGCCGTTCCGTCGGACGACGACGGAGACGTCCTCGCCCTTCGCCGGGGGAGCCGCCGGGGTGACCTCCCCGTTCGTGGACCCCGCTCGCGGCGAACCGGGCCGGAGCAGGACGGGCCATTTGGGGCACTCCGACACACGATCGCCATGCCGTCGACACGGACGGCCGTACGGACAGCGGTGATCACCCCCTGTCGCACAGGAGTTGAGCGGGGTAACGTCCGCACAGCGCCGACAGCCGGACGGGCGTCACGGCGCCCGCCCCCCCCCACCTTTCCGGAGGCAGCCGCTGATGACCCCCCGCATCGCTCGCGCGCTCCGCATGCTCAGCCCGCACCCGTGGCTCGCGCCGGTCGCCGGCCCCGCCCGGCAGCAGTCCGCGCCCCCGCGGCGCGGGGCGGAAGCGATGCGCCGGACGGCCGTGGCGGCGACGCTCGCCGGGCTGGCCCTCCCGTTCGCCATCGCGCCGGCCGAGGCCGCCCACCGTCCGCCGCGCACCGGGTTCGAGACGAGCGAGGGGGCCCGCTGGACCGGCGAGGCGGAGGAGCGGTCCTTCCTCGCCGCGGTGGACCGGGGGAGCGACCGGGTCTCCGTGGACCGCGTCGGCACGACCGGTCAGGGCCGCCTCCTGCGGCTCGTACGCATCGGACAGGAGCACCCCGGGGCCACCACGGTGCTCCTGATCTGCGGTCAGCACGGGGACGAGCCCGCCGGGCGCGAGGCGTGTCTGACCACCATCCGTGACCTCGGGTTCGCCGAGGACCGGGCGACCCGCGCCTTCCTGGCCCGTACGACGTTGCTGGTGCTGCCCACGGCCAACCCCGACGGACGCGCCGCCGACACCCGAGCCAACGCCGACGGCGTCGACGTCAACCGTGACCACATCGCCCTGGAGACCGCTGAGGCGCGGGCCGTCGCCACCGTCGTGCGCGACGAACGGCCCCAGGTGATCTACGACTTGCACGAGTACGGCGCGACCCCGCCGTACTACGACAAGGACCTGTTCGCGCTGTGGCCGCGGAACCTCAACGTCGACGACCGGGTCCACGACGTCGCGCGCACCCTCTCCGAGCGGTACGTCCGCCCCGCCGCGACGGCGGGCGGCTACAGCAGCGGCCATTACGGCATCTGGACGGACCCGGCCACCGGAGAGCCCGTCAAGCAGGTCGCCGGCGACGGCCAGGAACGCATCCTGCGCAACACCTCGGGCCTCAAACACGCCGTCGGGCTGCTCATCGAGTCCCGGATCGACGCGCTGAGCGACGCGGAGAAGGCGGATCAGGCGCTCAACCACCGGCGCAGGGTCCACTCCCAGCGGACCGCGCTCGGCGGTCTCTTCGCCTTCACCGACGAGCAGCGCGCCCGGCTCAGGACGGCCACCACCCTCTCGCGCCTGACCGGCCTCGCCGACCGGGGCCCCGTGTACCTCGGCGGCGCCGACAACGACCCGGCCGAGCCCGCCGAGGTCCTCGCCGACCCGCCGTGCGGCTACCGGCTGGACGGGTCCCAGTACGCGGCGGTGAAGGACGAGCTGGCCCTGCACGGCGTCACGGCCCGCCCGGAGGAAGATGGCGCGTTTGTGCCCATGCGTCAGTCGGCTCGACGCCTGATTCCGCTGCTCCTCGATCAGCGGGCGACATATCACCTCGCAAACGGTCAAGCCAGAACTGCTTGTTGATTCTTCGAGATCCGGGGCAGGTGTGGTACTGCCTACGGTAGAGCGTTTATCAGACTCGGTGAAAGGTGCCACTTGTGCCCCAGGACGACCAGACAACGGACGGGAGGGAAGGACTGTCGGTCACGGCGGACCTTCCCCCCGATCCGGTCAGCACCAGGACCCCGACCACCGACCGGGTGGTGTTCGGCGTCACGGCGGTCCTCACGCTTGCCTTCGTCGTCTGGGGCGCGACCGCCACCGACTCCCTGGAGAGCGTCTCCGGAAAACTGCTCAAGGGACTGATCCACAACGGTGGCTGGGCCTTCATACTGGCCGCGTCGGCCTTCGTCATCTTCGCCCTGTGGCTGGCCGTCAGCCGGTACGGGAAGATCTGCCTCGGCCAGGAGGGCGAGAAGCCGGAGTTCCGGACCATCTCCTGGATCGCGATGATGTTCAGCGCCGGTATGGGCATCGGGCTGATGTTCTGGGGCGTGGCCGAGCCCCTCGCCCACTTCCGGACCCCGCCGCCGGGCACCGACCCCGCCGATTCGGCCGAGGCCATGCAGACGGCGATGGCCACCACGCTCTTCCACTGGACGCTGCACCCCTGGGCCATCTACGCCGTGGTCGGGCTCGCCATCGCCTACAGCGCCTACCGGATGCGCAGGCGGCAGACGATCAGCGCGGTCTTCGAACCGCTGATCGGCAAGCGCCATGCCTACGGCGGCGTCGGCCGCGTCATCGACATCCTGGCCATCTTCGCCACCCTGTTCGGCTCCGCGGCCTCCCTGGGCCTCGGCGCGCTCCAGATCGGCAGCGGCATCCAGGAACTGGACTGGCTGGAGAAGGCGGGCACCGGACTTCTCGTCACCGTCATCGCCGTGCTGACCGTCGCCTTCGTCGCCTCCGCGGTCTCCGGCGTCGAGAAGGGCATCCAGTGGCTGTCCAACATCAACATGGTGCTGGCCCTCCTTCTCATCGTGTTCGTCTTCATCGCCGGTCCCACGATCTTCGTGCTCGACCTGGTGCCCACGTCCCTCGGCGCGTACATCACCGACCTGGGGCAGCTCGCCGGCCGCACCGAGGCGACCGGCGGCGGTGACGTCGCCGACTGGCTCGGCGGCTGGACCGTCTTCTACTGGGCCTGGTGGATCTCCTGGACGCCCTTCGTCGGCATGTTCATCGCCAGGATCAGCCGCGGCCGCACGATCCGTCAGTTCGTCGGCGGTGTCATCCTGGTGCCCAGCACCGTCAGCCTGATCTGGTTCGCCGTCTTCGGCGGCTCGGCCATGAAGCTGGACGAGGCCGGGAAGCTCACCGGCGCCGAGACCCCGGAGGCCCAGCTGTTCGGCGTCCTCCAGGAGTTCCCGATCGCCACGCTCACGAGCATTCTGGTGATGGTCCTGGTCGGCATCTTCTTCGTCTCCGGAGCCGATGCCGCCTCCATCGTCATGGGCACCCTCTCGCAGAGGGGCGTCCTCGAACCGAGCAAGTGGGTCGTCATCTTCTGGGGCGTCGTGACCGGGGCCGTGGCCGCGATCATGCTCCTCATCGGCGACGGAAAGGACAACGCACTCGCAGGGCTCCAGAACCTCACCATTCTGGTCGCCGCCCCGTTCACCATCGTGATGATCGGGATGTGCGTGGCCCTGATGCGGGATCTGCGCAAGGACCCGCAGATCGTCCGCCAGGAGTTCGGCGTGGAGGCGGTCGAGTCCGCGGTGATCGAGGGGCACGCCAAGTACGACGGCGACTTCGAGATCCGCATCGGCCCCGGGGCCACGACCGTCACGGACGAGCGCCACAAGCCCGGTCCCACCGGTTCGGGCTCCACGGCCACGGAGAAGCGCCTCTCCGACTGACCGGGCAACCGCCCATCCGCACCGGAGCCCGCGACCGCCGACCGGCCGCGGGCTCCGGCACGTCGTGTCCCACGCGGCCGGGCCCGCTCCCGGGAAGCCCGCGCGG
>NZ_NTGZ01000167.1 GCF_002551245.1 Streptomyces sp. rh34
CGCCCGGTCGGAGCCGGCGTGGGCGAGCAGCTCGGGCAGCGACGCGGCGGGCCGGTCGGTGTGGGCGAGGGCGGCGAGCGCTGCTTCCGCGATCACCACGTCCCGGTCAGCGGTCCAGACGCGTACGGCGTCGGCGCCCCGCCCGGGTATGCGGGCGAGCTGCCCCAGGGCGGCGGTGCGCAGATACAGCGGCAGTTTCTCGTCCGTCACCGTGCGCTCCACCGCGCGCTGGGCGGCACGCTGCTGACCGGACGTCCAGCGCTCGGCTCCGGCGGCCTCGACGGTCCAGCGCGCCCCGGGCGCGAGGAACCGGCCCCGGGGCGGTGTCCCGTCGAAGTACGCCTCCAGCAGGTCCGTCCGCCGGCGGGTCACGACGCGCCGGACGTCGGGGAGGGCGATGGCCGAGGGGTGCCGGGCCAGCAGCCGTTCGACCCGTTCGTCCCGCTCGTCCCCGCCGGCCGGGGCCCGGAGCCAGAGGGCGGCGGCGCTCCGGGCGGCAGCCGCGTCACCGTAGTTCACCGCCTGCCACAGCAGGTCCTGGAGGCCGGGCATGGCGTCGGCGCGACGGCCCACGGCGCGGGCCAGGGCCAGGACGAGGCCGTAGTCGGAACGTTCCGCGCCCGCTTCCAGCCAGGGGCGCAGCGCGTCGAAGACGGTGTGCTCCTGGCCCCGGCGCAGCGTCCGGTCCAGCCGGCCGAAGTCCGCGCTGCCGCTGGTGCCGGTGATCCGGACCAGGGTGCGCAGCGCCCAGTTGAGCAGCTCGCGCTGTCCGGTCACCGCGTGTTCGCGCAGCGCGCCGACGGCCAGGGAGCCGAGGGCACCGCGGGTGGCGGCGGAGGAGTCGCGGGCCTCGACGGCGTCGGCGGCGACGCGGTCGAGCAGCGGCTCCACCGCGTCGGTGAGGAGGGCGGGCTTCACCCCGGCCAGGGCGGTGAGGGCGGTGGAGCGGACGGGGTCCTGTTCGTTGCGCAGCCGCAGCAGGTCCTCCAGCACCGTGGCGACGGCGGCCGGATCTCCGGAGCGGCCCGCGCTGCCGACGAGCAGCGCCCAGGCCGTGGCGCGGTCGTCGGCGGCGGGCCCGCGGGTGGCGGCCAGGAGCTGTTCGCGTCCTTCGTCGAAGGGGAGGTAGGAGACGGCGTCGAGGACGGCGGCGTCGTCTCCGCGGGCCCGGGCCCGGTCCGCCATCCGCCGGGCCACGGCCGCGACCCGGTTGCGGGGCAGCGCGTCCAGGAACCGAGTGTCGACGGTGTCCGTCGAGGCTCCCTCGCCCCGGTCCTCGGTGACCGCCTCGTGGAGCGCGGCCCGACGGCCGGGCGGCAGGGCGCGGAGGATCCGGGGCCCCGGGCCCGCCGGGTGCCGCACGCTGCGGCCCAGTTCGACGAGAAGGGTGTCGGGCAGAGCGCGGACGAGGCGGCGCAGCTGGGTCCCGCTGAGCGCGTGGTGCACCTGCGCGCAGACGTCCGGCCTGATGACGAGGCGGGCGAACCGGACCGGGTCGGCGGCGACGAGATGCCCGAGGGGGCCGTGCAGCACGACCGGGAGGCGGGTGGGACCGAACCGTTCGAGGAGGTCGAGCACCCGGTGCGGAAGGGCCCGGGTCGCGGCGGCGATGCCCCGGGGGTGCCCGTACCCGTGCCACCAGGCGTCCCGGGCCGTCACGGGGAGGCCGGCCAGTTCCGCCTCGGCCGAGTCCAGCACCGGTACGGGGTGGTGGTGGCCGAGCGAGGACCAGCAGGCCGTCGAGCGCCGCAGTTCGGGCAGCAGCGTCCCGACCGTCGTGGCCGAGCAGCCGGGCAGCAGGCGGGCCGCCTCGATGTCGCCGTGGGTGTCGCGGACCGCGAGCACCAGGCGGTCGGCGAGCGCGGTGCGGCGGTCGGCGACGATCGCCCGTACGAGGTGGCGGCGCACGGCGGCGGGCGCGTCGGCGAAGGCCCTCTCGTACGCCGCGTCCGGCACGCCGAGTGTCCGCGCCGCGCGCAGGGCGTGCCCGCGCACGACGGCGTCCTCGTCGGCGAGACGCGCCCCGATCCACTCGGCGTCCCGGCCGACCGCGGCGGCGATCACCGCGATCCGGCGCTCGTACGGGTCGCCGTCCTCCAGTTCGTCGAGGACGGCGCGCAGCGACCCCTGGGCGGCCAGTCGGCCCGCTCCGGCCGCCAGTTCGCGCATGCGCCCCGTATGGGGCAGCGGTTCGAGCGCGTCGAGCAGGGCGGCGGCGAGGACGAGGGGCGGTGCGTCGGTCATGGCCCGATTGTGCCGGGCCCGGGCCGAACACCCCAGCCGTTTACGGTGCGTGGTGCGGCCGGGTGCGTGCGGCCGGGGCGTTCAGACCCGTTCGCGGCCTTCTCTGCGCAGTCGCTCGCGCTCCTTCTCCGAAAGGCCGCCCCAGACGCCGAACCGCTCGTCGTTGGCGAGTGCGTACTCCAGGCAGGCCATCCGGCCCTCGCAGGCGTTGCACAGCTGCTTGGCCTCGCGGGTCGAACTGCCCGGAGCCGGGAAGAAGAACTCTGGCCCGGCCTGCGCGCACAACGCGGTCTCCTGCCAGGCGAGCGCGTCGTCGGTCACGGTATTGATCAGCATGGTGCACACGGTGCCCGGTGGCGATAAACAACTGATCAACGATTCATCAATCCGCTCCGAGCGCGGCCCCGCGGCCTCGCCCGAGTCGTCGCCCGTGTCGGCGGGCGCAGCCCGTGTCTACTGCCTCGGCTCGGGCCGCATGACCGCGAAGACCGCACCGTACGGGTCGGCGACGTTGGCCATCTTGCCGACGCCGGGCACGTCCATGGCGGCCAGGGTCTCCGTGCCGCCGAGCCGCTTCGCCCCGGCCACCGTGGCGTCGACGTCGGCCACGGCGAAGTACGGCAGCCAGTGCGGGCCGCGCGCGGCCTCGGACGGGACGTCGCCCATCCGGACCAGGCCGCCGAACGACGCCTCCGGGCCGGCGCCGTCCGGGTGGACGGTGGTGTAGGTGTAGTCGGCGCCCTCCACCTTCAACTGGTCGGTCCCCCAGCCGAAGACGCTGGTGAAGAACGCGGCCGCCGCCGGGACGTCGAAGGTGTACAGCTCGGCCCAGAGGAACGAGCCGGGCTCCTGGACGACGCCGAAGCCGGAATGCTCCTTCGGCTGCCAGGCACCGAAATAGGCTCCGGCGGGGTCCGTGAAGCCGCCCATGCTGCCGAGGTCCAGGACGTCCATCGGCTCGAACGCGGCGCTGCCGCCCGCCCGCGCCACCGCCGCGGCGGTGGCGGCGATGTCGGGCGACTGGAAGGAGACCGACCAGGCACTCGGCGATTCCTCCTCCGGCACCGTCATCACACCGCCGACGTACCGGCCGTCCAGGGTGAACATCCCGTAGCCGCCGACCTCGGGGCCGCCGGGGACCAGGCCCCATCCGAACAGCTCCCGGTAGAAGGCGGCGGCCGCGTCGAGGTCGGGGGTGCCGAGATCGACCCAGTTGGGCGCTCCGTCGAGGAAGGTGGGGCTGATCATCGCGTGCTCCTGGGTCGGTCCGGGTGATCCTGCGCGTCCGGTGCTGCCGGTTGGTTCCTCTCCATCCGAGTCTCGCACCGGGCACCGACGACCGCAGTCCGCGCGGGGCCGACCGGGTCGCGGTCGGACCGGCGGTGCTCGGCGTCCGCCGTGCGCTCAGGTTAGGCATCGCGCGCCTGCCGGGGCGAAGCGTTGGAGCGGCGCGTCGCGGCCGTCGTGGGGCAACGGTGCACGCCCGGGGCCTGTCGGTGGGGCGTGGCACGATGGTGGGATGGCCGACGGAGCGGGGGCCCGGGGCCGTGAGCCCCCTCCGGGAACATGAGGACGTACATGAAGCGGAGCGGGGCGGCGGGCAGGACACTCGCGCAGGGGGCAGCCGAGAGCCCGGTACCCACGGGTGGGGCGGTCCGTGAGCTGCTCGCACGGGCGGAGCGGCTCCTGGAGAGCGCCCGTGCCGTGCCGGCGGACCGGGGAGACGCCGTGGACGCCGTACGATCCGTGCTCGATCCGCTGCTCGACTCCCTGGTGGGCCGGGAGCTGGCCGTCATTCCCGTCTCCCGGCTCAAGGACGTCACCGAGGGGCGGCTGCGCCTCGGGGCGCTGGAGCAGGCCGGGTTCGGCACGGTCGGCCAGGTCCACGGCACGAACCGCTACGAGCTCCGGCAGCTTCCCGGCGTCGGTGCCCACACCGCCGACCAGGCGCTGGCCGCCGCCGCGCAGATCGCCCACGCCGTGCGGGACACCGTCTCGGTGCGGATCGACGTGGACGCCCCGGACGACACCAGCACCGCGCTGGTCATCGCCCTGCACCGGCTGGCCGAGGCAGGTGCGGACGCGCGGCGGGCGGTGGACGCGGCCCGTCGGCTCGCCGAGCGGCTCGGCCCTCCGGTGGCGGCGGCCGCCCCGGCCGGGAGCCGGCTGCGGATGCTGTTCACCGGACGGGAGGCGCGGGCGCGGGCGCGCGAGGCCGTCGGCGCGGTTCGGTCGGCAGTGGCGGAGGCCGAGGAGCGCGAACTGCCGGTGCTCTTCGCACAGGCGTCGGCCGACCTGTTGCGGTCACCGGCGTCGCCCGCCGAGGCCTGGGTGGACTTCGAGCTGCGGTCCGCCGAGTACTACAGCCTGCTCGCCGAGCTGTCCGGCAGCGGTCCGGACCGGGACGCCGCCGAGGGCTTCCTGCCCGCCGGGATCGCGGACCGGGTACGCGCGCTCCGCCTCGACGACACGCATCTGCGGGTGTCCCTGCGGGGGTACCAGGCTTTCGGGGCGCGTTTCGCGCTGGCGCAGAAGCGGGTCGTCATCGGGGACGAGATGGGGCTCGGCAAGACCGTGCAGGCCATCGCGGCGCTCGCCCACCTCGCCGCCCGCGGCGAGAGCCACTTCCTCGTGGTCTGCCCGGCGAGCGTGCTGATCAACTGGACCCGGGAGATCCGGGCCCGCTCCACCCTGCGCGCCGTGCCGGTGCACGGCGCGGAGCGGACGGAGGCGTTCGCGGACTGGCGTGACTACGGCGGGGTGGCGGTGACCACCTTCGACGCACTGCACCTGCTGCCCGTGGCGGCGGACTCGGCGCGACCCGGGATGCTGGTCGTGGACGAGGCCCACTTCGTGAAGAACCCCGCGGCCCGTCGGTCCCGGGCGGTCGCCGGCTGGGCGGAGCACGTGGAGCGGGTGCTGTTCCTCACGGGCACCCCGATGGAGAACCGGGTCGAGGAGTTCCGCAGCCTGGTGCGCCAACTGCGCCCCGAACTCGCGCCGTCGGTCAGCTCCACGCACGGCGCGGCCGGTTCGCGGGCCTTCCGCCGGGCCGTGGCCCCCGCCTATCTGCGCCGCAATCAGGTCGACGTGCTGGCCGAACTCCCGGCGCTGGTCCACGTGGACGAGTGGGAGGAGTTCGGTGCCGAGGACCGGGACGCCTACCGCCGGGCGGTCGCCTCCGGGCGGTTCATGCGGATGCGCCGTGCCGCCTACGCCGTGCCCGGGTCCTCCGCCAAGCTGGAACGGCTGCGCGAACTCGTCGACGAGGCGCGGGACAACGGCCTGAAGGTGGTGGTGTTCTCCTACTTCCGCGAGGTCCTCGCGACGGTCGGGGACGCCCTGGGGCCGGACGCCTACGGGCCGCTCTCCGGGGGCGTCCCGCCGGCCCGGCGGCAGGAGCTGGTCGACGCCTTCTCCGCCGCGGACGGGCACGCGGTGCTGCTGAGCCAGATCCAGGCCGGGGGCACCGGACTGAACATGCAGGCCGCCTCCGTGGTCATCCTGTGCGAGCCGCAGATCAAGCCCACGCTGGAGCACCAGGCGGTCGCCCGCGCCCACCGGATGGGCCAGGTGCGCACGGTCCAGGTGCACCGGCTGCTGGCCACGGACAGCGTCGACCAGCGCCTGGTGGAGCTGCTGACCCGCAAGGACCGGCTCTTCGACGCGTATGCCCGGCGCAGCGACCTGGCGGAGACCACCCCGGACGCGGTGGACGTCTCCGACGCCGAGCTGGCCCGGCGCATCGTCGAGGAGGAGCAGCAGCGGCTCGCGGACGACACCCTCCGCCCGTGACCGGGCCCGCCCTCGGCACGGGCCCCGCACGGACGGGCGGGGTCAGTGCTGGTGCTCCCCGGCGCCCGCCCCGGCCTTCTCCTCGGCGCTCTTCGTGCCGCTCTTCTCCTCGGCCCTCTTCTCCGCGCCGCCCGCCGCGTGGTGGGGCTCGTAGCCCGGGATCGTGCCGTCGGGCTTCTTGATCAGCAGGAGTCCCGCCATCCCCATGTCGGAGTGGCTCTGGACGTGGCAGTGGTACATCCACGCGCCCGCGCCCACGCGTTCGCCCGCGATGATCTGGAGGCCGAAGGAGTCCGCAGGGCCACAGATCTTGTTGTCGATGACCCGGCTCGGGTCGTCGGGGCCGGTGAGGATGCCGGTCCGGTTGTCCGCCCAGCGGTGACCGTGGATATGGAAGGTGTGGTAGTACTCACCGTGCGTGATCATCACGAATTCGAGCCGATCACCCACCGTGGCCTCGAAGTTGACGCTGTTGTGGGCCGTCTTGTTGTTGATCATCATGTCGTTGAAGACGACCGTGCACGTCTGGTCGGGCAGGATGTCGCCCTTGCGGCGCACGACGACCGGCCCGTACAGCCCCTTGCGGATGCCGCCGGTGCCGTGGTCCGTGCCGACGACGTGGTCGTGGTAGTGCCAGTAGCCCGCGCTGCCCGGCTCGTACGTGCCGTCCTTGCGGAGGCGCGGGGCGTGGGTGCGCCAGGTGTACGTCCGGGTGCCGCCGGGCTCGACGTGACTCCTGTTCATCCGCGTGCCGTCGTTGGCGATGTCGTAGTCGACGCCGTGGACGTGGAGGCTGGCGTCGACGTCGGTGAGGTTCTCGAACTCGATGTGGACCGTGTCGCCCTCGTTCAGCTCGATGAGAGGGCCGGGGATCGAGGCCTTGCCCTTCTCGAAGCCGTAGCCCAGCTCGCCGTTCGGCAACTTCTCGGCGTACATCCTCAGTCGGCGCACCACCCCACCGGCCGGGGCCGTACGGGGCGGATTCTCGGCCGAGCTCGCCTCCACCGCTCCGAGCGACAACGATGTCACCCCGGTCGCGGCCGCGGCTGCGCCACCCACCAGCATCCGCCGGCTGAAGGTCCTTCGGTCCATGTCGAACTCCCCACTGCGATAAGGAAACTGGCGATGCCGCCGATACGGAACGGCGCTTACGGGATCCCGGAACGGGCCACACCGTAGCCGGGGCGTCTCCGTTTATCCACACCCAGGACAAAGTTCACACGATTGCCGCCATACCTATTGGCGTACCGCGAAAAGAGGTCTAGCTTCGTGCGCTGTTACAGGGATTCGAGAGGTACTGACGAAGAGTGAACAAGCCACAGTCACCGAGAGGTGCAGTGACCACAGAGGGGTGGGTGACCACATGCAGCGCGCATCACATCACCGGTCCAGATCACGACGCGGCCTCGCGGCGGCCGTGGCGGCCGGCGCACTGACCGTGTCCATGCTGGGCAGCGGCGGCCCGGCCAGCGCGGATCCGTCGCCGGACCGGGCCCTGGTCGAGAAGATGGCGACAACGTTGTCCTTGCCGACTCCGCCCGGTTCCGCCAAACAAGTCAAGGTGCTGGTCTTCCACGCCTCGGCCGGCGACGAGGCACCGTACACGGACGCCGGCATCGCGGCGATCGAGAAGATCGGGCTGAGCGGCCCGGAGGCCGGCCGGTTCGCCACCGTGGCCACGGCCGACCCCAGGGTCTTCACCAACGGCAAGCGGCTCGGCTCCTTCCACGCCGTCGTCTTCCTGACCGGCGGGGGCGACGTCCTCGACCCGGAGCAGGAAGCGGGCCTGGAGGCCTACATGGAGGCAGGCGGCGGCTTCCTCGGCATCCATGACGCGGCGCGCACCGAGCCGTACTCGGACTGGTTCACCGGACTGGTCGGCGCCCGCCCCGCGGCGAACAGCCCGGCTTCCGCGCAGCGGGCGACCGTCGAGATCGGGGACCGGATCCACCCGGCCACCAAGAACCTGCCGCTGGAGTGGAAGCGCCCGGACAAGTGGCTGAACTGGACGAAGAACCCGTCCGGTGACGTGCACACCGTGGCGCGCGTACGGGAGACGACGTACAAGCCGGGCGCGAGCGCCAACGGCTGGGACCACCCGGTCTCCTGGTGCCGCGACTACGACGGCGGCCGGTCCTTCTACACGGCCATGGGCGGTACGGCGAACAGCTTCGCGGAGACCGACTTCCGCGACCATCTGCGCGGCGCCCTCGCCTGGACGAACCGGACCTCGCAGGCCGACTGCAAGGCGACCATCACCTCCAACTACACCGCCGAGCGTCTGACCCAGCCCAACCAGCCGGGCCAGAACGACCAGATCGGCGAACCGCACGGTCTGGTGACCGCGCCGGACGGGCGGGTCCTCTACATCGGGCGCGGCGGGGCCGACAGTTCCGCCCCCGTCGTCATCGACTGGAACGACCCGGACATCGGCAAGGGCAAGGGCGAGATCCACGTCTACGACCCGAAGACCGGGAAGGTCACGCTGGCGGGTGCCCTCGACGTCTTCGGCAACAAGGGCGGCGGCGACGAACTGGTCAAGGTCGAGGAGGGGTTGCTCGGTATCGAGCTGGACCCGGACTTCGCGTCGAACGGGTGGGTGTACCTGCACTACACGCCGCACGCGAAGATCGACCGCGACAAGCGCATGGCGACCCGGCAGGTCTCCCGTTTCACCTTCGACTCCGCGACCAACAAGCTGGACCTGGCCTCGGAGAAGGTGCTGCTCGGCTGGCCGGTGCAGATCCACAGCTGCTGCCACGCGGGCGGCGGCATGGCCTGGGACTCGCAGGACAACCTGTACATCGCCACCGGTGACAACAACTCCTCCGGATTCAGCGACGGTTACTCCGGCAACAACCCGCAGCCGAACTACAAGGGCGTCTCCTTCGCCGACGCGCGGCGCACCGCGGGCAACACCAACAACCTCAACGGGAAGATCCTGCGGATCCACCCGGAGGACGACGGTACGTACACCCTGCCCGAGGGCAACCTCTTCACCGGCAAGGAGCCGGACGAGGGCGGCGGGAAGACCCGCGGCGAGATCTATGTGATGGGCGTGCGCAACCCGGCCCGGATCTCGATCGACACCTCGACGGACACGCTGTACGCGGGCTGGGTCGGCCCCGACGCGGGCTCCCCCTCCACCACCTGGGGCCCGGCGAAGTACGACACGTTCGCCGCGATCACCAAGGCGGGCAACCACGGCTGGCCGTACTGCATGGGCAACAACCAGCCCTACCGCGACCGCAATCTGCCCGACCCGACCAAGCCGCTGGGCTGGTACGACTGCGACGCCCCGAAGAACGAGTCGCCGAACAACGACGGCCTGGTCAAGCTGCCCCCGGTGACCCCGAACACCATCTGGTACTCCCCGCAGGGCGGCGGGGTCGACTACCCGCGCGACGAGAACGGCGTACCGAGCTACAAGACCGAGGAGGGCAAGGAACTGCTCCCCTGGCTCAAGGGCGGCGGGCAGGCCACGATGAACGGCCCGGTCTACCGCTACGACGCGCAGAGCGAGTCCACCGCCAAGTGGCCCGCCTACTGGGACGGCAAGTGGTTCGTCGGCGACTTCTACGACGCCACCCAGCCCCGGCACGCCGTGCTCACCGACCCGAAGACGGTCGGCAAGGGCGGACTGCCCACGCACGCCGAGTCGTTGAAGAAGATCATCCCGGTCGGGGCGGACGGCATCCGCAACCTGATGGACTGGAAGTTCGCACCGGACGGTTCGCTGTACGTCCTGGACTACGGGCGAGGCTTCTTCACCTCCGACTCCAAGTCAGCGCTGTGGCGCGTGACGTACAAGGGCGGCGCCGCGACCCCGGCCGCCAAGGATCTCGTCGGAAAGGCGGCGGCGAAGTGAGACACCACTCGCTCCTGACACGCGGGCGGCACCGTCCGCCGAGCTTCTGGGTGGCCCTGCTGGCCTCCCTCCTGATGGTCCTCGGCCTGACCTCGACGGCCGCGTACGGCAAGGGGGACGACGCTCCCGCCGCTGCCGCCGACCAGGTGCTGACCTGGACCGCGGGCGACCCGATCGACCGCTACCTGTCCGCGCCCAAGACGGCGGTGGCCGGCAGGGCGACCATCGTCTTCGAGAACAGCACGGCCACCGGGAACACGACGAGCATGCCGCACACGCTGACGTTCGGCGTGTCGGACCCGGAGTTCAACAACGACGTCCAGCTGAACATCCTCGCCAACCCGGGCGACGCCGAGGGCGGCAAGCACAGCGTGGAGGTCACGCTGTCGCCCGGCCGGTACTTCTATCACTGCACGATCCCCGGCCACGGCATGATGCAGGGCATCCTGACCGTCACCGAGGGCAGCGGCGAGGACACCGAGGCCCCCGCGACCACGGCGAAGGTCGACGGCGACAGAGACGGTGACGGCGCGTACATCGGCCAGGCCACCGTCGCCGTCGAGGCCACCGACGCGGGCTCCGGCGTCGACACCGTCGAGTTCGCCCTCGGGGCGGACGGCGAGTGGCAGCCCTACACCGCGCCCGTCGTGGTGAACGAGGTCGGCGACCACACGGTCCGCTACCGGGCCACCGACAAGGCGGGCAACGTGGCGGCGGAGAAGTCCGTCGACTTCGCGGTCGCCGCGCCGCCGACCGACGACAAGACGCCGCCGGAGACCTCGGCGACCGTCTCGGGCGAGAAGGACGACGCGGGCGCGTACCTGGGGATGGCCACGGTCACCGTGACCGCGTCCGACACCGGGTCCGGCGTCAACACCATCGAGTACGCGCTCGGCGCGGACGGCGCGTGGCAGCCGTACACCGCACCGGTGATGGTCCACGAGGTGGGCGAGCACCAGGTCCGCTACCGGGCCACCGACCGGTCGGGCAACGTGGCGGACGAGAAGGCCGTCGACTTCACCGTGGTCGAGCCGCCGTCCCAGGACCAGACGGCTCCGGAGACCTCGGTGAAGGTCGAGGGCGACAAGAACTCCGACGGCGCGTTCATCACCAGCGCCAGGGCCACCGTCTCGGCGACCGACGACGACTCGGGCGTGGACAAGGTCGAGTACTCCCTCGACGGCGGCCCCTACCTGGCGTACACCACCCCGGTGATCGTCGACCGGGTCGGCTACCACTCCATCGCCCACCGGGCGACGGACAAGGCGGGCAACACCTCCGAGGCGAAGAAGGTGTCGTTCACCATCGCCCAGGGCGGCGGGGTTCCCGCGCCGAACTGCGCGGAGTTCGACGAGCGGCACACCGTCTTCGTCGGCACGATCGACACGGGCGTGCCGAACCGGATCACCCGTAACCGCTGCACGATCAACGAGCTGATCGAGGACGAGAAGGACTGGTCCTCCCACGCGCTGTTCCTCAAGCACGTGACGTCGGTGCTCGACAGGCTGAGGACCGACGGTGTCATCGACCGGCGCGAGCGCAGGGCCATCTACCAGGCCGCCAAGGAGTCGGGCATCGGGAAGCCGGGCCAGGTCGAGGGCTACACCAAGCTCTTCGACGGCACGGCGGCCTCGCTCGCCAAGTGGAGCCACGTGGGCGGCGGCGCGTTCGGGCTGAACGAGGAGGAGGGCTCGATCACCAGCTCCACCACGGTGGACGGCATGGGCATGCTGTGGTTCCCGACCCGTGCGTACGGCGACTTCTCGCTGAAGCTCCAGTGGCGGGACGACGCCCCGGGTTCGGGCAACGCCAACGGCGGGGTCTTCGTCCGCTTCCCGAAGGTCCACGACCACCCGGAGGAGTCGCGTCCGGAGTGGGTCGCCATCAAGTACGGCCATGAGATCCAGGTCAACGACCGGCCGGACGGCGACATGTACAAGACCGGTTCGGTGTACGGCTTCGACCGGGTGGGTCTCGGCGGCGCCGGGGTCACACCGAAGGGCACCTGGAACGACTACGAGATCAAGGTGGTGGACCAGCACTACGAGATCTACCGCAACGGTGTCCTGATCAACGAGTTCGACAACACCGGCGGTCAGCTCTTCGAGCCGCCGCGGGGCGACGACCCGGGCACCGACGGCCGGCGGTTCGCCTCCGGTTACATCGGGCTCCAGGTGCACGGCGTCACCGACGTCATCTCGTACCGCGACATCCGGATCAAGGAGCTGTAAACCGCACGGAAGGTCTCAGGTGGCCGCGGTCGCATGCTCCGGCGTGCGGGCGCGGCCACCGGGGTGCCGGTGCCGCCACACCCAGAACACCGTGCAGGAGACCAGCGCCCAGCCGGCGAGGACCAGGTACGGGAAGACGAACTGGTGGCCCTGGTAGTAGACGGCGGTGTGCTGGGCGTTGACGGAGGCCCCCGGCGGCAGCCAGCGGCCGATGTGCCCGAGCGCCGAGGGCAGCAGCGGCCAGGACACCGCGCCACCGGATGACGGGTTGCCGAGCAGCACCATGACGCCCCAGGTGGGGATCATCGCCCAGCGGCCCATCAACGTGTTGAACATGGTGAAGACCATGCCGGAGGTGAACATCGTGAACGCCAGGATCAGCCAGGACTGGACGAACGGCAGGTTCACCGCCCCGAGCCACCAGTCCACCGCCGCCGCGATGGCGAAGCCGCCGAGCAGGGCGTAGGCGGCGGTGAAGGCGATCCGCTCGGCCGGGTTGAGTCCGTGGGCGTGCACGCTGAGCTGGATCGCGCCGAGGAAGCCCATGATCACGGCGGCCAGCGAGATGTAGAACAGGGCGAGCCCGCGCGGGTCGCCCCGCTGGAGCGGCTTGATGTCGCGGACGGTGACCTCGACCCCGGTGGCCTCGCCCACCTCCAGGCCCGCCTTTCCGAGCAGCTCGGCCACGGACGCGCCGGAGGCTCCGGCCACGTCGAGCGCCACTCCCCCGTCCGACGCGCGCACGATGGCGAAGACCTTCTGCTCGTCCAGGGCGCGGCGGGCGTCGGCGACGTCGGGATAGTCGCGCAGTTCGAGCGAGGCGTCGAGGGCCTTCTCCATGCCCGCGACGAACGTCTCGCCGCGCGCCGCCTCCGGCCGGGTGACCAGGGCGGCGGGGATGCGGTGCGGGGTCGGGTCGGCCATCGCGTACGTGTACGAGCCGGCGAAGAGACCGGCCGCGGCGGCGACGATCAGGACGAGGACGGTCGCGGGGAGGAACGGGCTGTGCTTGTACGCCTCCCAGCGCTCGCGGAGAGTCGGGGTCCGACCGTGCGCGCCGTGCTGCTCGCCGCTCACGCCGTCTCGCCGTCATCGTCGTCGTGGCGGGCACGGCTGGGCTGGACGCGCTTGGGCTCGCCGGGCATCTTCGGATACTCCGGCGGATAGGGCATGTCGCCGAGCCCGCGCTCCTTCTCGTCCCGGTCGGCCAGCTCCAGCAGGGCGTCGAGCCGGAACGCCTCCTGGTCCATGTCGGCGTGGACGTCGCCGAGTTCGGCGTAGCGCGCCGGGAGCGTGACGATGTCGAAGTCGCGCGGTTCGGCGTCGTCGATCTCCTCCCAGCGCAGCGGCGCGGATACCGGGGCGTGCGGGAAGGGGCGTACGGAGTAGGCGGAGGCGATGGTGCGGTCGCGGGCGGTCTGGTTGAAGTCGACGAAGATCCGCTCACCGCGCTCCTCCTTCCACCAGGCGGTCGTCACCCGCTCGGGCATCCGCCGCTCCAGCTCGCGCCCGGCGGCGATGGTGGCGCGCCGCACCTCGGTGAAGGTCCAGTCGGGCTCGATGGGCACGAAGACGTGGATGCCCCGGCCGCCGGAGGTCTTGGGCCAGCCTCGTACGCCGTGGTCCTCCAGGACGGAGCGCAGCTCATGGGCGGCGGTGACGGCGTCGGCGTAGTCGGTACCGGGCTGCGGGTCCAGGTCGATGCGGAGTTCGTCCGGGTGGTCGGTGTCCCCGCCGCGGACCGGCCAGGGGTGGAAGGTGAGGGTGCCGAGGTTGGCGGCCCAGATGACGGCGGCGAGCTCGGTGGGGCAGATCTCGTCGGCAGACCGCCCGCTGGGGAAGGCGATGCGGGCGGTGGGGATCCACTCGGGAAGGTTCTTCGGGGCGCGCTTCTGGTAGAAGAAGTCGCCCTCCACCCCGTCGACGAACCGCTGGAGCGTGGTCGGCCGGTGGTTCAGGGCCCGGGTGATCCCCGGCCCCACCGCCAGGAAGTACTCGGCCACGTCCCTCTTGGTGTAGCCCTTCTCCGGGAAGTACACCTTGTCCGGGTTGGACAGCCTCACGGCCCGTCCGCCCGCGTCCAGCTCCACCGCTGCTCCCATGACGGCCACCGTAGGCCGGTCGCACATATGCCGCACATCGGGAGACATGGGCGGGCGGGCGGTCCAGAATCGGCGCATGGACCTGCCGGTGATGCCGCCCGTGAAGCCGATGCTCGCCAAGTCGGTGTCCAAGATCCCGCCGGGCATGAGCTACGAGGCGAAGTGGGACGGCTTCCGGGCGATCGTGTACCGGGACGGCGACGAGGTGGAGATCGGCAGCCGCACGGGCAAGTCGCTGACCCGCTACTTCCCCGACCTGGTCGACGTCGTACGGGAGAACCTGCCGCCGCGCTGTGTGATCGACGGGGAGATCGTCATCGCCCACGAGGGGCGGCTCGACTTCGAGCGGCTCGGCGAGCGCATCCATCCGGCGGACTCCCGGGTGCGGCTGCTCGCCGAGCAGACCCCGGCGAGTCTGATCGCCTTCGACGTCCTCGCCGTCGACGACACCTCCCTTCTCCCCACCCGGCAGGCGGACCGGCGGGAGGTGCTGGAGGCGGCGCTCTCCGGCGCGTCCGCGCCGGTGTTCCTCGCCCCGGCCACCACGGACATCGAGGTCGCCCGGGAGTGGTTCGAACGGTACGAGGGGGCCGGGCTCGACGGGATCGTGGCCAAACCGCTCGATCTCCCCTACCGGCCGGACGCCCGGGCGATGTACAAGATCAAGCACGAGCGGACGGCCGATGTCGTGGTGGCGGGCTATCGCGAGCACAAGAGCGGCCCGGTCGTCGGCTCGATCCTGCTCGGCCTCTACAACGCCGACGGCGTGCTCCAGCACGTCGGGGTCTGCGCGGCGTTCCCGATGAAGCGGCGCGCCGAGCTGGCCGAGGAACTCGCGCCGCTGCGCGTCGGGTCCGCCGAACACCCGTGGGCCGCCTGGGCGGACGCGGCGGCGCACGAGCAGTCCCGGCTGCCGGGGACGCAGAACCGCTGGTCGGGCAAGAAGGACCAGTCCTGGGTGCCGCTGCGCCCGGAGCGGGTGTGCGAGGTGGCCTACGACCACATGGAGGGCGACCGGTTCCGGCACACCACCCAGTTCCGTCGGTGGCGGCCGGACCGGTCCCCCGCCGGCTGTACGTACGCGCAGTTGGAGGAGGTCGTCTCCTACGACCTGTCCCAGGTGTTGTCAGGCGGCTGACCCCGGCCACCGCGCCGGCTCGGGCATGCCCGGCAGCTGCCGGGGCACATTCCCGTGCGGGAGAGGGCTCATCCGCGGCGGGCCGGGGCCTCTCCCGCCGCACCGGACCGTGAAGCGAACGGGGACACGACCATGACCGACGGCGGCCAGAACACCGACCCCGCGGAGCTGCTGAAGGGACTGACCGTCGACGGCCGGCGCCCCGAGCAGCCCGTGCTCCTTGACGAGCAGGGCCGTGCTCTTGAGACGTGGCGGGAGAACTATCCGTACGACCGGAGGGTGCGCCGCAGGGAGTACGAACGGGAGAAACGATTCCTCCAGATCGAGCTCCTGAAGCTCCAGCGGTGGGTCCGCGAGAGCGGGCAGCGGCTGGTGGTCCTGTGCGAGGGCCGCGACGCGGCGGGCAAGGGCGGCACGATCCAGCGGTTCACCGAGCGGCTCAACCCGCGTGGGGCGCGCGTGGTCGCCCTGGAGAAGCCCACCGAGCGCGAGAGCGGGCAGTGGTACTTCCAGCGGTATGTGGCACATCTGCCGACCGCAGGCGAGATCGTCTTCTTCGACCGCTCCTGGTACAACCGGGCCGGGGTGGAACGGGTGATGGGCTTCTGCACACCGGAGCAGTACGAGCACTTCCTGAAGCAGGCCCCGCAGTTCGAGCGGATGCTCGTCGATGACGGTGTCCTGCTGGTGAAGTTCTGGTTCTCGGTCTCCCGCAGTGAACAGCGGACCCGCTTCGCGATCCGGCAGGTCGACCCGGTGCGCCAGTGGAAGCTGTCGCCGACCGACCTGGCTTCCTTGGATCTCTGGGACGAGTACACCACCGCGAAGGTCGAGATGTTCCGGGCCACGGACACCGAGTACGCGCCGTGGACCGTGGTGAAGAGCAACGACAAGAAGCGCGGCAGGCTGGAGGCGATGCGCAGCCTTCTGTGGCGTTTCGACTACGACAGCAAGGACGAGAAGGCCGTAGGAACACCGGACCCGCTGATCCTCGGCCCGGCGGACACCCTGCTGGAGCCCGGCGAGGAGCGGACCGACCTCTCACCCACTCCTCTGGCCGGCCGGGCACACGGGCCGGGCGACCATCCCGGGCGGGCGTGACCCCTGAGCATGTCGCCCCACGACGCCGCCCGCCTCAGGGCGTCATGGACGTGAACGGGAATGTCCGGCCGCGTCTCGGCACGTGGGCCGCCCAGGTCCCGAGACGCGCAGACCGTACCGGGCTCAGCCACCGGATCCTGCGCCCGGCACACAGGGATCGCCGGGTTCGTCCTGGCTGCCCGGGGACTCCTCGCCCGGAGAGGGATCCGACGGCGAAGGTGACGGGGTGTCGTCGGGGCAGCCCGGGCCGGGGTCGGGCGGTGTGGTGGGGCCGGGGTCCGTCGGGTCGGGGCTGGGACTCGGGCCCGGATCGGTGGGACCCGGGTCGGTCGGGCCGGGATCGGTGGGGCCCGGGTCCGTCGGACCGGTCGGGTCGGGGCTGGGGCTCGGGCCGGGGTCGGTGGGGCCGGGGTCCGTCGGGTCGGGGCCCGGGCTCGGTGAGCCGGGGCCTGTGGGACGGGGGGTGGGCGTCGGACCCGGCGGCCGGGTGGGCTGCGGGCCGACGCTGTCT
>NZ_NTGZ01000168.1 GCF_002551245.1 Streptomyces sp. rh34
ACGATCCAGCGTCAGGTCATCGGCGAAACGCCGGTCACCGGTCGCGTCGGGCACGTACTTCACACAGACAACGATCCTCAAGCTCACGCCGGCTCTCCTACTGCATCGTCATTTCCGGGCTGCCTTGTTGCACGCAGCATAGGCGCCTCGTCGGGACGGATCCGGTCAGGACGACCGAGGCTCCGAGCCCGATATTACTCGCCAGTACACCCAGTCTCTTACCCCTGAGCAAGCGCTGCGCACTGTGACCTTGCCAACGCGGCGGGCCTGTGCGTGCGCGCCCTCAGTCTCGCAGAGCCATGAACCGTCCCTGGTGGTAGACCAGCGGGCGACCGGCTCCGGAGGGCGCACCCGCCACGGCCTCGGCGATGACGATGCGGTGGTCCCCGGCCGGGACACGGGTCACGACGCGGCATACCAGCCAGGCGGACACATCGGCGAGCAGCGGAACGCCTTCGGGGCCGCTGCTCCACTCGGTCGACGGGCCGAAGCGGTCGGCTCCGCTGCGGGCGAAGGTCGCGGCCAGTTCCCGCTGGTGCTCGCCGAGTATGTGGACGCCGACGTACGCGGCTTCGGACAGCACGGGCCAGCTGGACGAGGACGTACCGACACCGAAGGAGATCAGCGGAGGTTCGGCGGCGACGGAGGTCAGCGAGGTGGCGGTGAAGCCGACCGGCCGCTCGCCCGCGGCGGTGATCACGGCCACACCCGCGGCGTGGCGGCGGAAGACCGAGCGGAAGAGTTCGGGGGTGGCGGCCGTCGGGGCAGGGGCGAGATCGCGCGTTGCCGTCATGGCTGTGTCCTTCCGCGGAAGTGGCGTACGGGTCCGTGGGTGCTCAGACACCCGGACAACGCGCACTCGCCTGGCGTGCGAGGTCCCCATGGACCCGGCCGTGAAGAAGGAGTTCTGGCGGCATAACGTCAGACTGACGATGCTGAGTGGGCACAGTCAAGGGCGTCCCGGAATGTGGGAGATGCGTCACGACCCGTCACATGGCGTGCCCCAGCGCCGCGACGACGTCGACGGTGCGGGGCTGGCCGGATGCCCGGCGGACCACCTCGCCCTCGGCGTCGAGCACCAGGACGGTCGGCGTCTTCGTGATGCCCAGCTCCCGCACCAGCGCGAGGTGGGCCTCGGCGTCGACCTCGATGTGGGCGACCCCGTCGACCATCCCGGCAACTTCGCCGAGGGTGCGGCGGGTCGCCCGGCACGGCTGGCAGAAGGCGCTGGAGAACTGGACGAGCGTCGCGCGTTCCCCGAGTTCCGCGCCGAGTTGGGATGCGTCGAGTCGCTGTCCGGGGGTCCGGCGATCCACTTGGTGCCTCCTGATCAGAGTTCTTCGTAAGAGGTCAGCACCGGCCGCCGCCCGCGCATTCCCCGCGGCTCCGGGGGCATACGCACGTGACGAGAATCTCGCGCCCCGCGTCCGTCGGGACTGGCCAGGGGCTCGCGCATGGGGCACCATCGCCACAATGCCGAAAACCTACGGCTGCGTAACTTCCGCCGGGAGAACCCTCCCCAGGCGCTGAAGAAGGGTCTTCTCCAGATGGCAGAACTCGTCTATCGACCGGTCATCGGCGCCGCTCGCACCTTGTTCAAGGCGCTCGACCTGAAGATCGACACTCAGGGTTCGGAGCACATCCCGAAGACCGGTGGTGCGGTGCTGGTCAGCAACCACATCAGTTATCTCGATTTCATCTTCACCGGCCTCGGCGCCCTGCCGCAGAAGCGGCTGGTGCGGTTCATGGCGAAGGAATCGGTCTTCCGGCACAAGATCTCCGGTCCGCTGATGCGGGGAATGAAGCACATCCCGGTCGACCGTGACCAGGGCGAGGACGCGTACGCCCACGCGCTTCGGTCGCTGCGTTCCGGTGAGATCGTCGGAGTGTTCCCCGAGGCCACCATCTCGCAGTCCTTCACCCTGAAGAGCTTCAAGTCGGGTGCCGCGCGCCTCGCCCAGGAAGCCGGGGTCCCGCTGATCCCGATGGCGCTCTGGGGCACGCAGCGGATCTGGACGAAGGGACGGCCGCGCAATTTCCAGCGCAGCCACATCCCGGTCACCATCCGCGTCGGCGAGCCCATGGAGGCGCCCTCCGACCAGTACGCCGGTGCCATCACCCGACGACTGCGGGAGCGGGTTCAGGAACTGCTGGAGGCCGCGCAGCGGGCTTACCCGGTGCGCCCGAAGGACGCGAGCGACACCTGGTGGGTGCCGGCCCATCTCGGCGGTACGGCCCCGACGCCCGCCGAGGTGCGCGAGCTCGGCTGACGGCCGCCCGCGACGGGGCGGCGCCGTCGCTTCACCGCGGTCCGTGGACGACGATCCGCGCCCCGGGGCTCAGCCGCTCCAGGGTCGCGGCGAGTTCGGCGCCCGCGGCGTCGAGCTCACCGTTCGCCATGGGGGCGAGGCCCTCCAGCAGGAAGACGGCGTTGACCGACTCCTCGGTGAGCCGGGTGCGCACACCCTGGCGCCAGTTCCAGCGGCGGCAGGTGACGCCCTCGTCGTCGCACCAGACGACTTCGCCGGGTTCGGGGTGCTCCACCGTCTCCTCGCCGCCGATGACGGTGGGGAACGGTTCGTCGCCCGTCGCGCGGATCAGCCGCATCCCGCCCTTGATGTGGTCGGTGTCCTCGCCGCCGACCGGTACGAGGTGGGCGACGCTGATCGCGTTGTAGGCGTCGACCAGCAGGTTGATGCGCGGCAGGCCGCCGTCGGCGAGGGCGCGCCGGGCGAGCGCCTCGGCCGAGTTGCGGGTGCGGGAGGGCTTGGCTCCGAACGCCGAGTAGACCTCGCGCCAGGCGGCGACGCGCGGGTCCTCGTGGGGGGCGCGGCCCTCCAGGCGCTCGGCGAGCCTGCGGGCGGCGTCCTCCAGCAGGGCGTCGCTACGGGCGTCGCTGGGACCGTTGACCAAACCGTGCGCCTCGACGGCGAGATGGGTGAAGCCCGGTGCGATCGCGCGCACCTCGTCGGACACGGCGAGTGTGAGGGTCATCGTCTGCCTTACTGCCTTGCTCGGTGCGGTGGCTCGGTGCGGTGGTGCGGGGCGCGGGCGGGTTCAGAGGTTCCCGGGGAGGTTCCGCCAGAGCTCCGAGCGGTCCCGCGCGCCCCTCAGCGCGCGGAGGATCACCTCGGGTGGTACATCATAGACTACTGGATAGTCGACTTCATTGAACTCTTCACGCGTCACCCACGCCAGCCGCTCCCCCTCCAGGGAGAATTGCGCGTCGATGCCCGGCTTGTTGCCCCGGGGGTCCACCCGCTTCCAGCGCCCGGATCCGGGAAGCCGCAGCGCGACCAGCCCGTGGACCATCGGGTTCGTTCCGTCGTCGTCGGCGAGCCGCTGGTAGCAGAGGCCGGCCGGGATGGAGCGGGCCCGCAGCAGGGCCACGAGCGCGATCGACTTCGCGTGACAGATGCCGGTCCGGGCGGCGAGCACCTCGGAGGCGCGCCAGGTGACGCGCGGATCCCCCGAGTCGGCGGAGTGCGGAATGGTGTCGCGAACGAACTCGAAGGCGGCCCGCGCGTATGCGTATGCGGTGTCGGCGTCGAGCGCGAGGCGGGTCACCACCTCCCGGACGCGGGGATGCTCATGGTCGATGGCCTCGCCGACGGCCAGATAGGCGTCAATGCCCGGGGACTGCTGTGTCAGCTCCATAGGCGGAGAGCGTACGAAGCAGCCGACCGGAAGTCCATCAATTCCCGGTCGGCCGCATAATCATGCATGGATCGCGCTAACGGGCCATCTCTTCCTTGAGCGCCTGGAGGAAGGCGTCGACGTCGTCCTCGCCGGTGTCGAACGCGCACATCCAGCGGACGTCGCCGGCCGCCTCGTCCCAGAAGTAGAAGCGGAAGCGCTTCTGGAGCCGCTCGCTGACCGCGTGCGGCAGCCGGGCGAACACGGCGTTGGCCTGGACCGGGTAGAGGATCTCCACCCCGTCGATCGCCCGCACGCCCTCGGCGAGCCGCTGGGCCATGGCGTTGGCGTGCCGGGCGTTGCGCAGCCACAGGTCCTTGGCGAGCAGTGCCTCCAGCTGGACGGAGACGAAGCGCATCTTGGAGGCGAGCTGCATGGAGAGCTTGCGCAGATGCTTCATCGCCCGCACCGCGTCCGGGTTCAGCACGACGACGGCCTCGCCGAAGAGCGCGCCGTTCTTGGTGCCGCCGAAGGACAGCACGTCGACGCCGACCGTGTTGGTGAACGTCCGCATCGGCACGTCGAGCGAGGCGGCGGCGTTGGCTATCCGGGCCCCGTCGAGGTGCACCTTCATGCCGCGCTCGTGAGCGTGGTCGCAGATCGCACGGATCTCGTCGGGGGTGTAGACGGTTCCCAGCTCGGTGTTCTGGGCGATCGAGACGACCTGCGGCATGGCCCGGTGCTCGTCGTCCCAGCCGTACGCCTGCCGGTCGATGAGCTCCGGGGTGAGCTTGCCGTCCGGTGTGGGCACGGTGAGGAGCTTCAGCCCGCCCATCCGCTCGGGCGCACCGCCCTCGTCGACGTTGATGTGCGCGGTCTCGGCGCAGATGACGGCGCCCCAGCGGTCGGTGAGCGCCTGCAGGGCGACCACGTTGGCTCCGGTGCCGTTGAAGGCCGGGAAGGCCTCGGCGGTGGGGCCGAAGTGGCTGTGCATGACGCGCTGGAGGTGGCCGGTGTAGTCGTCCTCGCCGTAGGCGACCTGGTGGCCGCCGTTGGCGAGGGCGATGGCCGCGAGGACCTCCGGGTGCGCGCCGGCGTAGTTGTCACTGGCGAAGCCGCGCACCTGCGGGTCATGGTGACGCCGAGCGTCGGTCCTCACGTTTGCGGGGTCAGCCACAGGCGCTTTCCGTTCACTTCGAGGGCGGGCTTGTCCCAGACGCCGGCGATGGCCTCGGCCAGCTCCGTGACGTCGGTGAAGCCCGCGAACTTCGCATTCGGGCGCTCGGCGCGCATGGCGTCGTTCACCAGTGCCTTGACCACCAGGATCGCAGCAGCCGCCGTCGGCCCGTCCTCGCCCCCCGCCTTGCGGAAGGCGTCGCCGAGCGCGAGGGTCCACGCCTCGGCGGCGGCCTTGGCGGAGGAGTAGGCGGCGTTGCCCGCGGTGGGCTTACTGGCCCCGGCGGCGCTGATCAGGAGGTAGCGACCCCGGTCGCTGCGCTCCAGGGGCTCCTGGAAGGCCAGCGAGGTCGACTGGACGGTGCGGATGAGCAGCTTCTCCAGGGCGTCCCAGTCCGACAGCACGGTCTCCTGGAACGACTTGCTGCCGCGCCAGCCGCCGACGAGGTGGACCAGGCCGTCGATGCGGCCGAACTCCGCCTCGGTGCGCTTGGCCCAGTCCCGGGTGGCGTCGAGGTCGAGCAGATCGACGGTCTCGCCGGTGACGGTCGCGCCCCCGTGGGCGTACCGGGCGGCGTCCACCGCCTCGGCGAGCCGTTCGGGGTGGGCGTCGCACCCGACGACCGTCGCGCCCGCCTCGGCGAGCCGCAGCAGCGTCGCCCGGCCGGCGGGACCGGCCGCTCCGGCGACCGCGACCACAGCTCCTTCGAGCACACCGGTCCCCTCGCCCGTACCGTTCGCGTTCATGGCCACCGCCTCCTCGGGAGAATGGTTCACGCGGCTGCCCGCTCGTCGTTCGCCGCGGTGATTCCCTTGGTGGAGGCAATCACGTTCTTCAGCTTCTTGGCGAGCGCCTCATAGAACATGCTCAGGGGAAACTCGTCCGGAAGCACGTCGTCGACGAGCTTGCGAGGAGGAAGTGTGAGGTCCAGGGCGTCGGGGCCCTTGGCCCAGCGGGATCCCGGGTGCGGGGCGAGGTAGGTCGAGACGAGGTCGTACGCGGCGAACCAGTGCACCAGCTTGGGGCGGTCGATGCCGTCGCGGTAGAGCTTCTCGATCTCGGCGCAGAGCTGGTTGGTGACCTGCGGGGCACGGTCCCAGTCGATCTTCAGGGTGTTGTCGGTCCAGCGGACCACGTCGT
This sequence comes from Streptomyces sp. rh34, assembly GCF_002551245.1. Classification (GTDB taxonomy): domain Bacteria; phylum Actinomycetota; class Actinomycetes; order Streptomycetales; family Streptomycetaceae; genus Streptomyces. The sequence goes on from NZ_NTGZ01000168.1 coordinate 5,954, forward strand.
GCTGGTGGAGGTACGCGAAGAGCAGCTGGCCGCCGAGGCCGTCGTAGTTGCGGACGCGCTCGCCGGAGACGGGGAAGCGGAACATCCGGTCGAAGAGCACCGCGTACTGCACGTCACGGCCGTGGGCGTTGCCCTCGGACTCCAGCTTCACGGCCTCCTTGAAGGCGGTGAGGTCGCAGCGCAGCTCCTCCAGCCCGTACATCCAGAACGGCTGGCGCTGTTTGATCATGAACGGGTCGAACGGCAGGTCGCCGTGGCTGTGGGTGCGGTCGTGGACCATGTCCCACAGGACGAACGCCTGCTCGCAGCGCTGCTGGTCGCCGACCATCTCGCGGATGTCGTCGGGCAGCTCCAGGCCGAGCAGGTCGACGGAGGCCTCGGTGACGCGGCGGAAGCGGGCGGCCTCGCGGTCGCAGAAGATGCCGCCCCAGCTGAAGCGCTCGGGGGCCTCACGCACGGCGATGGTCTCCGGGAAGAGCACCGCGGAATGGGTGTCGTACCCGGCGGTGAAGTCCTCGAAGGTGATGCCGCAGAAGAGCGGGTTGTCGTAGCGGTTCGCCTCCAGGTCGGCGAGCCACTCGGGCCAGACCATCTTCAGCACGACCGCTTCGAGGTTGCGGTCGGGGTTGCCGTTCTGCGTGTACATCGCGAAGACGACGAGGTGCTGGAGACCGTCGGCCCGGTCCTTCGCGGGCTGGAAGGCCAGCAGCGAGTCCAGGAAGTCGGGGACGCGGAAGCCGTCGGCGGCCCAGCGGCGCAGGTCGGTGACGAGCGCACGGTGGTAGGCGGCGTCGTGCGGGAGGAGCGGGGAGAGCTCCTCGACCGCTCCGGTCACCCGGTCGAGGACCCGCTCGACGACGGCCGGGGACGGGGCGCCCTCGGCCTCGAAGTCGATGGATCCGTCCTTGGACTGCCAGGGGCGGATCTCCTCGACGGCATCCTTGAGCACAGGCCAGGCCGGGTGCTCGACCACCCGCTGGGCCGTAGCTATCGCGCCGTCGGTGGCATCGTGCACAAGAATTTCCGTCATAACACTTCCTTCACGGGAGAACCTCGCGTGGATTCACCGTAGCCGTGCGGGCTTCCTCCCGACAAGTGGGGGTCTGGAAATTATCCTGCGTACCCCCCATGGTCACCGCTGTTTTTCCTGCCGTATCCCGGGTAGGCGCACAGTTCACCCATCCACTCCCGGGCACGGGCGACCGGGCCACGATGCCGGGGGACATCGCGGGCCACAGCCGCTACCCTCCCCAGTGCCGTATCGCCGTACCTCCGCGCGGGCAGGAGCAGTCGATGGGCCGCCGCCGACGGAAACGAGGTCGCCTTGTCATTTCTCACCCTGGGTCATCGCGGAGTGATGGGCGTCGAGCCCGAGAACACCCTCCGCTCCTTCGTCCGCGCCGAGGCGTCGGGAATGGACGCCATCGAGCTGGATCTCCATCTCAGCAAGGACGGCGCGCTCGTCGTGATGCACGACGCGGACGTGGACCGCACCACGGACGGGACCGGACCGATCGCGGCCAGGACCCTGGCGGAGCTGCGTGAGCTCGACGCCGGTCGGGGCGAGCGGATCCCCGTCTTCGAAGAGGTGCTGGAGGCCGTCTCCTCCCCGCTCCAGGCGGAGATCAAGGACGTGGCGGCGGCCCGCGCGCTGGCGGACGTGATCCGTGAGCGTGACCTCGTCGGCCGGGTGGAGGTGTCCTCGTTCCACGACGAGGCCGTCACCGAGATCGCCCGGCTGGTGCCGGGCGTACGCACGGTGCTGATCGCCAGCCGCTGGGGCGCGGACGTGGTGGACCGGGCGAAGACGGCGGGCGCGGCGACGCTCGCACTGAACATCCGCCGCCTCACCCTGGAGGTCGTGGAGCGGGCGCACGCCGAGGGCGTGAAGGTGATCGGCTGGGTGGTGAACACCCAGGACCACCTGCGTCTCGCACGGGCGCTGGGCCTGGACGGCGCGACGACCGACTTCCCCGAGATCCGTCGCGCCGGGCGCTTCACCGCCTGAGGGCGGGCGTCCTCAGGCGCCTTCCCCGGCGTCGCCCCCCTCCAGGTTCTTGACGAGCAGTTCGAAGGCCAGGTCGTCGCGCTGCGGGATCCCGAAGCGCTCGTCGCCGTACGGGAACGGGGTGAGCCGTCCCGTACGGCGGTAGCCTCGGCGCTCGTACCAGGCGATCAGGTCCTCGCGCACCGAGATCACCGTCATATGCATCTCGCCGACGCCCCAGCTCTCCCTGACGGTGCGCTCCGCCTCGGCGATGATCAGCTTGCCGAGTCCGCCGCCCTGGAGCCCCGGCCGCACCGCGAACATGCCGAAGTAGGCCGCGTCGCCCCGGTGTTCGAGCTGGCAGCAGGCGACGAGCTCACCGCCGCGCTCGACCGTGAGGAGTCGGCCCGCCGGAGCGTCGAGGACCTCGCGCACACCCTGTTCGTCGGTCCGCTGCCCCTGGAGGATGTCGGCCTCGGTGGTCCAGCCCGTGCGGCTGGAGTCACCGCGGTAGGCGGACTCGATGAGGGCCACCAGCGCGGGTACGTCGTCCTCGGTCGCGTCGCGGAAGGTCAGCCGGGCCGCGTCGGGGGGCGTGGCGGTGTCCATGGTGGGTGCTCCGTTTCTCTGCTGCCGTACACGCTTCTGTGCTGCCGTACGCGTTTCCCTGCTGCCGCACGTACGGTCGCGGGCTCCGCCGTCGCACGTGCGGTCGAGAGTAACGCGACCCGGAGCGCCCCCGGAGGGCCCCGGCGCACCCCCTTCACACCCCCGTGCGCCGGATTCGGCGGCGGCCGCCCGGGCATCGATGGGACGACCCGCAACAGTGCCGTACGTCCGACCCGGGGGAGGCGCGCCGTGCACGGAGGGGCCCTGGCCGGCTGGCTGCTGATGGCGTTGTGCGCGGTGAGCGGCGCCTACTGCCTGCTGCGTTCCCGCGTGGGGACGCCGCGGGAGCGCGGCACCGCACGCTCGGAGGCGCTCATGGGTTTCGGCATGGCGTCGATGGCCGTGCCGGCGGCGGTGCTGTCCCCTCCGGACTGGGCCTGGGCGGTGTACGCGGTGCTGTTCGGCACGGCCGCGCTGCGAGCGTTGCGGCCCGCCCTGCGCGGCGGCCACCACCTGCACCATCTCGTCGGCTCGCTGGCCATGGTCTACATGGCCGTGGCGATGGCCCCCGCGGTCACGGGGAGCGGCGGGGGCGGGCATGCCGGACACGGGGCGACCGCGGGCGCTGGGGGCATCCCCCTGCTGACCGGGGCGCTGCTCGTCTACTTCGCGTTCTACGTGCTGGGCTCGGCCGGCCGCCTGCTGCCCGGGACCGCCATGGCCCCGGCAGGCGGCACGGGCCTCGCCGCCCGGGACCCGGGAGGATTCGGGGGCGGAACGGACGGCCGGCCCGAACTCACGACGGCCTGCCGGATGACGATGGGCATCGGCATGTTCGCCATGCTGCTCACCCTGTGAGACGGGAAGTGGGACAGAACCCCCGGCAAACGGTGGTCTACGTCACTTGCCGGTCGAGGTCGTACCCCGGCCGGCCCGCCCCTCCTAAGCTGAGGCCATGCTGGTCTCCCTCGCGCTGCTGCTGCTCGGTGCATTGACCGCCCTGGTGACCCCCCGCGTGATGGCGCGCGCCCGGTGGCCGGAGCGCGAGCCGGTCGTGGCCCTGTGGGTCTGGCAGTGCGTGGTGGCCGGGGTCCTCCTGTCGTTCGCCCTGTCCATGACGTTGAGCGCGGCCGCCGCCTGGCAGGCGGTGCGCGGCCATGTCTTCGCCCCCGCCCCGCACGCCGTCGTCGAGGCGTACGCCCTGGCGGCGTACGGGCCGTGGTCGGCGGTCATCGCGGTGCTGCTGGCGCTGGGCGGACTGTGGACCGGAGCGATGCTCCTGAGGGAGATCCGGCGGGCGCGGCGTCGCCGCAAGCAGCGCCGGGCGGAACTGCTGGTGCGTTCCCCGCTGATGCCGGGCGAGGAGCCGGGCGCCGACCGTCTCGTGGTCCTGGAGGGCGAACGCCCCGACGCCTGGTGGCTGCCCGGCTCGGCTCCGCAACTCGTCATCACCACCGCCGCGCTGGGTCGCCTGAAAGGCCGTCAGCTCGATGCTGTGCTCGCCCATGAGCAGGGGCACGCCCAGGCCCGGCACGACTGGCTGCTGCACTGCTCGTCGGCGCTGGCGATCGGCTTCCCGCAGATCCCGGTGTTCGCCGCGTTCCGCGACGAGATGCACCGGCTGGTCGAACTGGCCGCCGACGACGTGGCGTCACGCCGCTTCGGCCGACTGACGACCGCGCTCGCCCTGGTCGGACTCAACGAGGACCGCGGGGTGTTCGGCCCCTGCCCCTCCCCGCAGGCCCAAGTGCCCCTCCGGGTGAACCGGTTGCTGGCTCCGGTCGAACGGCTGACGGCGGGCCGCAGGATCCGGCTGACGGCCGCCGCCGCGCTGGTCCCGGTCGTCCCGGTGTTCGTGGCCTTCGTCCCGGGGCTCCGCGCGCTGGGTTAGGGCGTGTCCGGCGGGCCAGGAGCCGGGGCCGCGACGCCCGGCACACCCTTGGTCGCGCCCCACGTTGGCCTTGGGGCGGTGTCCTCCGCGAGGATCACCCCATGCCCTCCCCCCTCTTCAGCCTCCGTTCACCGGATCGCTCTTCCCGTACCGTGCCCGCCCTGTGGACCGGATCCGTCGTCGGCGCGGCCGCTCTCGTGCTGCTCGTGCTGGTGGCGGCGCGCTGGTCGCCGCTGATGTCCCTGGACCGGACGGTCGCCGACGCACTGCACCGGCACGCGGTGGCCGACCCCGGTCTGGTCCATGTGAGCCGGGTGCTGACGGACTGGGTGTGGGACCCCTGGACCATGCGCGCCCTGATCGCGGTGACCGTGGTCGCCCTGTGGTGGCGTGGCGCGCGCCCGCTCGCCCTCTGGGTGGCCGCGACCAGCCTGATCGCCTCTCTCCTCCAGCAGGGGCTCAAGGCGGCGGTGGACCGGGAGCGTCCGCGGTGGCCCGATCCGGTGGACTCGGCCCACTACGCGGCCTTCCCCTCCGGGCACGCCATGACGGCCGTCGTGACCTGCGGACTGCTCGTCTGGCTGCTGCGGCTGTACGGCGCGGGCCCCGGCGCCCGGGGCGCGGTGCTGGCCGTGGCGGTGGTCTCGGCCGTCGGTGTGGCGGCGACCCGGGTGTATCTGGGGGTTCACTGGCTGACCGATGTCGTGGGCGGTGCGCTGCTGGGGGTGGCCGTGGTGGCGTTGAGCGCCGCGGGGTACGCCCGGTACACGGCGGCCCGGGAGGACGCTCTTGTCGGCGCGGGGACGGACCGGCAAGGATCGCGTCCATGGTGATCGAAGGCTGGTCGACGCCTACGTCCTGCCCTTCGGGCACGGACTCCGGAAGCCCGACGCGGGACTGTTCCGCATCGCCTGTCCGCTGATCGGCCGGGACCCGGCGGACGTGGTCATGGTCGGTGACGATCGGGGCGCGGACGGTGGCGCGGCCGTCCTGGGCTGCGGGGTCCGCTTCGTGGACCACCGGCCGGTGGCGGAACGGCCCGACGGACTGCGTTCGCTGGGTCTCGTGCCGGAATGAGGCCCACAGCGAACGGGGGAGATCGGTCCGGAGTGTGAGGCATATCCCGCCGCGAATGGGGTAGTGGAAGCCGCTCGTGGTCGTAGCCTGGTGGGCATGTCCCCGATGCCGTCGTCCGTGTCAGCGCGTTCCGCAGCCGAGGTCAACGCGGAGATCCGCGACCTGTGGCAGCGTTCGGGCGGGTGCCTGACGCCGCAGGACGAGGCGGCGTACCAGCGGCTGCTGGTGGAGTGGGCCGCTGCCGTCGGCGGAAGCGTCCGCACCGCCGCCTGACGTCCGTACCCGCCGCGCGCCGGTGCCGGGAGCCGGTGCGGAGATCGCGCCCGATCCGGCGATCCCCCGCGTCGCCGGATCCAGGCGCACCCTCGGTGTGTCCCGTGGGACACGGCCGTGGACCGCGTCGGGGACCGGAGTTGCAGAGGCCGCCGTCGCAGGGATCCAGCATGTCCCCACCCGGCTCATCGGTCAATGAATTTCCGGCGGCACACGCGGCGGGGCCGGTGTCTCCCGAACGGGCGAACACCCGGGAGACACCGGCCCCGCATGCGGAGACACGTGGGCTACAGGACCGCTGACGGATCAGCGGGCGAAGTAGTCCGGCTGTGTCTGCGCGTTGAGCTCGTCGAGCTTCACCCGCTCGGCCGGGGCGGTGCGCCGGTCCTTCAGCTTCAGCACGTCGAAGCCCTTGGCGATGTCGCTGGAGTAGATGTGGCCGTTGTAGTAGTACGCCGACCAGGGGCCGGCCGTGGTGACCTGGTCGAGCGTGACCGGGCCGCGCTCGAAGAAGGCGATCTCCTCGGGCTTCGCCGAGTTGGTGAAGTCCCATACGGAGATGCCGCCCTGGTACCAGGCCTGGACCATCAGGTCGCGGCCCTTCACCGGGATGATCGAGCCGTTGTGGGCGACGCAGACCTCGGCGTCGGCCTGGTGGCGGTCGATCTTGAAGTAGCTGCGGAAGACCAGCTTGCGCTGGTCGCCCTTGCCGACGATGTCGTAGATGCCGTCGGCGCCCCGCTCGGGCCCGATCTCCTCGTTGCAGGTGGCCGCGCCGCCGCCACCGAGCTCGTCGGTGAAGACGACCTTGTTCGCACCCTGGTTGAAGGTCGCCGAGTGCCAGAACGCGAAGTTCTCGTTGTCCTGGACGCGGTCGATGATCTTCGGGTGCTCCGGGTCCTCGATGGAGAACAGCAGACCGTCACCCATGCAGGCGCCGGCTGCGAGGTCCTTGGACGGCAGCACCGTGATGTCGTGGCAGCCGGTCGTCTTGGAGACACCGGGGTTCTCCGGCGCTCCGGGGTTGCCACCGTCGGGGAAGAGCACCGGGAAGTTGACGATCCGGGCCTTCTGGGGCGCCTTGAGGGGCACCTTGATGATGGAGATCCCGTCGTGCGGCGGCTTGCAGTCCGGGAACGCCTCGTTGGGCGCGTACGAGGAGACGTACACGTACACGTTCTTGCCGTCCGGCACCAGCGTGTGCGTGTGGGAACCGCAGGCGGTCTCCACGGCGGCGATGTACTTCGGCTGCCGCTTGTTGCTGATGTCGAAGATCTTCATACCCTCCCAGGAGGACTTCTCCGTGGCGGGCTGGGAGGTGCTGGAGCAGGAGTCGTCGCTGCGCGAGGAGTCCGTCGACAGGAACAGCAGGTTCCCGGAGACCGAGATGTCGTTCTGCCCGCCGGGGCAGAGGACCTGGGCGACCGTCCTGGGCTTCTTCGGCTTGCTGATGTCGTAGATGACGAAGCCGTCGTAGTTGCCCACGTACGCGTACTTCCCCTGGAACGCGAGGTCCGTGTTGGTGCCCTTGAGGGCGCCCTTCGGCACGTTCGTCAGGTGCTTGATGTTGGAGCTGTGGACGATCTCGTCCACGCCGGGTATGTCGCCACCGGTTATCGCGGCCCTGGCCTCGGCCTGCTCGCTCTTGGTGACGGAACCGCGCTCGGCCGGGGCGTCGCCCGGGTCGGGGGTCGCGGCCGCTGTGGTGGCCGTCAGCAGTGTGGCGAGAAGTCCGGCCGCGGCTGCCACCGCGCCCAGACGTCTGCGCCGCACGCGGGTGGTGTGCAACGAGGTCACTGCGTCCTCCCTTGTCTCCGTTCGGGGTCGAACGGTTCATGAACCCCCGGCAGTATCGTCCCTCCCATGTACACATCAATAGATGGCAACACAGACGTAATGAAAGTTTCTGATCTTCGCCCGGTGGAAGCGTGTTAGGACGGTCTGCGACAAACCACGTGGCACAGGAGGTAGCCGTGTTGATCCATCGTCGGTCCGCAGTTCTGCGCTCAACCGCTCTCGCGGCGACGGCGGTTGCCGCCGTGCTCGTCCTGGGAGCCTGTGAGTCGGGCAGCGGTGACGGAACGTCGGACCAGGCCAAAGACGCAGGTCCGGGCGTGGTCGCGCCCGGCAGACCGGGCGAGCCCGCTCGGACGCTCTCCGCCGAGGAGGCCATCAAGGAGGCCGGTCAGGACACCGCCAACTCAGCCGATTTCCGCTATACGCAGATGATGATCGAACATCACGGCCAGGCGCTCGTGATGACCGGACTTGTCCCGGAACGGGCCTCCGCCGACACCGTCAAACGGCTCGCGGATCGCATATCGGCCGGCCAGAAGCCGGAGATCGGTGCGATGGAAGGATGGCTGAAAAGGAACGGCGGCGACCGGCGCACGGAGCACCACGACCACACCACGATGCCCGGCATGGCGACCGATGCCCAGCTCAAGGAGTTGCGCGCCGCCAAGGGCAAGGCCTTCGACAAGCTCTTCCTGGAGCTGATGATCACCCACCACCAGGGAGCGATCACCATGGCCACGGAGGCGCTCACCGAGGGGAACGACGTCATCGTCGAGGAGATGGCGAGCGACGTCGTCGCCCAGCAGACCGTGGAGATCAACCGGATGCGCGGGCTGATGGACTGAGACACGCGGCCGGCCGTGCACGCGGCGGTGCGGATCGGCCCGGCGGTGCCATCCTGGAGGAAACCTCCGGGAAGAGGTGCGCCGTGCTCTCCGTCGCCGTCGTCGGTTCCGGTCCCAGCGGGGTCTACACCGCTCAGGCCCTGCTGCGGCAGTCGCTCGTGCCCGATGTGCGGGTGCACGTCCTGGACCGGCTGCCCACCCCGTACGGACTCGTGCGGTACGGGGTGGCTCCCGACCACGAGAAGATCAAGTCGCTGCAGAACAGTCTGCGGGCGGTACTGGAGGACGACCGGGTCACCTTCGTGGGCAACGTCGGCGTCGGCGGGGCGGGCGGGGTCTCCCCCGCCCGGCTGGCGGAGCTGTACCATGCGGTCGTCTACTGCGTCGGAGCATCCGCCGACCGGGCGCTCGCGGTGCCGGGCGAGAGCCTGCCGGGCAGCTACTCCGCCACCCGCTTCGTCTCCTGGTACAGCGCCCATCCGGACGTCGGCGCCGACCCGTTCGTCCTGGACGCCCGCTCGGCCGTCGTGATCGGCGTGGGCAACGTGGCGGTCGACGTGGCCCGGATCCTGGCGCGCGGCGCCGACGAACTGCGGGCCACCGACGTGCCCCGCGCGGCGCTCAGCGCGCTGGAGGACAGCCGGGTGCGCGACGTGCACATCGTGGGCCGCCGGGGCCCCTCCCAGGCCCGGTTCACCACCAAGGAGCTGCGGGAGCTGGGAGCGCTGCCCGGGGCACGGGTCGTCGTCGACCCGGCGGAACTCGCGCTCGACCCCGCGTACGCCGCTCCGGACGGGCTGCCCGGAGCGCTGCCGCTGCCCGCCGTGGTGCGGCGGAACCTGGAGGTCCTGCGCGCGTGGTCGACGGCCGGGGAGCCGACGGCGGCCGATGCCGGGCGCCGTGTCCGGCTGCGGTTCTTCCTGCGGCCGGTGGAGCTGCTGGAGCGCGACGGGCGGGTCGCCGGGGTGCGGTTCGCCCGGACGGCTCCGGACAGCGGGGGTGGGGTGCGGGACACCGGCGCGTACGAGGACGTCGAGGCCCAACTGGTCCTGCGGGCGGTCGGCTATCGCGGGGTGGAGCTGCCGGGGCTGCCCTTCGACCCGGCGCGCGGCACGGTGCCGCACGCGGCGGGCCGGGTGCTGCGGGACGGGGCGCCGGCGCCGGGCGAGTACGTAGCGGGATGGATCAAGCGGGGGCCGACCGGGGTGATCGGCTCGAACCGCTCCTGCGCCAAGGAGACGGTGACCTCGCTCCTGGAGGACGCGGCCGCGCTGAGGAGCCGCCCGGCGGCGGACGATCCGCTGGCCGTGCTGCGGGCGTGGGGGCTGCGGCCGGTGGAGTGGTCCGGCTGGCTGTCGATCGAGCGCGCGGAGGCGGAGCTGGGCCGTTCGCTGGGGCGCGGCCCGGTGAAGATCCCCGACTGGCCGGGGCTGCTGGCGGCAGCCCGGGACGAGGACCGGTGAACGGCGCTCCGCGCCGTCACTCCCGGGTCGCGACCACCAGCCGGGCGCGGGGGCTGCCGTCGGGGCGCAGGCCCAGTTCGGTCAGCGGCAGCAGCCGCACGGCGAATCCGGCCTGCGTCAGGTCCTCCAGTACGTCGCCGAGCCGGAACGTGCGGTAGTACATGACGAACCGCGGGCGCCACAGGGCGTTGCGCACCCGCATCGCCGCGTCGAAGCCGAGCAGCGACCAGTAGGCGCGCGATCCCACCGGGGGCGGTGCGCCGAGCGGGAACACGAACTGCCCGCCCGGCCGGAGCGACCCGTACACCTCGGCGAAGAGGCCGAAGCGTTCGGCGGGCAGGAAGTGACCGAACGCGCCGAAGCTGAGGGCGAGATCGAAGGCGGGCGCGAAGGGCAGGGAGCGGGCGTCAGCCCGCACCCAGTGCACCGCCGGCCCCTCGCCCCCGGGCGGGAAGGCGGCACGGGCCTCGGCGAGCATGCCCGCGCTGAAGTCGACGCCGACCGCGCGCTCCCGGCACAGCTGCCGGAGCACGCCGACCCCCGCGCCGGTACCGCAGCAGACGTCGAGTCCGGCGTCGAAGGGTCCGAGGTCGCGCACCGCCCGGGTGACGGCGTCGAGCACGCGGTCAGGGGTGCGGTAGGGAGTCTGGTCGAACTTCGGGGCGAGGAGGTCGTATCCGCGCTCGGTCGAGGAAAGCGCCTGAACGGCCAGTTCGCGCACGGTGGGACCCTGTTTGGTGAACATCACGGGTCAGCCTACCGACGCGGCGCACCCGCTGTGGCCGGTCATGGCGGCCATGCGGGGCCGGGTGGGGCGGGAGCGTCAACGTCCTTCGGAAAGTCGCCGCTTGAGGGTGATGGCGGTGTCGGCGGCGTACGCCTGGGTCCAGCTGCGGCCGGCCCCGGACCTCCAGGTGACGTGGACCGTGGAGCCGTCGGTCCGGGCGCTCTCCACGGTCATGGACCGGTCGCCGTCGCGGACGTCGCCCCGGCGCAGTTCGCCCGCCCCGACCTGTCTCTTA
>NZ_NTGZ01000169.1 GCF_002551245.1 Streptomyces sp. rh34
GTGTATAAGAGACAGACCTCGGCCGCCGCCGCGGCGAGCGCGTCGAGCACGGCGGCGGCGCCGTCGCGGGCGGGGGTGGCCCGGGTGTGCCGGGCCAGCACCGCGCCGTCGGGGGCGAAGAGGGCCGCCGCGATCTTCGTGCCCCCGAGATCGAGGCCGATGACCACGGCTCCGGTCGTCGGCCCGGTCATCGGACCGGCGGCAGACCGGCGCCGCGCAGCCGCTCCGCGACGGACGCGACGGACGCGGCGGACAGCGGGATCTGCGGGAAGGCGGTGGCGCCGCGGTCGATGACGCCGAGCAGCCGCAGCGCCTCCTTGAAGGACCCGAGCGCCGAGGAGCTGCGGCCCATCTCCTGCTCGGGGCCGACGTCGACCATGGCGAACAGCTCGACGAGCCGCTCCTGTTCCCGGGCGGCGAGCGCCCAGTTCCCCGCTCGCGCGGCGTCGTACAGCCGTACGTAGCCGGCCGGATCGACATTGCCGAGCCCGGGAACGACGCCGTCGGCTCCGGCCAGCAGGGCCGCGTCCACGGTGAGTTCGGATCCGGTCAGCACGCTGAAGTGCGGCACGGGGCCCCGTGCCCGGCCCTCGCGTCCGCCCAGCGCGACGACGAGTCTGCGCAGCCCGCCCTCGTCGCCGCTGCTGTCCTTGAGGCCGGCCAGGGTGCCGTCCTCGGCCAGCTCGCGGACCTGGACGGCGGGGAGCTTGGAGTGCACGGCGACCGGGATGTCGTAGGCGAACAGCGGCAGGTCGACGCCTGCCCGCAGCCTGCGGAAGTGCCTAGCGGTCTCGGTGGGGTGGGTGCGGGTGTAGAAGGGCGCCGTCGCGACGAGGGCGTCGGCGCCGAGTTCCGCGGCGGTCCGGGCGTGGGCCAGCACCCGGGGGGTCGTGGTGTCGATGACCCCGGCCAGTACGGGGACCCGTCCGGCGACGGCGGTGACGACGGTCTTCAGGGCGGTGGCGCGCTGGGCGTCGGTCAGGTAGGCGACCTCGCTGGTCGATCCGAGGGCGAAGAGGCCGTGTACGCCGCCGTCGACGAGGTGGCCGACGAGCCGGGTGAGGGAGGCCGTGTCGACCTCGCCCCGGTCGTCGAGCGGGGTGCAGACCGGCGGTACGACGCCGCGCAGCGGTGCGGTCAGGGACATGGTGGGAGAGCTCCAGCTCGCTCGGAACGCCGGTCTTTCGCCCGGAAGGGAGGACGAGACCAGGACATGAGACGTAAGATGTCTTATGTCTTGGCTTACCTTAAGCCGATGCCCCGGCGGCCGGTCAAGAGGCCGCGGCGGCCGACGACACCTCTGGAGGACGGTTGTGGCCCGCCCCACCATGGCGCAGGACATCGAGCGGAGGATCAAGGGACTGATCCTCGACCGGGCGCTCGGCCCGGGCGATCCGCTGCCCACCGAACCCGAGTTGATGGACCTCTTCGCCGCCGGGCGGGTCTCGGTGCGCGAGGCCCTCAAGGCGCTTCAGGCCATGAACGTCGTGGAGATCCGACGGGGTTTCGGAACCTTCGTCGGCTCGCTCTCGCTGACGCCCTTCGCCGAGGGCCTGGCCTTCCGGGCGGTCGTGCGGCACGGCCGGGGCGAGCCGGGACTGCTGGAGTTGATGAAGGTGCGCGAGGCGTTGGAGACCGGGCTGGTCGGCGCCGTCAGCGCGGGCATTCCCGCCGAGGACCTGGCGGTGCTGCGGAGGCTGGTCGCCACGATGGAGACCGAGGCCGCCCGGGACGGCCGGGTCGCCCGGGCCACCGACCGGGCCTTCCATCTGGCGCTCTACGCCTCGCTCGACAACCACCTGCTCAGCGAGGTGCTGGACGCGTTCTGGGCGGCGATGGACGGGGTGCGCGCCAGCACGGACGACGGCCACCAGGACCCCGGCGTCACCTGCGCCCAGCACCACGCGATCGTCGCGGCGGTGGCTGCGGGCGACGGGGCCCGGGCGGCCTCGGCGATGCGCGCCCACTTCGACGGCATCCGCTCCCGTCTGGAGCGGCCCTGAGGGCGGCTACGGGGTCACGGTCACCGACCGGCTTCCGGACGCCTGCTTGCCGTCTGCCTTGTAGGTCACGGTCAGTTCGGCGGTGCCGGACGTGCCCGCCGGGATCGTGACCGGGACCTTGATGTTCGCGCCCTCGCCGGGCCTGAGCGCCGGGAACGCCACCTGCCGGGTCGTCCAGCCGGCGGGCACGGTCAGGTCGAGCGTGCCCGCGCTGCGGGTGACGTCCATCCGGTTGACGACCCGCACGGTCAGCTCGGTGGCCGCCCCCGCCTGCAGCGTGGCCGGGGGCGTGATGGTGATGTCCGCGCAGGTGCCGCCGAGCCACTTGAGGTCGAACGAGGAGTAGGTGATGTGCCGGTAGTCGTCGCGCTCGTAGAGCAGCCCGAGCCGGCCGTCCGGCAGCCGGGTCAGCGTCGAGTAGGCGGCGCTGTCGGGGTTGACGACCTTCCGGATCGGCCAGGTCTTCCCGTTGTCGCAGGACATCTTCACGGTCAGGTTCTTCCGCGTGGTGCTGTCGGTGTTGCTGAACAGCAGCCAGGAGGCCTGGGGGTGGGAGGCGGGGACGTCCGGTGCGTACCGGATGATCGAGCCGTTGTTCGCCGGGTCGCGCAGGTCGGTGTCCTGGGTGAACGGCGTGTAGGTGACGCCGCCGTCGCTGGAGTACGCGACGGTCCGGTAGGGCGCGGAGCGGTTGTTGAGCATGATCCGGCCGTCGCTGAGTTCGACGGTCTTGTTCTCGTCGCCGCCCGGTCCGACCGGGTTGCCCATCCTCCAGGTCGTGCCGTGGTCGTCGCTGTAGGCGCTGACGGCGTAGTTGGCGCCGTTGTTCCGGATGGCGTACTGCTGGATCAGTCGCCCCCTGTACGCGCCGTGGCGCACCTGGATGCCCTCGCCGGAGGCCGCGAACATACCGGCCCAGGCGGGGTTCTTGATCTGCTTCGTGATGCGGCGGTGGGTCCAGGTGACGCCGTCGTCGTCCGAGTAGCTGTAGTCGGCCTGGAGGATGTCCGGGTCGCTCTCGTCGTTGCCGGTGGCCGAGCCGAAGAAGCCCTGGTTCACGGAGCCCGCGTAGAAGACGAAGATCCGGCCGGTCGTACGGTCCACGAGAAGGCTGGGGTCGCCGAAGCCCTTGGGGGCCGCCTCCTTGCGGACGACCTGCTGGCTCTGCCAGGTGGTGCCGCCGTCGGTGCTGCGCCGTACGACGACGCCGAGGTTGCCGGGGAGGTCACCGAGTGTGGGGCGGGTGTCGTAGGCGGCGATCACCGTGCCCTTGACGGAGGTGGTGAGCGCGGGGATGCGGTAGTGAGGGGATCCGACGCCCTGGGTCGCTATGTCCTGGGAGGTCAGTTCGCCGGGGGCGGCGGCCGGTGCACCGTGGACGGTGCCGGCGGTGGTGGCCACCAGAAGGGCGGCGGACAGCATGGCGACGGTGACTCTGCGCTGCATGGACGATCTCTCTTCTCGTGAGGGGAGACGTACGGACGGAGCGGTCGGCAATCAGGAGCGTTCGCCCGGGAGCCCGGCGAACAGGGCGCGCACCCAGGCCAGTTGTTCGGCCCGGTGGTGTTCGGTGCCGCCCTCGTGCCCGTTGAACTCGTAGACGCGCACCTCCTTGGGGCCCGCGTACCGGTTGTAGGCCGTGAAGCAGGTGGAGGGCGGACAGATGTCGTCCGCCATCGCGATGGAGAACAGCGCGGGGGCAGTGGCCCGGGTGGCGTGGTGGGCCCCGTCGAAGTACGACAGGGTGCGGAACACGGGCTCGACGCGGTCGCGGTGGAGCCGGAGGTAGGCGGCGATCTCGGTGTACGGGGGTGTCGCGGCGATCCGCGCGGCCCGGGGGATGTTGCACAGGAACGGCACGTCCGGCATCACTCCGGCGAGCCCCTGCACGAGCCCGGCCACGGCCAGCGCGATGCCTCCGCCCTGGCTGACCCCGGTCACCACGATGCGGGCGGGGTCGACCGCGGGGTGCTCGCGCATCGCCTGCACACAGCGGACCGCGTCGGTGAACACCCGCCGGTAGTAGTGCGCTTCCGGGGCCTCGACGCCCCGGGTCAGGAAGCCCGGCACGGTGCCGGCGGATCCCGGGTCGGTGTCGGGGGTGCCGCCGGTCGCCGAGGACCAGCCCTGGCCGCGGGTGTCCATGACCAGGTGCGCGTATCCGGCGCAGGCCCACATCAGCTGCTCGTGGGGCAGGCCCCGGCCGCGTCCGTACCCGAGGAACTCCACGACGCAGCCGAGCGGCCCGGTGGCCCCGGCGGGCATCCGCAGCCACCCCCGTACGGGACGGCCGTCGTAGCCCGGGACGCTCACGTCGTAACAGCGGACCTGGACCAGCCCGCTTTCGACCTCGTCGAACCGGGGTCGCCGGTCCGGTGCGCCGGGACCCTTCTCGTCCAGGGTGTCGGACCAGAAGGCGTCGAACCCGTCGGGAAGCGGCAGTTCGGGCCGGTAGGCGCGGCATTCCGTGAGCGTGAGATCGGCCGACGGCATGGCGGTGCCCTCCTGGAGGGGACAAGGAAAGCGACAGGACAGAAGACGTCAGATGTCCTGATGGCAAACCAGACCGTAGGGAGCCGTGGGGCCGCCCGTCAAGAGCCGGGCGGCCCCACGTTCCCGCCTCGAAGGCTCAGCCCTCGCCCTCTCCGCGCGCCCTGGCCTCGGCGATCCTGCGTCTGACCGGGGCGTAATGCTCACCGAGGGCCTTGAGGAACGCGGTGACGTCACCCGCGCGGGCCGCGTCCACGATGTTCTGGTGGGCGGCGACGGTCTCGGCCTCGTCGGCGTGCGTGAACCCCTGCAGATGCGGCGCGACGATCGTGTAGACGTCCCAGAAGGCCATCGAGAGCTGACCGATCAGGTCATTGCCGAGCGGCGCCACGAGCAGCGCGTGGAAGGCCCGGTCCGCCGCGACGAAGCCGTGCCCGTCGCCCACACCGGTCTCGCGCATGGTCGCCACCAGGCTGTCCAGCCGGTCCAGCTCCTCGGCGTCCAGCGAGGAGATGATCCGGTCGGCCATGCCCCGCTCGAAGAGCTCGCGTACGTCGACGAGGTCGGCCATCACCTGGAAGTCGTCGTCGGGCGAGAGCAGGCCCCGGAAGGTGAGGCTCTCCACCAGCGCCGACAGGCTCAGCCGGCCGACGTACGTCCCGTGGCCGTGACGGACCTCGACGATGTCGAGGGCGGCGAGGATCTTGACGGCCTCCCGGACGCTGGAGCGGCTGGCGCCGAGCGCCTCGCACAGGGCCGGTTCCGTCGGCAACGGGTCCCCCGGGCGCAGCCGTTCGTCGAGGATGTACCGCTTGATGCCCTCGACGACCTCCTGCCGCAACAGCGTGCGACCGGGCCTCGCGCCGGACATAGGTGAACTCCCCACCTCTTGACCCCTCTCGATTGTCAAGCTACGTTCCCACGCTATCAAGGCATCAGACATCTGACGTCTGATGCTCACGCGAATCAGACACCCCGATAGCCTTCGAAAATCCGTTCTCCACCCATTCCTCACCAACGTCCCTTGGAGGACCCGTGCCCGAGCTGAGGCCAGCCGGCGTCGAGCGCCGCACCTTCCTGCGTTACACCAGTGCCCTCGGCGCGGCAGCCGCCATCACGGCAGGCCTCTCGGCTTGCGGCGGGCCCTCCTCGACCGCCGACGGAGCGGCCGGGAAGGGCGACGGCAACGGCACCATCGAGGCGGGTCTGTCGTACCCCCTCTCGACCGGATTCGACCCGATGATCACGTCGGGCGCCACCCCGTACGCCGCCAATATGCACATCTTCGAGGGGCTCGTAGATCTCGATCCCGCAACACTCGTGGCGCGCCCCGCGCTCGCCACCGCGATGCCGAAGAAGATCAACGCCACCACCTACCGCGCCACCCTGCGCGACGGCGCGACCTTCCACGACGGCTCACCGGTCACCGCCGAGGACGTCGTCTTCAGCTTCGAACGCATCCTGGACGAGAAGAACGCGTCGCTGATGGCGCAGTTCGTGCCGTTCATCGACACGGTCACGGCGGTCGACGCGAAGACGGTCGAGTTCAAGCTCCGTTACGCCTTCGCGCTCTTCCCCTCCCGGATAGCCGTGGCACGGATCGTGCCGAAGAAGGTCGTCGAGGCGGACGTCAAGGGCTTCGACGCCAAGCCCGTCGGCTCGGGGCCGTACCGCTTCGTCGAGGCGACCCGCGAGGACAAGATCGTCTTCGAGAAGTACGCGAAGTACAACGGCCCGCACCCGGCCAGGGCCCAGAAGATGGTCTGGCGCCTGATGTCCGACCAGTCGGCCCGCGTCAGCGCCATGGAGTCCGGCCGCGTCCAGGCGATCGAGGACGTCCCGTACATCGACGTCCAGCGGCTCTCCACCACCACGAAGACCGAGTCCGTGCAGTCCTTCGGCCTCCTCTTCCTGATGTTCAACACGGCCGACAAGCGCTTCGCCGACAAGCGGGTGCGCCAGGCCCTGCACTACGCCCTGGACACCGAGAAGATCATCAAGACCGCGATGGTCGGCAACGCGACGGCCGCCACCGGCTACGTCCCCACCACCCACCCCGACTACCACAAGGCCGCCACCGCCTACACCCACGACGTGGCCAGGGCGAAGAAGCTGCTGGCCGACGCGGGCGTGGGCAAGCTGACGTTCACCGTACTGACCACGGACACCGGCTGGGTCAAGGACATCGCCCCGCTGCTCAAGGAGAGCTGGGCCGCCGCCGGCATCGAGGCCACCTTGAACATCGCCCAGTCCGCCGCCCAGTACGCCAAGGTCGACGGCGGGGACTTCGAGGTCATGGTGGCCCCGGGCGACCCCTCGGTCTTCGGCAACGACGTCGACCTCCTGATGCGCTGGTTCTACTACGGCTTCTGGCCGGAGAAGCGCTACGGCTGGTCCGGCTCCCCCGCGTACAAGAAGGTCAAGCAGCTCCTCGACAAGGCCGCCCAGGCCGCCGACGAGGCGACGCGCAAGCAGCTGTGGGGCGAGATCACCGACCTGGTCGCCGACGAGGCCGCGCTCTACCCGATCCTGCACCGCAAGCTGCCCACCGCCTGGAACGACAAGGCGCTCCCCGGCTTCAAGCCGCTGCCCACCACGGGCCTGTCCTTCGTGGGCGTCGGCCGCGCCTGACGTCCGCCAGGTCCGGGCCGCCACCTCCCCGGCGGCCCGGACCCGCCCTCCGCCCGATCGCAAGGAACCCGACGATGGTTGCTTTTCTCCGGCTCGCGCTGCGCCGCGTCGCGATGATGCCGGTGATGATTCTCGGCATCGCACTGCTGGTCTTCGTGGTGCTGCAGTTCTCGCCGGCCGACCCGGCCTACAACGCGCTCGGGGAGAGCGCCAGTCCTGAGGCCAGGGAGGCCTTCGCGGAGGCCAACGGGCTCAACGACCCTTTGCCGATCCGCTACTTCGACTTCCTCGGCCAACTGCTCCGCTTCGACCTCGGTATGACCGTCCCACCGAGCCAGCCCGTGATCGACCGGATCACCGCGGCGTTTCCGCTCACCCTCCAACTGACCTTCCTCGGGCTTTTCCTCGCGGTCACGCTCGCCGTCATCGGCGGTGTCCTGGGCGCGATGTACCGCGACCGGTGGCCCGACCAGCTCTTCCGCGTACTGTCCATGGCCGGGGTCGCCATCCCCTCGTTCTGGCTCGGTGTCCTGCTCATCCAGCAGTTCGCGCTGAACACCCGGATCTTCCCGACCGGCGGCTACACCAACCCCGCCGACTCCTTCAGCGGCTGGCTCACCACCATGGCCCTGCCCGCCGTGTCGCTCGCGGTGCCGGTCGCGGCGTCGCTCGCCCGGCTCGTACGCACCTCGATGGTCGCCGAACTGGACCGCGACTACGTACGTACGGCACAGGGCAACGGCCTGCCGGTGTTCCTGGTGATCCGCTCGGTGCTGCGCAACGCGCTGGTCACCCCGCTCACCGTGCTCGGCGTCAAGGTCGGCTACCTGCTCAGCGGCGCCGTCGTCATCGAAGCGATCTTCGACCTGCCCGGCATGGGCAAACTCATCCTCGAAGGTGTCACCGGCGGCGACGTCGCCCTGGTCCAGGGCACCGTGCTGACCATCGCCATCGCCTTCCTGGTGGTCAACGTCATCGTCGACCTGCTCTACCTGCTGGTCAATCCGCGCATCAGGACGGTGTGACATGTTCGCCACGGGCCGTCTGGCCAAGAAGCTCTCCCGACCGGGCATCGCCTTCCGCGCCCTGCCGGTCACCTCCCGCGTCGCCCTCGGCGTACTGCTCGTCGTCATCCTCGGCGCCGTACTCGCCCCTCTCCTCACCCAGGACCCGCTGACCACCGGCACCCCCGTCCAGGCCCCGAGCGCCGACCACTGGTTCGGCACCGACCGGGCCGGCCGCGACGTCTTCGCCCGCGTGGTGCACGGGTCGCGTTACTCCCTGGTCATCGGACTCGGCGCGACCGCCGTCGCGCTGGCCGCCGGAGCCGTGCTCGGCTCGCTCGCCGCCACCTCGCGCAGACTCGGCGACGAGTCCGTCATGCGGACGCTCGACGTCGTGATGTCGTTCCCGCCGATCGCCCTCGCGGCCGTCCTGGTCGCCGTGTTCGGCACCAGCGTCCCGGTGATCATCTTCACCATCGCCTTCGTCTACACCCCCTCGCTCGCCCGCGTCGTCCGGGCCAACGTGCTGGCGCAGTACGGCGAGGACTACGTCGCGGCCGAGAAGGTCATCGGCGCCCGGCGCGGGTACATCGTGCTCCGCCACGTCGCCGTCAACTGCATGGCGCCGGTCATGGTGTTCGCCACCGTCATGGTCGCCGAGGCGATCATCTTCGAGGCCAGCCTCTCCTTCATCGGGGCCGGCGTGCAGGACCCCGACCCCAGCTGGGGCAGCGTCCTCGCCTACGGCCGGCAGATCCTCCTGGCCGGCGGCTGGTGGGCCACCTTCTTCCCGGGCCTGGCCCTCCTGATCACCGTCCTCGCGCTCAACATCCTCTCCGAGGGGCTCACCGACGCCTCCGCCGCGCCCAGGAGCGCCCGCACCTCCCCCGCGCCCGCCACCACCACGGCGCCCGACCCGGTCGAGGCCGCCGCCACCGTCGACATCGACGCCGCCCTCGCCAAGCTCGCCCGGCACATCAACGCCGCCGGGCCCACCATCACCCCCGTCCGCGAGGACGCCGAGGAGCTCCTCGTCGTCCGCGACCTGGCGATCCGCTTCCCCGACCGCTACGGCGACATCCCCGTCGTCGACCGGCTGAACTTCACCGTCCACGAGGGCGAGACCCTCGGCCTGGTCGGCGAGTCCGGCTGCGGCAAGTCCATCACCAGCCTCGCCGTCATGGGCCTCCTCGCCCGCAACGCCGAGGTCAGCGGCGAGATCATCTACCGCGGCCGGGACCTGCTGAAGCTCCCGCCCAAGGAGCGCCGCGCCCTGATGGGCCCCGAGATCGCGATGGTCTACCAGGACGCGCTCTCCTCCCTCAACCCCTCCGTGCTCGTCGGCACCCAGCTGAAGCAGCTGACCTCGCGCGGCTCCACGAAGACCCCCGCCGAGCTCCTCGAACTCGTCGGCCTCTCCCCCGAACGCACCCTGCGCAGCTACCCGCACGAACTCTCCGGCGGACAGCGCCAGCGGGTCCTCATCGCCATGGCCCTCTCCCGCAGCCCGCGCCTGCTGATCGCGGACGAGCCGACCACCGCCCTCGACGTCACCGTCCAGGCCCAGGTCGTCGAACTCCTCATCCGGCTCCGCGACGAGCTCGGCTTCGCCATGGTGCTGGTCTCCCACGACCTCGCCCTGGTCGGCGACCTCTCCCACCGGGTCGCCGTGATGTACGCGGGCCGGCTCGCCGAGGTCGGCGACACCCGGTCCGTCCTCACCGGCCCCGCCCACCACTACAGCCGCGGCCTCCTCGGCTCCGTCGTCTCCCTGGAGGCCGGCGCGGACCGGCTCCACCAGATCCGGGGCGTCGTGCCCGCGCCTCAGGGCTTCGGCGAGGGGTGCCGCTTCGCCGGGCGCTGCGGGGCCGCCACCGATCTCTGCCGCGCCACGACACCCGCGCTCACCCCGCGCGGCACCACGGGCGACCACGGCTTCGCCTGCCACCACCCGGCCAGGACAACCGCCGAGGAACTGGAAGGGAGTGCCCTGTGATCAGGCTCGACGGCGTCCACGTACGCCACAAGGCACGCAGCGGCGGGATCTTCTCCCGCGATGCCGTCCACGCGCTCACCGACGCCACGTTGAAGGTCGAGCGCGGCGAGATCGTGGGCCTGGTCGGGGAGTCCGGCTGCGGCAAGTCCACGCTCGCCCGCGTGCTGACCGGACTCCAGAAGCCCACCGAGGGCGAGGTCCTCTTCCACGGGCGCGACCTGTGGAAGATGTCGGGCGCCGAGCGGCGCGACGACTTCGGTTCGGCTGTCGGCGTCGTCTTCCAGGACCCCGCGACCGCCCTCAACCCCCGCCTCACCGTCCGGCAGATCCTCCGCGATCCGCTGGACGTGCACCGGCGCGGTACGCGAGAGGCGCGCGAGGCCCGGGTGGAAGAGCTGCTCGACCTGGTCGGCCTGCCCGGCCACACCCTCGCCGCCCTGCCCGGGCAGCTCTCCGGGGGACAGCGCCAGCGCGTCGCCATCGCCCGCGCCCTGGCCCTCGAACCGGAGCTGATCGTCGCCGACGAACCGACCTCCGCGCTCGACGTCTCCGTACGCGCCCAGGTGCTCAACCTCCTGGTCGACCTGCGCGAACGCCTCGGCCTGGGCATGGTGTTCATCAGTCACGACATCCAGACCGTGCGCTATCTCGCCGACCGCATCGCCGTCCTCTACCTCGGCCGCATCGTCGAGGAGGGCCGGGCCGCCGACGTGGCGGACTCCCCCGGGCACCCGTACACCGAGGCGCTGCTCAGCGCCACGCCCAGCCTGCTGGAGGCGACGGAACGCATCGTGCTCACGGGCCCGGTGCCCTCCGCCACCAACCCGCCGACCGGCTGCCCGTTCCGCACCCGCTGCTGGAAGGCCGACGACGCGTGCGCCGAGGTCTTCCCGGTGGCGACGTTCGGCCCCGCCGAACACCGCTGGCACTGCGTCCATCCCCAGAACCCCGTGTCCCCCTCGGGGACCCGGACCTCCGTACCGCCCGCAAGGAGCACCGCATGACCGCCCCCTCCCCCGTGTACTCCGGGGTCATCCCGCCCGTCGTGACCCCGCTCACCGCCGACGGCGAGCTCGACCACGCCTCGCTGGAACGGGTCGTCGGCCATCTCCTCGACGGTGGGGTCAACGGCCTTTTCGCACTGGGTAGTTCGGGTGAGACGGCCTACCTGACGCCCGGTCGGCAGGATGAGGTCATCGAGGTGATCACCGCGACGGCGGCCGGCCAGGTCCCGGTCCTCGTCGGAGCCATCGAGACCACCACCGACCGGGCCGCCGAGCGGGCCCGCGCGGCGGCTGCCCTGGGGGCCGACGCGGTCGTGGCCACCGCGCCCTTCTACACGCGCACCCATGTCACCGAGATCGACCGCCACTTCCGGGAGCTCGCGGCGGCCGTGGACCTGCCGCTCCTGGCGTACGACGTGCCGGTCTGCGTGCACAGCAAGCTGGACCCGGAACTCCTGCTGCCGCTCGCGGCGGACGGGGTGCTCGCCGGGGTGAAGGACTCCAGCGGGGACGACGGTTCGTTCCGGCGCCTCGTCATCGGGGCCCGTGACCTTCCGGGGTTCTCGGTGCTCACGGGCCACGAGTTGGTGGTCGACGCGATGATGCTGAGCGGCGCCGACGGTTCCGTACCCGGCCTCGGCAATGTGGACCCGCACGGCTATGTGCGGCTGCACGAGGCGGCGGTGAAGGGCGACTGGGACACCGCCAGGGCCGAACAGGACCGGCTCGTCGGCCTGTTCGACATCGTCCGCGCGGCCCGCCCCGGCACGGCTTCGGCGACGGCCGCGGGGCTGGGGGCGTTCAAGACGGCCCTGATGCTGCGGGGCGTCATCGACACCAATGTGATGAGCGCGCCGATGCGCCGCCTGGACGAGGCCGAGACGGCGTCGATCGCGGCCTGCCTGGAGCTGGCGGGGCTCTCCCTGGCCCGGTAGCACAAGGGTGCGCACAGGTGCGGGCGGCGGCCGGCCCGTCGGCCGGGGCGCTTCTGTCCGCACTGCTCCCCGGGGGTACGTCGACGAGGTGGCTGCCCTGGACGGCGCACCCCCGGAGGTGCGTCGACCAGGTGGGTGTCCTGGACATCCCGCACTTCGGCCGTTCCCACCCGATCGGGTGAGCGTCACCGCCCTACGCTCCCGGCGGATGCACCCCGCCCGGGGCGGTCCACCGCCCGTCCCGTGCCCTGCGCCCTCGGCCCCGGACGTCGTGATGGGCCCCGCGAGCTCGACGACAAAGCCATAAGCATCCCGATATGCCCGATCTCGTAAATCGTCTTAGCCTGCTGACACTGCTCGAATAGTCGACAGCCGGCGCCGTCGGCGGAGGGCGAGCTCCCATGGCTGAACTACGCAGGAAGTCCGGACTGCTCGGCGAGTTGTCCGCCGAGTTCGCGGGCACGATGATCCTCATCCTCTTCGGGTGCGGTGTAGTCGCCCAGGTGGTGGCGGGCGGAGCACTCACGGATCCGGCCGGCGGACTCGGGGACCACGACAGCATCGCCTGGGCGTGGGGGCTGGGCGTCACGCTGGGCGTCTATGTGGCGGCGCGGCTGAGCGGGGCCCATATCAATCCCGCGGTGACGCTCTCGCTGGCCGTGTTCAAGGGGTTCCCGTGGAGCAAGGTGGCGCCCTACGCGCTGGCGCAGACGGCCGGTGCGTTCGTGGCCGCGCTCCTCGTCCGGTGGAACTACAGCGAGGCGCTGGCGAAGGCGGACCCCGGGCACACCATCAAGACGCAGGGGGTGTTCTCCACGCTGCCGGGCAACGGCAACCCGGCCCTGCCGGTCCATGAATGGGGCGCGTTCCGCGACCAGGTCATCGGCACCGCCATCCTGCTGCTGCTGATCCTGGCCATCACGGACATGCTGAACACCCCGCCCGGCTCGAACATGGGCCCGTTCATCATCGGACTGATCGTGGTCGCGATCGGCATGGCCTGGGGAACCAACGCGGGCTACGCGATCAACCCGGCCCGCGACTTCGGCCCCCGGCTGGCGAGCTTCCTCACCGGCTACGGCGGGGCGTGGCGGGACCAGTACGGGAATCTCTACTTCTGGGTGCCCATCCTCGGCCCGCTGGTCGGCGGCCTGCTGGGTGCGGGTCTCTACAAGGCCCTCGTCGGACGCTTCCTGCCGTCCGCCGCACCCGAACCGCCGGGACGTGTCCCGGCCTCCAAGGACTGACGACACCGGCCGGAGAGGCGACACATCATGGCGGACTTCATCGGCGCGGTGGACCAGGGGACCACCAGCACCCGGTTCATGATCTTCGATCACGGCGGCAACGAGGTCGCCAAGCACCAGCTGGAGCACGAGCAGATCCTGCCCCGCTCCGGCTGGGTGGAGCACGATCCCGTGGAGATCTGGGAGCGCACCAACTCGGTGATGCAGAACGCCCTGCGGCACGGCGGCCTGTCGCCGAGCGACCTGAGGGCCATCGGGATCACCAACCAGCGCGAGACCACGGTGGTCTGGGACCCGCGCAACGGACGGCCCTACTACAACGCCATCGTGTGGCAGGACACCCGTACCGACGCCATCGCGGCGAAGCTCGAACGCTCGGGGCAGGGCGAGGTCGTCCGCCGCAAGGCCGGGCTGCCGCCGGCGACGTACTTCTCCGGCGGCAAGATCCAGTGGATCCTGGAGAACGTCGACGGCGTACGGAAGGCGGCCGAGGCCGGGCACGCGCTCTTCGGCAACACGGACGCCTGGGTCCTGTGGAACCTGACCGGCGGCCCGAACGGCGGTATCCACGCCACCGACGTGACCAACGCGAGCCGCACCATGCTGATGAACCTGGAGACCCTCGACTGGGACGAGGAGCTCCTGGGCTTCTTCGGTATCCCCCGGGCGATGCTTCCGAAGATCAACCCCTCGTCGCATCCGGAGGCCTACGGCTCCACCCGCACCTCCCGGCCGCTGAGCGCCGCCATTCCCATCGGGGGCGTCCTCGGCGACCAGCAGGCGGCCACCGTCGGCCAGGTCTGCTTCGCCCCCGGCGAGGCCAAGAACACCTACGGGACCGGCAACTTCCTGGTGCTCAACACCGGCACCGAACTGGTCCGCTCGGAGCACGGGCTCCTCACCACGGTGGCCTACCAGTTCGGCGACAGTCCGGTGGTCTACGCGCTGGAGGGATCCATCGCCGTCACCGGGTCGGCGGTGCAGTGGCTGCGCGACCAGATGAAGATCATCAAGTCGGCGCCCGAGAGCGAGGAGCTGGCCCGGAGCGTCGAGGACAACGGCGGCATGTACTTCGTGCCCGCGTTCTCCGGCCTGTTCGCGCCGTACTGGCGCTCCGACGCCCGCGGCGCGATCGTCGGCCTGGCCAGGTACAACGACAACGCGCACCTGGCACGGGCCACCCTGGAAGCCATCTGCTACCAGAGCCGCGATGTGGTCGAGGCCATGGAGCGGGACTCCGGGGTCCATCTCGACGTGCTCAAGGTCGACGGCGGGGTCACCGCCAACGACCTCTGCATGCAGATCCAGTCCGACGTCCTCGGCGTTCCGGTGAGCCGTCCCGTCGTCGCCGAGACGACCGCTCTCGGCGCGGCGTACGCGGCGGGGCTCGCCACCGGCTTCTGGCGGAACACCGACGAGCTGCGCACCCAGTGGCACGAGTCGAAGCGCTGGTCGCCCCAGTGGTCACAGGAGCAGCGCGCGGAGGGTTACGCGGGCTGGAAGAGGGCGGTGGAGCGCACCCTCGACTGGGTGAAGGTTCCCTGACCACCTGGCCACCCCCGATCCCGTTCCGTCGGGGCCGCGGCCCGGGCACCCTCGCACAGGTCGGCCGTCCCCTGCGCAATAGGTTGGCCGTCCCAGCCGCCGCACCACGACGAGGACCGGCCCATGCGCAGCAGCACCAGGATCCGCCTGATAGAGCCCACCGACGCCGCCCCGATCGCCGCGCATCGGGTGCGGGACGCCGAGGCCTTCCGGCCGTGGGAACCGGCCCAGCCCGCCGACTACTTCACCCCGGACGGCCAGGCGCGGCGGATCGAGGGCCTGTTGGCCGGTTACCGGGCCGGCACGGTCTGGCCTGGGGTGGTACTCGCCGACGACCAGGTGATCGGGCAGATCACCGTGGGAGGCATCCTGCCGCAGCCGCATCTGCGCCGAGGCTCCGTCGGCTACTGGATCGCCTCCGTCGCCCAGAATCGCGGGCATGCCGGGAACGCCGTCGGGCTCGTGCTCCGGGTGATGACGGATGAACTCGGCCTGCACCGCGCCGAGGCGTCCACCAACCTGGAGAACCTGCCGTCGCAACGGGTACTGCGCCGCAACGGGTTCACCCCGTACGGCGTCGCGCACTCGGCGATCTTCCTCGACGGGAGCTGGCGGGACGGGCTGCTGTGGGAACGGATCCTGGGCGACTGAGCAGGATCTCGGCTTCGAGCTCTCCGAGCCGTCGCGTTCCACGTCCTCTGATTCCGTGCGCCCCGCCGACGCACACGGTGACCGCACCAGTCAGCAGCACCACACCCTCGATCGCGTGCCGCGCCGCGGTGTCGGCGCCGAGCAGCGGGAGCGCGCCGACGGGCGCCGACCCCACGAGGGGGGCCGCCGCGGTCAGCCCGGCCTCGGCGGCCTCTGCGCGTCGAAGGCGAAGAGGGTGTTCGCGTCCGCGGCCACGAACACCGCGCGCCCCGCGACGGTCACGCGGGGGCTCGCGTCCTGCTCGCCCGTCAGACCGTCGACCCGGGGATCCGTCGTCCACAGCTGCTTGCCGCCGTTCGGCGCCAACGCGACCACCCGGCCGGTGGCCGAGCTGAAGTACAGCGCGCCGGCTCCCGCCGCGGGTCCCGACGCACCCTCCACGCCAGTCTGACGCGACCACTTCCTACGCCCTGTCACGGAGTCGAACGCCGTGACGAGACCGGCCTGTCCGCTCACGTAGACGGTGCCGTCCGCCATGCCGGACGTGCCCTCGTACACCTTGTCGAACCGGGCGTACGTGACCTTCCGCGTGGCCGGGTCGAACCGTGCCACTCCGTCGTACCCGGCCGGCGCCGTTCCCTCGTAGTGCTTCGAGAGGAGGACGAGCCTGCCTCGGGCGGCGCCCACCGGCACGACGGGGCCGTCGACCGCCACGGGCCTGCCCAACGCCCCGGAGGCGAGCGCGAGCGTGCGCAGGGTGGGACGGCGCACCCGCAGGTCGTCCACCTCCACGTCGGCCGCGCACATCGCGAGGAGCCGCGGTCGCAGCGGGACGGGGGCGCACTGCGTGCCGACGGGGAACGGCGTCGTCCAGGTGATCTCACCGCTGCGGGCGTCCCGGGCCTCGAAGCGGGAGTTGGAGGCGTCGACCGTCACGACGGCGGAGCCGACCACGACGGCGTCCATGGTCCGGCCCGTGACGGCCGTCGACTGGGCGCCGGACGGTACGGACCACAGCTCCCGGCCGCTGTCGGCGTCGAGGGCCACCACCTCGCTCCGAGGGCCCTCGGGGGCGTCCTCGGCGGCGAAGCGGTAGCCGAGTACCGTGTCGGCGGTGGCGCCCACCATGTGCATGCCCTGGACGGGGACACCCGGGCTCTTCGCCGTCCACACCCGGGACCCGTCGTGAGCCCTGACACGGGTCGCGACGACACCGCCGCCCCCGCAGAACAGCGCGTCGCCCCGCGCGACGCAACGCAGTTCGTCGGGGATGTCCTCGCGGCCGCCCGGCACGGTTCCGCGCCACGGCTCGAAGCCGTCCGGAAGCGCGCCCGCCGGTGCCGCGGCTGTCTCTTATACACAT
>NZ_NTGZ01000017.1 GCF_002551245.1 Streptomyces sp. rh34
GCCCTGCGCCGCGGCGCCGCCGAGGCCGACGCCGTACGCGCCGAGTCGGCCGCCCAGCTCTCCGCCGCGGAGAGCGAGTCGCGCCGGCTCAAGGGGCGGCTGGGGGAGGCCGAGGCGGCCCTGGAGGCGAGCCGCCGGGCCGCCCGCGAGGGCCGCTCGGTGGAGGACATGCGGCTGCGGCTGCTCCTGGACACCGTGCTGGACGCGGCCTCGGGGCTGCGGCGGGAGCTGGCGCTTCCCCCGGCGACGACGCATCCCGCCGACACCGTGGACGCGGTGGAGCCCGGCCGGATGTCACCCAAGGACATTGCCGCCAGGGCCCTTTCCGAGACCGATCCGGCGTTGCTCGACCAACTGCTGGCGCTGCCGCAGGCCCACCTCATCGTGGACGGCTACAACGTCACCAAGACCGGCTATCCCCAGATGCCGCTGGAGAAGCAGCGGTTGCGGCTGCTGGGCGGGCTCTCGGTGCTCGCGGCGCAGACCGGCGCCGAGATGACCTGTGTCTTCGACGGGGCCGAACTGGCCGCCCCGGTGCTGCTGGCCCCGCCGCGGGGCGTGCGGGTGCTGTTCAGCAAGGCCGGGGTCACGGCGGACGAGCTGATCCGTCAACTGGCCCGCGCGGAACCGCCGGGGCGGCCCGTGGTGGTCGTCTCCACCGACCGGGAGGTGGCGGACGGCGTGGCCAAGGCCGGCGCGCGACCGGTCGCGTCCGTCTTGCTCCTCAAGCGCCTTTCGCGCGTCTAGCAGAATATGTGCGGCATGTGTGGCATGCCGGATATCTGGGAACGTACCGTCAAGTCGCCGCTACACGCGGTGGGGTGAGAGTAAAGAAGTGCCTGGTGTGACGAGAAAGTTCCTGTGAGGATTTGAACTGATCACAGGATGGTCACTAAGGTCAGGCCTCGAACCTTCGCACGGTTGATCACCCATCGGGGGTGACGGCGAAGGAACCGCCGAGTCCGTCATGTGCACGGAGCCGGGGAATCTTTCCCCCACAGCCCGGTAGGCGGCTCAGAGGAAGAAGGAGCTCGCCTTCGTGGCGTCCCACCGTCGTCCCAAGCAGCCGAGCCGCACCCGCGTGACCGTGCTCACCGCGACCGCCGCAGCGGCCGTGGCCCTGACCTCCCAGGCCGCCCACGCCGACCCCAAGCCGAGCAAGAGCGAAGTCAAGGCGAAGGTCGACAAGCTCTACCACGAGGCCGAGGCGGCGACCGAGAAGTACAACGGGGCCAAGGAGCAGCAGGACAACCTCAAGAAGGAAGTCGACGCGCTCCAGGACAAGGTCGCCCGCGGCCAGGCCGAGCTCAACACGCTGCGCACCGAACTCGGTTCGATCGCCACCGCGCAGTACCGCTCCGGCGGCATCGACCCCTCCGTGGCCCTCTTCCTCGCCTCGGACCCGGACAGCTTCCTCGACCAGGCCTCCGCGCTCGACCAGCTGACGGTCAAGCAGACGGAGTCGCTGCAGAAGATCCAGTCCAAGCAGCGCACCCTCGCCCAGCAGCGCCAGGAAGCCCAGGGCAAGCTCGGCGACCTCGCCGAGGTCCGCAAGGCGCTCGGTGAGAACAAGAAGAAGTACCAGGGCAAACTGGCCGACGCCCAGCAGCTGCTCAACACGCTGACCAAGGCCGAGCGCGACAAGATGAAGAAGGACGAGCAGCGCGCCAGCCGCGACGCCGGCGACCGGGTCGAACTCGGCAACGAGTCCCCCGCGTCCGGCCGCGGAGCCGCCGCCCTGGCCGCGGCCGCCACGCAGATCGGCAAGCCGTACGTCTCCGGCGGCACGGGCCCCTCCTCCTACGACTGCTCCGGACTGACCCAGTGGGCCTTCGCCCAGGCCGGCGTCTCCATCACCCGGACCACGTTCACCCAGCACAACGACGGCACGAAGATCGGCCGCAGCCAGCTCAAGCCGGGCGACCTGGTCTTCTTCAACAACCTGGCGCACGTCGGCTTCTACGCCGGAAACAACCAGATCCTGCACGCTCCGAAGCCGGGCACCAACGTCCGCTACGAGTCGATGGACTACATGGGCACGTTCCAGTTCGGCGTCCGCATCTGACGTCACGGCACGCCCGCGGCACGCCCGAACGAGGGAATCGCCGCGCATCACACTGACGCCCCCGCCCCGCCGGAGACCAAGGTCACCGGCGGGGCGGCGGCGTTGGACCCCTCCGCCACCACCGGCGCGGTCTTTTGCCGGTGCGTAGTCGCCCGATTACTGTCTGGCTGCCGCGCAGCTCCCGGTCTCCGTCCGCCCGTCCCGGGCGGCAGGGGCTGCGCACGACCGCGTCAGCGGAAGGGAGTGCGGCTACCTGTGGTGTCCCATCGCCGTTCCACACAGTCCGGCTTCAACAGAGGCGTCCGGGTCACGGTCATCTCGGCGGCCGCCGCCACCGCGGCCGCGTCGCTGACCGGGGCCCCGGCGAGCGCCGACCCGAAGGACACCCGGGAGAGCGCCAAGGCAGCCGTCGACCGCCTCTACGGGGAGGCCGAGCGGGCCACCGAGCGCTTCAACGAGGCCGGGGAGCGTGTGGACCGGCTGCGCGGTGAGGCGGGCCGCGCCCAGGACGCCACGGCCCGGGGCCAGGAACGGGTCAACCGGATGCGCGACGCCCTCGGCGCGATGGCGGGCGCGCAGTACCGCACCGGCGCCATCGACCCGGCGCTCGCCCTGCTGCTCTCCGCCGACCCGGACACCTACCTGGAGCGGGCCGCCGCCCTCGACCGGGCCGGTGCCCGCCAGGCGATGATCCTGGACAAGCTGCGGCACGCCCAGCGGGGGCTCGCCCGGACCCGCGCGGAGACCACCCGCGCCCTGACCGAGCTGGAGCGCAACCGGGCCGCCGCCACCCGCCACAAGCGCGCCGTCGAGGGCAAGCTCCGCGAGGCCCGCCGGCTGCTGGACTCGCTGCCGCCCGAGGAACGCGCCACCTTCGACCGGGTCTCCCGCTCCGGCCGCCAGGGACCGCCCGAGCTCTCCGGCGTCGCCCCCGGCTCGGCCCGCGCGATGTCCGCCGTGGCCGCCGCCCACCAGGCGCTCGGAAGACCCTACGTCTGGGGAGCCAACGGGCCCTCCGGGTTCGACTGTTCCGGCCTGATGCAGTGGGCCTACGCCCAGGCCGGGGTGAGCCTGCCCCGCACCTCCCAGGCCCAGCGCTACGCGGGCCGCATGGTGCCCCTCTCCCAGGCACTCCCCGGTGACCTGGTCGCCTACCGCGCGGACGCCAGCCACATCGGCATGTACGTCGGCAACGGACAGGTCATCCACGCCCCTTACCCCGGCGCCCCGGTCCGCTACGATCCGGTCGGCATGATGCCCGTCTCCTCGGTGACCCGGATCTGACCGTACGATCGGCAGGGTGGCCGTACGAGGACGTGACGCGCGAGGGGGACGCCCCCGGGGACGACGGCGTGCGGCGGGCCCGCTGCTCGCCGCGCTCCTGACCGCGTCCGCCTGCACGGCCCCCGCCGACACCGACACCTTCCTCACCACCGGCGCCCTCGACGCCACCCTGGAGCGCCGCGCGGCCGCCGTCCTCGCCCACGACCCGGCGGGCTACCTCGACGGCCTCGCCCCGGAGGCCGCGAAGCTGCGGGCCGCCCAGCGCACCGAGCTGGACCGGCTCGCCGACGTGCCCCTGAAGTCCTGGACCTACGACGTCAAGGGCATCACCAAGCAGGACGGGCAGTGGGCCACCGCCGACGTGGAGCTGCGCTACCGCATCGACGGGTACGACACCGCCCCGGTCGCCACCCGCCGTGTCCTGGAGCTGATGCGCGACGGCGAGCGCTGGTACATCACCGCCGACCGGCCCGCCAAGGGCGCCTCCGGGCAGCTGTGGCAGCAGGGGGACGTCGAGGTCGTCGAGGGCGAGCACAGCATCGTCCTGGGCGTCGGCCGGCCCGAGAGCGAGCTGCGCCAGGTCGCCGACACCGTGGACCTCGCCGTACCGGCCGTCTCGGACGCCTGGCCGAGGCCCTGGGCCCGCCGGGTGGTCGTCCTCGTCCCGGACTCCGTCGAGGACATGGCGGGACTGCTGGGCTCGCCGGAGGCCAGCTACCGGGGCATCGCCGCCGTCACCACCGGCGAGGTCGGCGGCACCGGCAAGCGCCCGGCCCTCGCCGACCGGGTGATCGTCAACCCGCAGGCGTACGCCACCCTGGGCAGTTTCGGGCAGCGGATCGTCCTGACCCATGAGACGACCCATGTCGCCACCCGGACCAGCACCTCCACCGCGACCCCGGTCTGGCTCTCCGAGGGCTTCGCCGACTGGACCGCCTACCGGGGCGAGGACCGCGCCGCCGACACCATCGCCCCCGAACTGGCCGACGCCGTCCGCACCGGCCGGACCCCGGCCGAGCTCCCCGCCGACCCGGACTTCGGCTTCGACGGCGACCCCGCGAAGCTGGCGGGGGCCTATGAGGGCGGCTGGCTGGCCTGCGAGCTGATCGCGGAACGGTGGGGCAAGGAGAAGCTGATCGCCTTCTACGAGGCCGTCGGCGCGCACTCCGGGCGCGAGGGGGCGGTGGAGCAGGCGCTGAAGGCAGTGCTCGACACCACCCCCGAGCAGTTCACCGCCGACTGGCGCGACTACCTCGCCGCCCGGCTCGGCTGACCCCCGCCCACCGCCACGACGGGGGCTTCCCGCGCCCCCGGCACCGTCGACCGCCACAGCCGCCGCGCCGCGATCAGCGAGGCCGCCACCAGCAGCCCGTTCCGTACGAGCAGGAGGGTCACGCCCCACGCGTCGCTCGCCACCACATGGCCGAAGCCGATCGGGAACTCCAGCAGCGTCACCCCGGCCGCCGCCAGCACCAGGACGGCCGGCAGGGTCATCGCGGCCCCCCGGAACACCAGGCACACCGCCGCGAGCCCGACCAGCCACACCACGTACTGCGGGCTGATCACCCGGCTGGTGACCGTGAACAGCAGCACCGCCGTGAACGCCGCCTCGGCCGGGGTGTGCGCGGCGAACGACCGGGCCCGCAGCCGCCACACCAGCAGCCAGCCCAGCGCCAGGACGCCGAGCCCCAGCGCCAGCGTCGACACCAGCTCCACCCGCGGGCCGAGGAACTCCAGCGAGCCGTAGCGCAGCTCCACCCGCCCCTCCCAGCCGAACCGCCGCGCCACGTGGAAGACCAGCGCCCCCAGGGACTCGACCTCGGTGCCCCGGTCCCGCTGGAAAGCCAGGAACGCGAACGCCCCCGGCATCCACAGTGCGAACGCCGCCGCGAGCCCCGCCGCCGTCAGCGCCGCCGACCTCCAGGCGGCCCCCGTCGGACGCCCCTTGCGCACCCCGACGAGCAGCAGCGCGGGCCACCCCTTCAGCAGCGCCCCGCATGCCGCCAGCGCCCCCAGCGCACGGGGCCGGCGCACCCCCGCCAGCAGCGCGGCCACCGCGACCGCCGTCACCATCAGGTCGTAGCGGGCGTAGACCGTCGGACCCAGCAGCGGCACCCCAGCGATCCACACCCAGGCGCCCGCCGCCCTTATGCCCGGCCGCCGGCCCGCGTACAGCAGCAGCCCCAGCACCAGCGCGTCGCAGACCAGCACGAGCACGTAGAACGCGGTCGCGTACTCCAGGAACGGCAGCAGGGCGGGGGAGAGGACCGCCAGGGCCGCCCCGGGCGGGTACTGCCAGGTGACGTCGTCCAGCGGATACGTGCCGGTGAGCAGCACCTCGTACCAGCCCCGGTAGATCACCGACACGTCCACCGTGACGTCCGGGCCGGGCACGGTGACCACCTTGAACACGCAGGCCAGCAGCCATGCCCGGGTCAGCGCCCACAGCGCGTACGGCCACGGCCCCGCACCGATGGGTCCTCGTCCCGCCATCGCCGTCATCCGCCGCCTCTTCGTCGCTCGTGTCCGGCCGGGTTCCCGGCGGCTCATGATGCCGCCGGGAGAGCGCGTCAGCGGTGAAGCGCGGCCGTTCGGTACTGTCGGCGACGATGGACAAGACCTTGATCGTGACCAACGACTTCCCGCCCCGCCCCGGTGGCATCCAGGCGTTCCTGCACAACATGGCGCTGCGCCTGGATCCCGACCGGGTCGTCGTCTACGCCTCCACCTGGAAGCGCGGCGAGGAGGGCGCGGAGGCCACCGCCGCCTTCGACGCCGAGCAGCCGTTCACCGTGGTCCGCGACCGGACGACGATGCTGCTGCCGACCCCGCGCGTCACCCGCCGGGCCACCGCCCTGCTGCGCGAGCACGGCTGCGCCTCCGTCTGGTTCGGCGCCGCCGCCCCGCTCGGCCTGATGGCCCCGGCGCTGCGCCGCGCGGGCGCCCGGTTGTCTCTTATACACATCTCTGAGCGGGCTGGCNCCTCGCGCCATCAGAGATGTGTATAAGAGACAGCCGTCTGGTTCGGCGCCGCCGCCCCGCTCGGCCTGATGGCCCCGGCGCTGCGCCGCGCGGGCGCCCGGCGGCTCGTCGCCACCACCCACGGCCACGAGGCCGGCTGGGCGCAACTGCCCGCCTCCCGACAGCTGCTGCGCCGGATCGGGGAGGGCACGGACACGATCACCTATCTCGGTGAGTACACCCGCTCCCGGATCGCCGGGGCCCTCACCCCCGAGGCGGCCGGGCGCATGGTCCAACTGCCGCCCGGCGTCGACGAGAAGACCTTCCACCCGGCGTCCGGCGGGGACCGGGTCCGGGCCCGCCTCGGGCTCTCCGACCGCCCGGTGGTCGTCTGCGTCTCCCGCCTGGTGCCGCGCAAGGGCCAGGACACGCTGATCCTGGCCATGCCCGCGATCCTCGCGCGGATCCCGGACGCGGTGCTGCTGATCGTCGGCGGCGGACCGTACGCCAAGGACCTGGAGCGGCTCGCGGATCGGACCGGGGTCCAGGACTCGGTGCGCTTCACCGGTCCGGTGCCCTGGGCCGAGCTGCCCGCGCACTACGGGGCCGGGGACGTCTTCGCGATGCCCTGCCGCACCCGGCGCGGCGGTCTCGACGTGGAGGGCCTCGGGATCGTCTACCTGGAGGCGTCCGCGACCGGGCTGCCCGTGGTGGCCGGCGACTCGGGCGGCGCCCCGGACGCGGTGCTCGACGGCGAGACCGGTTGGGTGGTGCGCGGCGGCAGCGCCGAGGAGTCGGCGGACCGGATCGTGACGCTGCTCGGGGACCCGGAGCTGCGGCAGCGGATGGGGGAGCGGGGCCGGGCCTGGGTCGAGGAGAAGTGGCGCTGGGACCTGCTGGCGGAGAAGCTCAAGACCCTGCTGTGAACGTGCCGTACGCCGAAGGGGCCCGCACCGGGAATCGGCGCGGGCCCCTTCGGCGTACCGACTGTCAACTGCGGTAGATCGACTCCACCTCGTCCGCGAAGTCCTTCGCCACCACGTTCCGCTTCAGCTTCAGCGACGGCGTGATGTGCCCCGCCTCCTCGGTGAACTGGGCGGGCAGGATACGGAACTTGCGCACGGACTCGGCCTTGGACACCGCCGCGTTGCCGTCGTCCACCGCCCGCTGTACCTCCGCCAGCAGCTCCGCGTCCTCGCGCAGCGACAGGGCCGTCGAGCCGGCCGGCTTGCCGTTCTCCTCGACCCAGCGGCTCAGGAACTCCTCGTCCAGCGTGACCAGCGCGCCGACGAACGGACGGCCGTCGCCGACCACCATGCACTCCGCGACCAGGGCGTGCGCGCGGATGCGGTCCTCGATCACCGCCGGGGCGACGTTCTTGCCGCCCGCCGTCACGATGATCTCCTTCTTGCGGCCGGTGATCGCGAGGTAGCCGTCCTCGTCGAGCGTGCCGATGTCCCCGGTGTGGAACCAGCCGTCGGCCAGCGCCTCGGCCGAGGCCGACTCGTTGTTCCAGTAGCCGGAGAACAGGTGCTCGCCGTGCAGCAGCACCTCGCCGTCGTCCGCGATCCGCACGACCGAACCGGGCAGCGGCTGGCCGACCGTGCCGATCTTCTGCCGGTCCCACGGGTTGAACGCGGTCGCCGCACACGTCTCGGTCAGGCCGTAGCCCTCCAGGACCGTGAAGCCGATGCCCCGGTAGAAGTGGCCGAGCCGCTCGCCCAGCGGAGCGCCGCCGGAGATCGCGTGCTCACCCCGGCCGCCGAGTACCGCGCGCAGCTTCCCGAAGACCAGCTTGTCGAAGAGCCGGTGCCTGAGCCTCAGCCCCAGCGAGGGACCCCCCGGGGTGCTCAGCGCCCGGCTGTAGGCGATCGCCGTGTCGGCGGCCCGGTCGAAGATCTTGCCCTTGCCGTCCGCCTGCGCCTTCGCGCGGGCCGCGTTGTAGACCTTCTCGAAGACCCGGGGCACGCCCAGGATCAACGTCGGCCGGTACGAGGCCAGCTCATCGGTGAGGTTCTTGATGTCGGGGACGCAGCCGAGCTTGATCGGGGCCATCACCGAGGCCACCTCGACCAGCCGGCCGAAGACGTGCGCGGCGGGCAGGAACAGCAGGACCGAGCACTCGCCCGTTCGGAAGAGGGGCTTCAGCCGCTCCACCACGTTGCCGCACTCCGCGAAGAAGCTGCGGTGGGTCAGCACACAGCCTTTGGGGCGGCCCGTGGTGCCCGAGGTGTAGACGATGGTGGCCGGGTCGTCCGCCTTGGCGCTGCGCGTCCGCAGATCCATGGTCTCGTCCGAGACCTCGGCCCCGGCCTTGCCCAGTGCCTCCACCGCGCCCGCGTCGATCTGCCAGAGATGCGCGAGATCCGGCAGCGCGTCCCGTACGGAGGCCACGGAGGCGGCGTGCGCGTCGCTCTCCACGAGCACCGCCACCGCCCCGGAGTCACCGAGGATCCACTGCACCTGCTCGGCGGAGCTGGTCTCGTACACCGGCACGGTCACCGCGCCCGCGCTCCAGATCGCGAAGTCCAGCAGCACCCACTCGAAACGGGTGCGTGACATCAGGGCGACCCGGTCACCGGGCTGCACGCCCGAGGCGATCAGGCCTTTGGCGGCGGCTCTCACCTCGGCCAGGAACTCCGTGGCACTGACGTCCGTCCAGACGCCGGCCACCTTGCGGCTCATCACCGCGACTTCGGGATGCTGAGCGGCATTGCGGCGGATGAGATCCGTCAGGTTGCCGTCCGTCGGGACCTCGTACAGGGCCGGAAGGCTGAACTCGCGCAAGACTGCTGCTCCTCATCGGGCTCCGGTGCCACGGCTCTGTGTGACGCACCGGCTGCGGTCCAAGAGTGGCGGGTGCTCAGTGGGGTGAGCACGACTGGACTGCCCGGACGTTACCCACCGGTACTCGGTTCCGGATAGGGGGTTCCGGCCAGATGTCTTATGCATCACACATATAAATGGCCCTTTCGCGCACAGTAGTCCACCGCCGTCCCGACGTGGAAGTAACCGCAGGTCCGGGCGGTCTACCAGCGACGGAAGCGGCGCTCTAGGGTGATCCCATGCGAGGCAGCGAACCGGACAGCCGGGTCCCGGCCGGGGGACCGACCCGGATTCACGTGATCAGCGACGTGCACGGCAACACCGAGGCCCTGACCCGCGCCGGGGACGGCGCCGACGCCCTGATCTGCCTCGGTGACCTGGTGCTCTTCCTCGACTACGCCGACCACGCGCGCGGCATCTTCCCCGACCTGTTCGGCAAGGAGAACGCCGACCGCATCGTCGCCCTGCGCACCGCCCGCCGCTACGAGGAGGCCCGCGCCTTCGGCCGCGAGCTGTGGGCGGGCCGCGACCGCAACGCCGAGATCCTCGGCGCGGTGCGCAAGCAGTACGCCGAACTCTTCGCGGCCTTCCCCACCCCGACGTACGCCACCTACGGCAACGTCGACGTCCCCGGCCTATGGCCCGAGTACGCCCGCCCCGGCACCACCGTGCTCGACGGCGAACGCGTCGAGATCGGCGGCCGGGTCTTCGGCTTCGTCGGCGGCGGCCTGAAGACCCCGATGAACACCCCGTACGAGATCAGCGACGAGGAGTACGCCGCCAAGGTCGAGGCGCTCGGCCCGGTCGACGTCCTCTGCTCGCACATCCCGCCCGACGTCCCCGAGCTGACGTACGACACCGTCGCCCGCCGCTTCGAACGCGGCAGCAGCGCCCTGCTGGAGGCGATCCGCTCCACCCGCCCCCGGTACGCGCTTTTCGGCCATGTTCACCAGCCGTTGGTCCGCCGGATGCGGATCGGGACCACCGAGTGCGTCAACGTCGGCCACTTCGCCTCCACCGGAACACCCTGGGCGCTGAGCTGGTGACCGAGGGCGGCCGGGGCGTGGACCGGAGCGCCCCGGGCACGCGATAGCCTGCACAGCGGCAGGCTCCTGCCGAACGCGACCGGTTACACCGCACTGGAGGGCCACGGCGATGGCTGAACACACCAGCTCGAGCATCACGATCGAGGCGGCACCGGCCGACGTCATGGGCGTGATCGCCGACTTCGCCCGCTACCCGGAGTGGACCGGCGAGGTCAAGGAGGCCGAGGTCCTCTCCACCGACGACCAGGGCCGCGCCGAGCAGGTCCGCCTCGTCCTGGACGCCGGAGCGATCAAGGACGACCACGTCCTCTCCTACACCTGGACCGGCGCGAACGAGGTCAGCTGGAGCCTCGTCAAGTCCCAGATGCTGCGCTCCCTGGACGGCACCTACGCACTCGCCCCGCTCGGCGACGGCGAGCGCACCGAGGTCACCTACCGGCTCGCCGTCGACGTCAAGATCCCGCTGCTCGGCATGATCAAGCGCAAGGCCGAGAAGGTCATCATCGACCGCGCCCTCGCCGGTCTGAAGAAGCGCGTCGAGTCCGCACCGGGGAACTGAGGGCCGTGCGTACGGTCCTGGTCACCGGCACCGGCGGCGCGGGCCGCACCACCGTCGCCGCCGCCACCGCACTGGCCGCGGCCGCGAACGGCAGCCGCACACTGCTGATCTCCGCCGAGGCCATACCCGGCTTCCCCGCCGCCTCGGAACCGACCCGGGCCGCCGACAACCTCGACCACGCCCGCATCGACTCCGGCGAGCACTTCCGCGCCGAACTCACCGAGCTCCAGAAGCGCGCCTCCGGCGTCCTGGACCTGCTCGGCGCGGGCCGGCTCGACGGCGAGGAGCTCACCGAACTCCCCGGCTCCCCGCAGCTCGCCCTGCTGCACACCCTGCGCCGGGCCGCCGAGGGCGACTGGACCGGCTACGACACCCTCGTCGTCGACCTCCCGCCGCTCACCGAAGCCCTGGCCCTGCTCGCCCTGCCCGAACAGCTGCGCCGCTACCTGCGCCGGCTGCTCCCCGTCGAACGCCAGGCCGCCCGTGCCCTGCGCCCGGTCCTCGCCCAGCTCGCGGGGGTCCCGATGCCCGCGCAGTGGCTGTACGAGGCCGCCGCCCGCAAGGACGCCGAGCTGGCCGCCGTCCAGGCTTTGATCGAGGACGGGGCCACCACACTCCGCCTGGTCGCGGAGCCGGGCCCCGCCGCCGAGGACGCCCTGCGCGCCGCCCGCACCGGCCTCGCCCTGCATGGGCTGAGCGCCGACCTGCTGGTCGCCTCCCGCGTGCTGCCCCGGCACTCCTGCGACCCCTGGTTCGCCGCGCTCGCCGCCCAGCAGGAGAAGTGCCTGGACCACTGGCACCAGGACGTGGCCCCGGACCTCCCCGTGCACGAGGCCGCCCACCTGGGCCGCGACCCGCAGGGCCCGGAGGACCTGGCCGCGCTGGAGATACCCGCCCCCGACGACCGGGCCCCCGGCCGGGCCGGCGAACCCTGGTGGACCGAGGAGGACCCGGACGCCGAGGACGGGGACCTCACCCTCACCTGGTGCCTGCCACTGCCCGGGGCCGCCAAGGAGGACCTGCGCCTGGTCCGCCGGGGCGACGAACTGCTCCTGACCGTCGGCCCCTTCCACCGGATCGTGCGGATCGCCTCCGCGCTGCGCCGCTGCACCGTCTCCGGCGCGGCCCTGGCGGACGGGGTGCTGCGGGTGCGGTTCACGCCGGATCCGGCCCTGTGGCCGCGCACCTCCTGAACGGCCCGCGGCCATTCGGGTAACGTCGGTAGTACGTGTACCGCAGGCCGACCGTCGGCCGCCCCGCGTCGCAGGAGTCCGCCATGAGTGAAGCCACCGATCGTCCCGTCGACGGCGACGCGTGGGCCGACGCCTGCGCCGAGGACCTCGCGGCCGAGAAGGCCCGCCGCCGGGCCCAGTACGGCCCCCAGCCCGGGTCCGCCGCCGAGGAACTGCGCAAACTGGTCGACGCGGTCGCCGACAAGGTCTCCTCGCTCCAGACCCCGCTGCTGGGCGTCGCCGCCCAGGGCGCGGTCCAGCAGGCCATCCGGCAGGCGAAGTCCGCCGTCGATCCGGTCATCGAACGCAACCCGCAGCTCTTCGACCACCTCGCCGCCGCGGGCAGCGAACTGCTGGCCGCCTACCGCTCCGCGGTCGAGGGCCAGGAGAGCCGCTGGACCCGCACCACCGAGGGCGCGTCGGGCACCACGAGCCCCGCGGACCCCTCGAAGAAGGCCGCCGACGACCCGTCCGACCCCCGGGACGAAGGGCCCTCCGGCCCCGAACGCATCGACCTGGACTGACCGGACGACCGGCCGGTACCGGCCGGACACATCGGCCGGGACCGACCGGCCCCGGCCGGGCCGGGCCACGCCCTCGGGTACGGTTGCCCCTAGCGGGGCTCGACCGAAACTGAGGGATTCATGGGACTCACCATCGGCGTCGATATCGGCGGCACGAAGATCGCGGCTGGAGTGGTCGACGAAGAGGGCCGGATCCTCTCGACGTTCAAGGTGGCGACCCCGCCGACGGCCGAAGGCATCGTCGACGCGATCTGCGCGGCGGTGGCCGGGGCGAGCGAGGGACACGAGGTGGAGGCCGTCGGCATCGGCGCCGCCGGTTACGTCGACGACAAGCGCGCCACCGTGCTGTTCGCACCGAACATCAACTGGCGTCACGAGCCGCTCAAGGACAAGGTCGAGCAGCGCGTCGGCCTGCCCGTCGTCGTCGAGAACGACGCCAACGCCGCGGCCTGGGGCGAGTATCGCTTCGGGGCCGGCCAGGGGCACGACGACGTCATCTGCATCACGCTCGGCACCGGCCTCGGCGGCGGCATCATCATCGGCAACAAGCTGCGGCGCGGACGCTTCGGCGTGGCCGCCGAGTTCGGCCACATCCGCGTCGTCCCGGACGGTCTGCTCTGCGGCTGCGGCAGCCAGGGCTGCTGGGAGCAGTACGCCTCCGGCCGTGCGCTCGTCCGGTACGCGAAGCAGCGCGCCAACGCCACCCCCGAGAACGCCGCCGTACTGCTCGGCCTCGGCGACGGCTCGGTGGACGGCATCGAGGGCAAGCACATCAGCGAGGCCGCCCGCCAGGGCGACCCGGTGGCCATCGACTCGTTCCGCGAGCTGGCCCGCTGGGCCGGCGCCGGACTGGCGGACCTCGCCTCGCTGTTCGACCCGTCGGCGTTCATCGTCGGCGGCGGCGTGTCGGACGAGGGCGAGCTCGTCCTCGACCCGATCCGCAAGTCGTTCCGGCGCTGGCTGATCGGCGGCGAATGGCGCCCGCACGCCCAGGTGCTGGCCGCCCAACTCGGCGGCAAGGCAGGGCTCGTGGGAGCGGCCGACCTGGCCCGCCAGGGCTGAGAACGGCTCCGTACGACCCACCGGACGCCCGTCGTCGCCCTCCGGGGCCGCGGCGGGCGTCCGTCGTATCGTGGCCCGCATGGTCCTGACGCCACTGCCCGACTCCCGAACCGAGCCGGACGGTTCAGCCGTCATCAGAGTGCTGAGCTACAACGTCCGGTCGATGCACGACGACACCGCCGCGCTGGCCCGGGTCATCCGCGCCTGCGCGCCCGACCTGGTCCTCGTCCAGGAGGCCCCGCGCTTCTTCCGCTGGCGCAAGGCCGCGGCCAGGCTCGCGAAGAGCAGCGGCCTGGTGGTGCTGAGCGGCGGGGCCACCGCCGCCGGACCGCTGCTGCTGTGCTCGCTGCGGGTGGCCGTCGAGCGCACCGAGGACATCCTGCTGCCGCTCACCCCCGGCCTGCACCGCAGGGGCTTCGCCACCGCCGTGGTGCGGATCGCCGGGACCGGGCTCGGCGTGCTGAGCTGCCATCTGAGCCTTCGGCGCGACGAACGCCTCGCCCAGGCGGACCTGCTGCTGGAACGGCTGGCCGCGATGGGCGTGGAGCACGCCGTGGCGGGCGGCGACCTCAACGACGTACCGACCGGGGAGGCGTTTCGGCACCTGGCCGGGACCCTCCAGGACTGCCGGGCCGTCGCTCCGTGGGGCGGCGGGCCGACGTTCCCCCCGCACGAACCGCGCAAGCGCATCGACGCGGTCTTCGCGACCCCCGGCATCGAGGTGCTCGGCTGCGGTGTCCCGACCGGCCTGGACGGTGTGAGCGGGGACGACCTGAGGGCGGCCACGGACCATCTGCCGGTCCTGGCCGCCCTCAGAATCCCCGCGGGGTGACGCCTACGGGACAGCCCTTACACGACCGCGCCGCGCCCCGGGTCGCCGTAGGTGTCGTCATCGTCGTCGTGCGGCATCCGGGCCACCAGGGTGGCGAAGCCGCCGAGGAAGCCGCCGACGCAGAGCGTGGTGAGCCACCACGTCATCTCCCACCGGAACAGCACCGCGACGAGCATCAGGACCGGCCCGCCGATCACCGCGAGCCAGGCGAACTTCGCCGTGACGTCGGCCTCCGGCAGCGGCGGCGGCTCCGGGGGCACGAAATGGCCCTCGTCCCCGTCGTCCGGCTCGCCGACGCCGTCGTCCTTGGACTCGGGCAGCTCGTAGTCGCGGGGACCGGCGACGCCGGGCGCGAACACCACGGAGCTGCCGAGCGGCTTCTTCTCCGGCGGCTTCGGGGGCGT
Source organism: Streptomyces sp. rh34 (assembly GCF_002551245.1). Classification (GTDB taxonomy): domain Bacteria; phylum Actinomycetota; class Actinomycetes; order Streptomycetales; family Streptomycetaceae; genus Streptomyces. The sequence continues at coordinate 14,796 of NZ_NTGZ01000017.1, forward strand.
CTTGCCGGACCCCTTGTCCGCCGGACCACCGGCGGTGCCGTCCTTCGGCCCCACCACGTTGCGCTGATCGTCCTCCAGCAGGGCCAGATCCTCGACAGCCTTGAACGGCTTGGCGCCCGGCGGGTCCGGCGGCTCCTCCCCGTACCCCTCGACAATCGCGGCCCATGCCGCGTCCTCGTCGACCGCCCGCTCCTGCTCCGCTCCCTCGGCCCCCTCCGGCCGCGTCCCCTCCGGGACGGCCGCCGACTCCGTGGGGCGCGGTTCGCGCTCCTCGTCGCTGCCTGTGCGTTCCGCGTCGTGCTCAGCCACCGGACGTGCTCCCCTTCATCCCGACGTTCGGTGCGAGACGGCCGATGAACCGGTAGCTCTCATCGAAGATCCGCTCCGCATCATGGTCCAACGTCGCCACGTGGTAGCTCTGTTCCAACAAAATCTCCGAGACGTCCCGGGAGGAGATCCGGCTCAGGATCCGCGCGCTGTCCGCGGGCGGCACGACATGGTCCTGCGGGCTGTGCAGCAGGACCACCGGCTGGGTCACCTGGGGCAGCTCCCCGTCGACCAGGCGGAAGAACTTCCGCACCGAGTACGCGGCGTGCAGCGGCACCTTGTCGTAGCCGACCTCGTGCGACCCCGGGAGCGCGATGTCGTCGGCCAGGCCCTTGGTCGTCCGCACCAGATGACGGGCCACCGGCAGCGCGTACGCGGAGAGGCCGTGCACCTTGTTGGCCGGATTGACCAACACCAGACCGCTGATCGCGTCCCCGTGCTTGGCCGCGAGCCGCAGGCTCAGCGCGCCACCCATGGACAGACCGAAGACGAAGACCCGCTCGCACTTCTGCTTGAGGACCCGCAGCTCCCGGTCCACCTCCGCGTACCAGTCCTGCCAGCCGGTGACCGCCATGTCCTCCCAGCGGGTGCCGTGGCCCGGCAGCAGCGGCAGCGAGACCGTCAGCCCGCGCTCGGCGAGGTAGTCCGCCCAGGGGCGCAGCGACTGTGGCGATCCGGTGAAGCCATGACAGAGGAGGACGCCGACCTCTCCGCCCTCGTGGCGGAACGGCTCGGCTCCGGGGAGGACCGGCACCAGGGTCTCCTGTTCGTGGAACGGGGCGGGCGGGCACCTGGGGGAGTGCTTGACGGATGACTTCACCGTACGCGACCGGACCGACACCGACCAGGGCCGTCACGCCCCCGGGGCCGCTCCGCACCGCCCGCCGGGGAGAGCCCGGCTCCCCATGCCGGGCAAGGGCCGCGACGACCTCACAGGCTAAGGTCTCAACCACAGCACACAGGAGGCACACGAGTTGATCTACGGCGCAATGAAGTTCTCCATCGGCGGGTCCCTGAAGCTTGCCTTCCGGCCGTGGGTGGAGGGCCTGGAGAACATCCCCGAGCGCGGTCCGGCGATCCTCGCCAGCAACCACCTGTCGTTCTCCGACTCGTTCTTCCTCCCGGCCGTGCTGGACCGCAAGGTCACGTTCATCGCCAAGGCCGAGTACTTCACCGCCCCCGGGGTCAAGGGCAAGCTCACCGCCGCCTTCTTCAAGGGCGTCGGCCAGCTCCCCGTCGACCGCTCCGGAGCCCGCGGCGCGGGCGAGGCGGCGATCAAGGCGGGCATCCAGGTCGTCGAGAGCGGCGGCCTCTTCGGCATCTACCCCGAGGGCACCCGCTCGCCCGACGGCCGCCTCTACCGGGGCAAGCCCGGCGGTCTGGCCCGGGTCGCGCTGGCCACCGGAGCGCCCGTGATCCCGGTGGCCATGATCGACACCGAGAAGATCCAGCCGCCCGGCCAGGTGATGCCCAAGCTGATGCGCCCCGGCATCCGGATCGGCAAGCCGCTGGACTTCAGCCGCTACCAGGGCATGGACGGCGACCGCTTCATCCTGCGCTCGGTGACCGACGAGGTCATGTACGAGATCATGAAGCTCTCCGGCCAGGAGTACGTCGACATCTACGCCACCGCCGCCAAGCGTCAGATCGCCGACGAGGCGAAGGCCCGGGCGGAGGAGGCGAAGGCCAGGGCCGAAGAGGCCAAGCGCGCCCAGAAGCAGGCCGCCGCGAGTAACGAGAACGGAACGGAACGGTCCGACGCGTAACCGCGTCGTTCACCGTCCGGGGGGTGTGGGGCCATGGCCAAGCGTGAGCGGGTCGTCAGGATGTCGGTCGAGCTGCCGCTGTGGCGCGCGCTGACGGGTTACCGCGTCATGACGATGATCTACGCGGTGCTGCTCGCGATCTTCGGGAAGGACGACTTCGGCCGGCAGAGGTTCGAGCGGCCCTGGGTCGCCGTCGCCTATCTGGCGTTCCTCTTCGTCTGGACACTCGCCACCCTGCCCAAGGTCCGCTCGGCGGCGAGCTGCACCAAACGCTTCCTCGTCGCGGACCTGGTCGTCGCCCTGACCGGCATCCTGCTCACCCCGCTCGCGGACTTCGACGCGCAGTCGTTCGACGGCCCGACGCTCCCGTCGATCTGGACGGCCGGCTCGGTCCTCGCCTTCGCGATCAAGGGCGGCTGGCGGTGGGCGGCCTTCGCCTCCACCTTCGTGGCCGCCGCCAACATCATCCAGCGCGGCGAGCCCAGCCGGGACACCTACCACAACGTCCTGCTGGTGTGGGTCGCCTCCATCGCCATCGGGTACGTCGTCGAGGTCGCCCGCGCCAGTGAGCGCACCCTGGCCCGCGCCCTGGAGATCGAGGCCACCACCCGCGAACGCGAACGGCTCGCCCGCGACATCCACGACAGCGTGCTCCAGGTCCTCGCCATGGTCCAGCGCAGAGGGACCGCGATCGGCGGCGAGGCGGCCGAGCTGGGCCGGATGGCCGGGGAGCAGGAGGTCGCCCTGCGCACCCTGGTCTCCAGCGGCCTGGTCCCACCGACCCGGGTCTCCGAGGACGCCGCCGAAGGAGCCGTGGTCCGCACCGTCGACGTGGACGACGACCAAGGCTCAGGCGACGGGGCGGCCTGCGACCTGCGGGCCCTGCTCGCCCCGCACGCGGGATCCCGGACGAGCTTCGCGGAGCCGGGCGCTCCGGTGCTGCTCCCCGCCGAGTCGGCCCGGGAGCTGGCCGCCGCCGTCAGCGCCGCCCTGGACAACGTACGGGTGCACGCGGGCCCGGACGCCCAGGCGTGGATCCTGGTCGAGGACGAGCCGGACGAGGTGATCGTCACCGTCCGGGACGACGGCCCCGGTATCCCGGAGGGGCGGCTCGCCCAGGCGGAGGGGGAGGGGCGGCTCGGGGTCGCGTTGTCCATCCGGGGCCGGCTGCGCGACCTGGGCGGCACGGCAGAGCTGATCTCGGTGCCCGGACAGGGCTGCGAGGTCGAGTTGAAGGTTCCGAGAGCACCGAAGGTCTCCCGGGGGAAGGCAGGAACGGCCCGATGAGTACACGGAACGCGGCAAACGCGGCACAGGACGAGCAGGGGGCCACCGGCAGGCCCATCAAGGTCATGGTCGTCGACGACCACCCCATGTGGCGCGACGCGGTCGCCCGCGACCTGGCCGAGTCCGGCTTCGACGTCGTCGCGACCGCCGGGGACGGCCCGCAGGCGGTCCGCCGGGCCAGGGCCGCGAACCCGGACGTCCTCGTCCTCGACCTGAACCTCCCCGGCATGCCCGGCGTCCAGGTCTGCAAGGAACTCGTCGGCTCCCACCCGGGCCTGCGGGTCCTCGTCCTCTCCGCGAGCGGCGAGCACGCCGACGTCCTGGAAGCGGTGAAGTCCGGGGCCACCGGCTATCTGCTGAAGTCCGCCTCCACCCAGGAGCTGACCGACGCCGTCCGCTCCACCGCCGGCGGCGACCCGGTCTTCACCCCGGGCCTCGCGGGCCTGGTCCTCGGCGAGTACCGCCGGCTCGCCTCCGACCCCGTGCCGGTGGCGTCGAACGAGCCCAAGGCCCCGCAGCTCACCGACCGGGAGACCGAGGTGCTGCGGCTGGTCGCCAAGGGCCTCTCGTACAAGCAGATCGCCGAACGCCTGGTCATCTCGCACCGCACCGTGCAGAACCACGTGCAGAACACCCTCGGCAAGCTCCAGCTGCACAACCGTGTGGAGCTCGTGCGGTACGCCATCGAGCGCGGCCTCGACGACGTCTGACCAGCGGGTCCGGGGGCGGGGCCGTATATTCGCGATGTCCGGCCCCGCCCGCGGAAACAGATCGGGAGTACCCGTGGAAATCCTCGCCTTCGGTGTGCAGTCCGACGAGAAGCCCCTGATCGAGAAGGCCTTCGAGGGGCTGCACGAGGTCCGCTGCCTGGACGTCTTCCTGAACCGGGACACCGCCCCCATCGCGGCCGGCCACGAGATCATCTCCACCAGCGTCAACGCCGACCTCGGCTCCCCGGTGCTCCAGACGCTCGCCGCGGGCGGCACGCAGATGATCGCCCAGCGCTCCACCGGCTTCAACAACATCGACCTGGAGGTCGCCGAGCGTCTCGCGCTGCGCGTCGCCCGGGTCTCGTCCTACTCCCCGTACTCGGTCGCCGAATTCGCCTGGACGCTCGCCATGGCCGTCAACCGGCGCATCATCCGCGCCGCGAGCCGCACCCGCGACTTCGACTTCCGGCTGGACGGGCTGCTCGGCCGGGACATGCGCGGCCGGACCGTCGGGGTGCTCGGCACCGGGAAGATCGGCGAGGCCTTCACCCGGATCGCCCACGGCTTCGGCATGAGGCTGCTCGGCTGGGACGTGGCTCAGAACCCGGCCTGCGTCGAGCTGGGCATGGAGTACGTCGACAAGGAGCGGCTGTTCGCCGAGGCCGACCTGATCAGCCTGCACGTGCCGCTGCTGCCCAGCACCCACCACATCATCGACAAGGCCGCCCTCAAGGCGATGAAGGACGACGCGATCCTCGTCAACTCCAGCCGGGGCGGCCTCATCGACACCGCCGCCCTGGTCACCGAGTTGCGCGCGGGCCGCTTCCTCGGCGTCGGACTCGACGTGTACGAGGCGGAGGCGGGGCTGTTCTTCCTCGACAAGTCCCTGGAGGGCATCGACGACGACACCCTCGCCCGGCTGGTGACCTTCCCCAACGTCGTCGTCACCTCCCACCAGGCGTACTACACCGAGGACGCGGTGGGCCAGATCATCGAGGCGACCGTCAAGAACGTCACCGACTACCTGGCCCGCCGCACGGGCGAGAACGTCCTCGTGCCGAGGAGCTGAGGCTCTCCGCCCGGATCAGCCCGGCACGGGCAGCCCCGCCAGCAGCTCCGTCACGATCACCGAGCCCCGCAGGGTCAGCACCGACTCCGGGTGGAACTGCACCGAGGCGAAGCCGGGACCGCGCAACGCGTGCAGTTCGTCGCTGTCCTCGTCGCGGCTCACCTCGATCCCGTGCGCGGCCAGCTCGACGGCGGCCGGACCGTCGCACCGCCCGGTGAAGCTGTTGTAGAAGCCCACCGTCTCCGGCCGGCCGAACAGCTCGATCCGGGTCTGCGCCCCCTGGTACGGCACGGTTTTGCGCACGATCTCCAGGCCCAGCTCCGCCGCGATCAGCTCGTGCCCGAGGCAGACCCCCAGCAGCCCGTGCCGGTGGTCCCGCACCAGCTCGGCGGTGATCTCACGGAGCAGCCGCATCTTCGGATCGGTGAGATCACCCGGATCGCCCGGACCCGGACCCAGCACCACGGGCCCCCGGTGCGCCCGGGCCACCTCGCGCAGCCCCGGCTCGTCGTAGCGGCGCACCGAGACGTCCAGCCCCGACGCCCGCAGCAGATGGGCCAGCATCGCGGTGAACGTGTCCTCGCCGTCCACCACCAGAGCGTGCCCCGAGAGATCCCGGGTGCGCTCCCGCATCCGCAGCCAGAACGGTGCGAGCCCTCCGCGCCGGTCGTCCAGCGCCGCCCGCACCCGGGGGTCGGATGCCAGCCGCGGGCGGTCCGCGTCCGCCGCGGGCCGGCCCGGCCGCACCCCCAGCGCTGTCTCTTATACACATCTCTGAGCGGGCTGGCAAGGCANCGCCTCCCTCGCGCCATCAGAGATGTGTATAAGAGACAGGTCGGATGCCAGCCGCGGGCGGTCCGCGTCCGCCGCGGGCCGGCCCGGCCGCACCCCCAGCGCGGCCAGCACCCCGGCCGCCTTGGCATGCGTCTCGGCGACCTCGCTCTCCGGGTCCGAGTGGCGTACGAGGGTGGCACCGACGGGCACCTTCAGCGAGCCGTCCGGGGCGATGTCGGCCGTACGGATCAGGATCGGCGAGTCCAGGGTCTGCACACCGTTCGCGTCCCGGCCCAGCAGGGCCAGCGCGCCCGCGTAGTACCCGCGGCCCCCGGACTCGTACCGCTCGATGACCCGGCACGCGTTCTGCACCGGGGAGCCGGTGACGGTCGCCGCGAACATCGTCTCCCGCAGCACGTCGCGCACATCCAGCGAGGACTTGCCGCGCAGCTCGTACTCGGTGTGCGCGAGGTGCGCCATCTCCTTGAGCCGGGGCCCGACCACCACCCCGCCCATGTCGCCCACCGTGCACATCATCTTCAGCTCCTCGTCGACCACCATGGACAGCTCCTCGCTCTCCTTGCGGTCCCCGAGGAACGCCAGCAGGCTTGTCGCGGTGGGCCCCTCGGCCGGGTAACGGTACGTCCCGCTGATCGGGTTCATCACGACCGTCCCGCCGGACATCCGTACGTGCACCTCCGGGCTCGCCCCCACCAGCGCCCTGTCCCCGGTGTCGACGACGAACGTCCAGTACGCGCCGCGCTCGCCCGCCAGCAGCCGCCGGAACAGCGCCAGCGCGTCCGCCCGCCCGAACCCGGGGATCTCGCCCCGGAACGTCCGCCGGATCACGAAGTTCGCCCCCGCGCCCCGACCGATCTCGTCGCGGATCACCCGCCGCACGATGTCCGCGTACTCCGCGTCCGGCACGTCGAAGCCGCGGTCCCGAACCGTCACGTCATGGGCGGGCAGCGCCGCCATCAGCTCCGTGAGCTCCAGTTCGTGGGTCTCGTCGGCGACCAGCACGCTCAGCGGGGTGCCGTCGTCGCGCACGTCGAATCCGCGCTCGGCGATCTGCCGGAACGGCACCAGGGCCAGCGCGGGCGCCGCGCCCACCGGCAGGTCGGCCAGCCGGTCCGCCTCCCGCACCCTGCCGATCAGCAGTTCGACGTGATCGTGGTCACGGCCGGGCGTGCGCCGGCGCAGCAGCGCGAACGGCGGGGCGTCCTCCGCCAGCAGCCGGCGGAGGAGAGCGGAGGCGGTGCGGGATGCGGTCTGCGACATGGGAGCAGGTTCCTTCCGGACGGCCCGTACGGGATTCCGTACGGGATTCACAGGGGGAGGAACGGCTCCGCAACGCAGAAAGGCCGCCCCTCGGGCGGCCTTCGCGAAGTGTCAGCGCGATGAATCAGCGGGCCGCCGGATGAGCGGTCCACCACCAGTTCTGGATCGAGATCTCGATCAGTCGCGTCGGCATGTCCGAACCCTAGCGGACCGGTCCGGGCGCCGGACCGGGCGTCTCATCTGTTGAGCGCACGGCTGGACGCCCCTTCCGACCCCGTAATGTTGTGCTCGTGACCGTGAACGCCAATACCTCCGCCGCCGGTGGCAACACCTGGCGAGACCTTCCCGCGGCGCAGCAGCCCGAGTACCCCGACTCCGAGGCCCTGCGCGATGTACTCGCGGACCTCGCGTCGTATCCGCCGCTCGTCTTCGCCGGCGAGTGCGACCAGCTGCGCGCCCACCTGGGAGCCGTCGCCAAGGGCGAGGCGTTCCTGCTGCAGGGCGGCGACTGTGCCGAGGCCTTCGACGCCGTGTCCGCCGACCACATCCGGGCCAAGCTGAAGACGCTGCTCCAGATGAGCGCCGTCCTGACCTACGCGGCCTCCGTGCCCGTGGTGAAGGTCGGCCGGATCGCGGGCCAGTACTCCAAGCCGCGCTCCAAGTCGACCGAGACCCGCGACGGCGTGACCCTGCCGACCTACCGCGGCGACTCGGTGAACGGCTTCGCCTTCACCGAGGAGGCCCGGATCCCGGACCCCGCGCGGCTGAAGCAGATGTACCACGCGTCCTCCTCCACGCTGAACCTGGTGCGCGCCTTCACCACCGGCGGTTACGCCGACCTGCGCCAGGTCCACGCCTGGAATCAGGACTTCGTGAAGTCGTCCCCCTCCGGGCAGCGCTACGAGGCGCTGGCCCGCGAGATCGACAACGCGCTGAACTTCATGAAGGCGTGCGGCACCGACCCGGCCGAGTTCAAGGCGGTCGAGTTCTACGCCTCGCACGAGGCGCTGCTGCTGGACTACGAGTCGGCGCTGACCCGTACGGACTCGCGCACCGGCGAGTTGTACGACACCTCCGCCCACATGGTGTGGATCGGTGAGCGCACCCGCCAGATGGACGGCGGGCACATCGAGTTCGCCGCCCGGATCCGCAACCCGATCGGCATCAAGCTCGGCCCGACGACCACCGTCGACGAGGCGCTCGGCTACGTCGACCGCCTCGACCCCGAGCGCGAGCCGGGCCGGCTGACCTTCGTCGTCCGGATGGGCGCCGACAAGGTCCGCGACAAGCTCCCCGAGCTGGTCGAGAAGGTCACCGCCTCGGGCGCGACCGTCGCCTGGGTGACCGACCCGATGCACGGCAACACCTTCGAGGCCGCGTCCGGCCACAAGACGCGCCGCTTCGACGACGTCCTGGACGAGGTCAAGGGCTTCTTCGAGGTCCACAAGGGCCTCGGCACCCACCCGGGCGGCATCCACGTGGAGCTGACCGGCGACGACGTCACCGAGTGCGTGGGCGGCGGCCACGAGATCTTCGTGGACGACCTGCACCAGCGCTACGAGACGGCCTGCGACCCCCGGCTCAACCGCAGCCAGTCCCTCGACCTGGCCTTCCTCGTCGCCGAGATGTACCGCGACCAGTAGCCGGCAGGCCGGGAGCGTTCCCGGCAGTCGCACGTGTGGGGCACGGATCCATGTGATCCGTGCCCCACAGGCGTATCCGGGCTTTTACGCCGGTTGAGCGGCGGGTAAGGTTAGGTTAGCCTCACCGTGGAAATCGGGGCGGCACCCGTGACCGACCCGCAGGGAGGTGAACCGCATGTACGTCTGTTCCTGCTTCGGCATCACGGAAGCACAGGTCAAGAAGCATGCGGACGCCGGAGCCTGCACACCCCGGCAGATCGCGTCGGCCTGCAAGGCCGGGACGGACTGCGGTGGATGTGTGCGGCGCATCCAGGCCCTGCTGGGCCGCGGCGACTGCCCCCGCCGCGAGCTGCTCGACCAGCGGCAGGAACCCGCGACCGCCTCACCCGCGCACCCGGTCGCCGCGACCGTCGCGGCATCGGCCGCGGCGGCGGCCGCCATCGGCGCGATCCGGGACGTGACGCTCTCCGACGCCGCCTGACCGGCCCGCACTCCCCGGGAGAGCAGCCCGGTCAGCTCTCCGGCTGCTCGATCAGCTGGGCGATGTAGAGCGGCTCACCGAGCTTCTCGACCAGCTCCAGCTGGGTGTCGAGATAGTCGATGTGGTGCTCCTCGTCCGCCAGGATCGACTCGAAGATGTTCGCGGACGTGATGTCGCCCTTGCCGCGCATCACCTCGATACCGCGCTTGAGGCGGTCGATCGCCTCCACCTCGACCTGGCGGTCCGCCTGGAACATCTCGGTGACCGTCTGGCCCACCCGCACATGGAAGAGCCGCTGGTAGTTCGGCAGCCCGTCGAGGAACAGGATCCGGTCGGTGAGGATCTCGGCGTGCTTCATCTCGTCGAAGGACTCGGCCCGGGTGTATTTGGCGAGCTTCGTCCACCCGAAGTTGTCCTGCATCTTGGCGTGCAGGAAGTACTGATTGATGGCGGTCAGTTCGGCGGTCAGCTGCTCATTGAGAAACTCAAGGACCTCGGGGTCGCCCTGCATGGCAAAGGCTCCTTCCAACCGGTGATCGATCTGGCGAGTTGGCCAGATCCTCGCACCGCGCCCACCGGCCGTCCAGTAAGTGCACGCTTAGTATGAGTTGCCCGGATGGGTTCCTCCCCTGGTCATGACCACCCCTGCCTGTCTGTCACCATGGAGGCATGGGTCAGCCGGAAAGCCGGGAAAACCGCGAGACAGCGCAGTCCGAGCTTCCGCCGGGACAGCGACTGCAGCGCGGATGGCCGGTCACCCATTACGGGCCCGTTCCCAAGTTCAAGCCCGACCGCTGGGAGTTCCGGGTCTTCGGGGCCACCGCCGACGGCGACAAGCACTGCTGGAACCACCAGGACTTCTCGGCGCTGCCGTTCTCCTCGGTCGTCGCCGATCTGCACTGCGTGACGAAGTTCAGCATGATCGGCGCCGAATGGGGCGGGATCCCCGCCCGTACGCTCCTCGACCTGGCGCCGCCCGCCCCCGACGTCACGCATGTGATGGTCTGGGCCGAATACGGCTTCTCATCGAACCTGCGCCTCGACGACTTCGCCTCCGAGCGCACCCTCTTCGCCACCCACAAGGACGGCGAACTGCTCACCGCCGAGCACGGCTTCCCGCTCCGCCTCGTCGTCCCGCACCTGTACGCCTGGAAGGGCCCGAAATGGGTCCGGGGCATCGAGTACATGACGGCGGACCGGCGCGGATTCTGGGAGGAGCGCGGCTACCACAACATCGGCGACCCCTGGGGCGAGCAGCGCTACTCCTACCAGGAGGAGCCCGGGGACGGCCCCGAGCTGTAGGGCCTGGCTAGGCCTTGGCGTGGAGCGGCCCGCGCAGAGCCTTCAGCCGGGCCACGTCCGCCGCGTGCCCCTCCTTGCCGCCGGGCGTCTCGATGATCAGCGGCACGCCTTCGGTCGCCGGATGCGTGAACAGCTCCCGGAAGGGCTCCACCCCGATGTGACCGGCGCCGATGTTCTCGTGCCGGTCCTTGTGGGCTCCCACGACGTCCTTGGAGTCATTGGCGTGGATCAGCTTCAGCCGCCCCTCGCCGACGGTGTCCACCAGCAGGTCGAGCGTCTGCCGCATTCCCGAGGGGCCGGCCAGATCATGCCCGGCGGCGTAGATGTGGCACGTGTCCAGGCAGATGCCCAGCTTCGGGTGGGAGTCCAGCGCCTCGAAGTACGGACCGAAGTCCCAGGTCCGCGAGCAGAGCGAGAAGCCCTGGCCGGCCGTCGACTCCAGCAGCAGATCCGGGGAGTCCTCGTGGGTCAGCTCGTCCAGCAGCGGGCGCATGTGCTCGCGCACCTGGGCCAGCGCCTCGGCACGCGGCCGTCCGCCGGTCGCCGAACCGGTGTGCACCACCACGCCCAGCGCGCCGATCTCCCGGGCCCGCCGCAGTGAGTGGCGGAGCGACTCCACGGACTTCTCGACCGTCGCCTCGGTGTGCGAGCCGAAGTTGATCAGATACGGGGCGTGGACGTACGCCGGGATCGAGGCCGCCGCGCACCCGGCGCGGAACAGCTCGTCCTGTGCCGGGTTCCCGGCGGGCGTGGCCCAGTCGCGCGGATTGGCCACGAAGACCTGTACGGTCTCCGCCGCCAGCTCCCGGGCGTACTCCAGGCCGATCTTGGCGAGACCGCCGGCCACCGGGACGTGTCCGCCCACCGGATTGCGCAGAGCGTGCATCTGGTTCTAGAACCCCTTGGTCCTGATCGTGATCGTGGCCCCCTCGGGTGCCTGCTCGCCGCCGTCCACGGACTGGCTCGCGATCGTGTCGCTGAAGGAGAGGAACGGCCGGTCGACCTTCACCTCGAAGCCGGCCTCCTCCAGGGTGCTCCGCGCTTCGTCGACGTCCCGGCCGGTGACGTCCGGGACGTCCAGCATCCGGGGACCCTTGGAGACGGTCAGCTCGATCGTGTCGCCCTCGGCGGCCTCGACGCCCGCGCCGGGGGACTGCTCGGCGACGGCGCCCTCGGTCTCGGAGGAGTGGATCCGGCCGGGCAACACCTCGGCCTTCAGCCCCTCGGCCGTCAGCTCGGCGGTGGCCTCCTCGGCGGAGAGCCCGGTGACGTCCGGGACGTCGATCGGGGCGCCCTTGCTGACGACGAGCGCCACGGCCGTGTCCGGGTTGCGGTCCGTGCCCGCGCGGGGGTCCGTGCGGATCACCTCGCCGCGGGCCACGTCCTCGCTGAACTCCCTGGTCACCATCCCGGGGACCAGGCCCACCTTCTTCAGGGAGCGCCGGGCGTCCGCGAGGGAGCGGCCCACGACATCGGGCACCCGTACGATCTCCGGACCTCGCGAGACGACGAGCTTCACCGAGCCGTTGCCCCGGATCCGGTCGCCCGAGGCGGGGTCGCTGCTCACGACCGAGCCCCGCTCGACGGTGTCGCTGAAGACCCGCTCCACACCCTTCAGCCCGAGCCCTTCGTCGGAGAGCCGCTTCTCGGCGGTCTGCTGGGTCTGGCCGAGCAGGGAGGGGACCTGGGTGAACTGCCCGGAGTTGATGTACCAGACGCCTGTCCCTATGCCCAGCGTGAGCAGTACGGCGCTGAGCACCATGATCAGCTTGCGGTGCGGCCCGCCGAACGGGCCGCGACGGCCGGTCCCGCGCCGGGGAGCGGCGGGCTCCGCGGGAGGCATCTCCAGACGGCTGGTGCGGTGCACGCCGTCGCCGTCCGCCGGGAGGGCCCGCGGGATCACGCTCGTACGGTCGTCCGCGCCGTCGTGGGTGTCCGACAGGGCCTGCGGTGGTACGGCGTCCAGCTCGGCCTCGGTCAGCGAGGCCCGCGCCTCCCGGGCCTCGGCCAGCAGCAGCACCGCGTCGTGCGGGCGCACCTCGGGATTGCGGGCGGTAGCGCTCGCCACCAGGCTGTCCAGCGCGACCGGGAGCCCCGGCACGACGGCGGACGGGGCAGGGACGTCGGAGTTGAGGTGCCGGTAGATGACCTGGGCGGCGTTCTCGCCGGTGTGGGGCTTGGCGCCGGTCAGCATCTCGTACAGCACGACCCCGCAGGCGTACACGTCGCTGCGGGTGTCGGCGGTGCCGTGCTCGATCTGCTCGGGGGCCAGATACGACACGGTGCCCAGCAGGGAGCCCGTCGTGTCGGTGGCCGTGCCGACCGCCCTGACCAGGCCGAAGTCGGCGACCTTCACCCGGCCGTCGTCCCCTATCAGGACGTTCTCCGGCTTCATGTCGCGGTGCACGAACCCCGCCCGGTGCGCGGCGCCGAGCGCGGCGAGGACCGGCTCCAGGATGTCCAGCGCCGCCCGGGGCTGGAGGGCCCCGCGCTCGCGCAGCACGTCGCGCAGGGTGCAGCCCGCCACGTACTCCATCGCGAGATAGACATACGCGCCCTCGGCCCCCTGGTCGAAGACCGCGACGACATTGGGGTGCGCCAGACGGGCCACCGACTTGGCCTCACGGATGAAGCGCTCGACGAACGAGACGTCGGTGGCGAGCGCCGGGTGCATCACCTTGAGGGCGAGCACCCGGTCCAGGCGGGTGTCCACGGCCCGGTAGACCGTGGCCATCCCGCCGACGGCGATGCGCGCCTCAATGCGATACCGGCCGTCGAGCAGCTGCCCGACGAGAGGGTCCTGGAGGGTCGTGTCCACCCCGAGAGTCTACGAGCCGTCACCGACACCCCGGACGGGCGAGGGCGTTCCCGGGGCCGTTCTGCAGCCGATCCGTGACAGGGACACGCCCTGCGGCCGCGCGCCCGGGCGCCGGGCCCGCCCGGGGCAGACCAAGCCCCTCCGGCGATTGAGGAGCAGGGGTTCCGGGGGCGGCGCCCCCCCGAACCCGTACCGGCTCTCAGAACGCCGGCCGCTCCGGGTCCAGCGCCGCCCGGCCGCCCACCGGGGACGATGCCTGGGCGAAGTGGCGGCGGGGGATGCGGCCCGCGCGGTGGGCCAGTCGGCCCGCCTCCACGGCGTGACGCATCGCACCCGCCATCAGCTCCGGCTCCTGGGCCCGGGTCACCGCCGAGGCGAGCATCACGGCGGCGCACCCCAGCTCCATCGCCTGCGCCGCGTCCGACGCGGTCCCGGCCCCCGCGTCGAGGATCACCGGCACTCCGGCCCGCTCGACGATCAGCTCGAAGTTGTGCGGGTTGCGGATGCCGAGCCCGGAGCCGATGGGGGAGCCGAGCGGCATGATCGCCGCGCACCCCACGTCCTCCAGCTTCCGGGCCAGGACCGGATCGTCGTTGGTGTAGGGCAGCACGGTGAACCCGTCGTCGACCAGGACCTCCGCCGCGTCCAGCAGCTCGATCGGATCGGGCAGCAGGGTCCGCTCGTCGGCCACCACCTCCAGCTTCACCCAGGCGGTGCCGAGCGCTTCCCTGGCCAGCCGGGCGGTCAGCACCGCCTCGCCCGCGGTGAAGCAGCCCGCCGTGTTCGGCAGGACCTGGATGGAGAGCCGCTCCAGCACCGAGAGCACCGAACCGCGCACGGTCGGGTCCAGCCGGCGCATCGCGACCGTGGTCAGCTCGGTGCCGGAGGCGATCAGCGAGCGCTCCAGCACCTCCAGGCTCGGGGCTCCGCCGGTGCCCATGATCAGCCGGGAGCGATACGTGTCGGACCCCAGCGTGAAGACGTCGTCCGACATGGTCAGCCTCCCTGTACGGCGGTCAGGACCTCGACGCGGTCGCCCTCGCGGAGGGGCGTCGCGGCCCACCGGCCGCGCGGGACGACGCTCTCGTTGACGGCGGCGGCGACCCCGGACCGGGCCGGGGTCAGTGTGGCGACGAGGGCGTCCAGGTCCGTACCGGCGGGAACGGCGCGGACTTCCCCGTTCACCGAGACGGAAACCGAGGCTCCGGAAGACACAGAGGCTCCGGAAGACACAGACACAGACACAGACACAGGCGCAGGCACGGGTGCAGGGACGGGGACAGGCACAGAGGCGGGCTGCTGGGTCATACGGGCTGCTCCTGGGGTGCGGGCGCGGCGGGTTCGAAACGGCCGGGGGCGAAGGGGCGGGCCGTCTCCGGCAGCTCGCCGGTGGTCAGCGCATCGGCCATCGCGTCCCCGGTGACGGGTGTCAGCAGGACGCCGTTGCGGTGGTGGCCGGTGGCGAGCAGCAGACCGGGCAGGGCGGTCGGTCCGAGCAGAGGGGCGTTGTCGGGCGACGCGGGACGCAGACCGGCCCGGGTCTCGGTGAGCGGCAGCTCGGTGATGCCGGGCACCAGCTCGTGGGCGTCGCGCAGCAACTCGTAGACCCCGCCGGCGGTGACCGTGGTGTCCCAGCCCATCTCCTCGCTGGTGGCGCCGACGACCAGCTCGCCGTTCTCGCGCGGCACGAGGTAGAGGTGCCCGCCCCGGACCACCGCGCGCACGGTGCGGCTGAGGAAGGGGGCGTACGCCCGGGGCACGGTGAGCCGGAGCACCTGGCCCTTGACCGGGCGGACCGGCGGCAGGAGCTCCGGCGGGAGCCCGGCGAGCCGACCGCTGAGACTGCCCGCGGCGAGCACGACCTGATCGGCCGCGAACTCCGTGCCGTCGCCGAGCAGCGCCCCGGCGGC
Source organism: Streptomyces sp. rh34 (assembly GCF_002551245.1). Lineage (GTDB taxonomy): Bacteria > Actinomycetota > Actinomycetes > Streptomycetales > Streptomycetaceae > Streptomyces. The sequence goes on from NZ_NTGZ01000017.1 coordinate 30,164, forward strand.
CCGGCCCGCGGCGACGGTGAGCCGCTCGGCGGTCGTCCGGCGGAACGTGACCCCGGCCCGTTCGCACGCGGTCAGCAGCGCCGCGGCGAGGCGGCGGGGATCGACCTGGTGGTCGCCGTCGACCCGGAGGCCGCCCCGGACGCCCGGGGCCAGCATCGGCTCCAGCCGCCGGCACTCACGGCCGCTCAGCCAGACCGACTCCAGGCCCGAACGCTCCTGGAGGGCGTGCAGTTCGCGCAGATGCGCCCGGTCGTCGGAGTCCAGTGCGACGGCGAGCGTGCCGCAGGTCCGGAAGCCGGTGTCCCGGCCGCTCGCCTCCTCCAGCTCGGCCACGAACGAGGGATAGCGGGCGGCGGAGGCGAGGTTGAGCCCGAGCAGCATCTGCTCGCCGTAGTGCAGTTCGGTGACGGCGGCCAGCATGCCCGCCGCGACCTGGGCGGCGCCGCCGCCCGGGGCCGGGTCCGCGACCGTGACGCGCAACCCCCGCTGGGCGGCCCGCCACGCCGTGACCAGGCCGATGATTCCGCCCCCGATGACGAGGACGTCGGATCCGGAGGCGTTCCCCGAGACGCGCATGAGTGTCAGCCCCTCCCTTCGCCGGCATGACCCGGAGCAGGTTCGTACGGTCGGAGGCCGTCCAGCCTCCCTCTCAGCCCGGTGCGTCCGGGCTCCCGCGAGTGTTCTACCGTGGCCACCCTAAACCCCGCCGCCCCCGGCCAGTAGAGGAGCAGCCACCATGGCCCGTTCGCTCGACGGACTCGTCCTGTCGCCCGTCGCCGATCAGGCCCCCGGCCAGGTCGGCACCCGCACCCGCTTCACGTACCACGAGCTGGACGGCCGGATCTGGGCCGAGTACGCGGGCGGCGACGTGGTGCGCGGCCATCTCGTCGGCACCCGCGACGGGGACGCGCTGGACTTCCGCTACGTGCAGCTCAAGCAGGACGGAACGACCTCGTCCGGGCACTGCCTCTCCACGGTCGTCGACCTCGCCGACGGCCGGGTGCGGCTGGAGGAGCGGTGGGCCTGGGAGTCCCAGGAGGGCAGCGGCACCAGCGTGGTGGAACAGCTTCCTTCCTGAGCTCCTCCCTGAGTTCCCTGAGTTCCCTGAATTCCCTGAGTTCCCCGAGTTCGTTCCCCCTCCTTCCCCGTACCCCCCTACCTGACGCTCCGTCAGTTGATTAAGGTGGACGGGTGAGCGAGCAGACGGAACAGCGGGCGGCGCGGCAGGCACGGCACGTCGTGGTCGTCGGAGCGGGCATGGCGGGCGTGCAGAGCGCCGTGGCCCTGCGCGAGGCGGGCTTCACCGGGTCCGTCACCCTGATCGGCGCCGAACCCCACCAGCCCTACGACCGCCCGCCGTTGTCCAAGGCCGTACTGCTGGGCAAGGCCGAGGACTCCGCCTTCGACGTCGACTTCGAGGCGCTGGACATCACGCTGCGCCTCGGCCTGGACGTCACCGCGCTGCGGGCCGCCGACCATGTGCTGGACACCGCCGACGGACCGGTCCCCTACGACGCCCTGGTCCTCGCGACCGGCGCGGAGCCCATGACCCTGCCCGGCGCCGAGGGCGTGCCCGGCGTCCACCTGCTGCGCACCCTCGACGACGCCGCGCGGCTGCGGCCCGTCCTGGACCGGCAGCACGAGGTGGTCGTCGTCGGGGCGGGCTGGATCGGCGCGGAGTTCGCCACCGCCGCCCGCGCCGCGGGCTGCGCGGTCACCGTGGTCGAGGCCGCCGCCCGCCCGCTCGCGGGCGCCCTCCCCGCCGAGGTGGCCGCCCCGATGGCCGCCTGGTACGCCGACAGCGGCGCCGAACTCCTCACCGGGGCCCGGGTGGACCGCGTCGAGGAGGGGGCCGTCGTCCTCGCGGACGGCCGGGTCCTGCCCGCCGGGGCCGTGGTCGTCGGCATCGGCGCGCGCCCCGCCACCGGCTGGCTGGCCGGCTCCGGGGTCGCACTCGGCCCGGACGGTTCGGTCACCGCCGACAGCGCGCTGCGCACCTCGTTGCCCGATGTGTACGCGGTCGGGGACTGCGCCTCCTTCCCCTCCGCCCGCTACGGGACACGCCTGCTGGTCCACCACTGGGACAACGCCCTCCAGGGTCCGCGCACCGCGGCCGCCGCGATCATGGCCGCCCAGGACGGTGCACCGCTCCCCGTCTACGACCCCGTCCCGTACTTCTGGTCCGAGCAGTTCGGCCGCTTCGTGCAGTACGCCGGCCACCACGCGGACGCCGACACCCTGGTGTGGCGCGGCGACGGGGCGGACGCAGCCTGGTCGGTGTGCTGGCTGCGCGACGGCGCGCTGGTGGCCGTGCTCGCCGTGGGCCGCCCGCGCGACCTCGCCCAGGGCCGCAGGCTCATCGAGTCGGGGGCCGTCCTCGACCCGGAGAAGGTGGCCGACCCCGGCGTACCGCTGAAGTCCGCCGCCCTGTGACGGGCCCGGGACCCGCCGGGCCGACCCCCGTACGGTCGGGCCCGGCTACCGGCTGTCGGTCCTGGATGGCACGCTTGTCCCTGTGACCGAGATTGACGCAAAGACCGATGCTCTCGTCCCCGCCTGGCTCCACCTTCCCGACATCGCGGAAATGCTCGATGTCCAGGTGACGCGCGTACGGCAGCTGGTCAGGGATGGCCAGCTCATCGCCGTACGCCGTGGTGAGAACCGGGCGCTCCAGGTGCCCGCCGCCTTCATCGACGGCGACAAGGTGGTCAAGGGCCTCTCCGGCACCCTGACCCTCCTGAGGGACGACGGCTATTCCGACGAAGAGATGCTGGAGTGGCTCTTCACTCCCGACCCGACCCTGCCCGGCACCCCCGCACAGGCACTGAGCGAGAATCGCGGTACGGAGGTGAAGCGCCGCGCCCAGGCGCTCGCCGTCTGACCGACACGACAGGAAGCGGAGCACGGGCCGCCCGGCGCGGCCCGTGCACCGTCACGACCACGGGGGAGTCCACCCATGCCCACGCCTCGCGAGCAGCTGTCCGACGCCCGGCTCTACCTGTGCACGGACGCCCGCAAGCGCCAGGGTGACCTCCCCGCCTTCCTGGACGCCGTGCTCGCCGCCGGCGTCGACATCGTCCAGCTCCGCGACAAGGGCATGGAGGCCGCCGAGGAGCTGGAGCATCTCGCCGTCCTCGCCGACGCCTGCCGCCGGCACGGCAAGCTCCTCGCGGTGAACGACCGCGCCGACGTCGCCCACGCCATCGGCGCCGACGTCCTCCACCTCGGCCAGGGCGATCTGCCGGTCCCCGCCGCCCGGGCGATCATCGGCGACGACCGGCTGATCGGCCGCTCCACGCACGCCGAGGCCGAGGTCGACGCGGCGCTCGCCCAGGACGGTGTGGACTACTTCTGCACCGGCCCCTGCTGGCCCACCCCCACCAAGCCCGGCCGCCACGCCCCGGGCCTCGACCTCGTGCGCTACGCCGCCTCCCTCGGCGGGCCGCGGCCCTGGTTCGCGATCGGCGGGATCGACGCGGGCAACCTGGACCAGGTGCTGGACGCCGGGGCCCGCCGTGTCGTCGTCGTCCGGGCCATCACCGAGGCCGACGATCCCGCAGCCGCCACCGCCGATCTGGCCCGACGGGTCAGGGCCCGCGCGCTCTGATCTTCGGCGTGCCGCCGGGTGCCGAGCCGCCCATCGGCCGGCGCGCCGATGGGGACATCTCCGGCACTTGTCCGAGGGGTGGACAACAGTCCGGCAAAACGAGACAAAGTCAGCCGCTCTGGTTGGGGGAGCGTCCGCCCCCTGGTTAACCTCCCCTTATGGCCCTTGGCACACCATCCACCAGGACGGATCACGCGCGTACCGTGCGTGACCTGCTAGCGACCGGCAGGACGTCGTACTCCTTCGAGTTCTGGGCGCCCAAGACGGAAAAAGGTGAGCGGAACCTCTGGAACGCGCTCCGCCGCGTCGAGGCGGTCCGTCCGAGCTTCGTCTCCGTGACGTACGGCGCCGGCGGCTCCACCCGTGCCGGGACGGTCCGGGCCACCCAGCAGATCGCCGCCGACTCGACCCTCACCCCGGTCGCCCACCTCACCGCGGTGGACCACTCCGTCGCCGAGTTGCGCAACATGGTCGGGCAGTACGCCGACGCGGGCATCAGGAACATCCTCGCGGTCCGCGGCGACCCGCCGGGCGATCCGATGGGCGAGTGGGTGGAGCACCCGCAGGGGGTGAAGTACGCCGCCGATCTCGTCCGTCTCATCAAGGAGTCGGGCGACTTCTGCGTCGGCGTCGCGGCCTTTCCCGAAATGCACCCCCGGTCGTCCGACTGGGAGACGGACATCGGTCATTTCGTGGACAAGTGCCGGGCGGGCGCGGATTATGCGATCACCCAGATGTTCTTCCGCCCGGAGGACTATCTCCGGATGCGTGACCGTGTGGTCGCCGCGGGTTGCGAAACGCCGGTGATCCCCGAGGTCATGCCCCTTACCAGCGTGAAGCAACTGGAAAAGTTCTCCCAGCTCAGCAACGCGACCGTGCCCGCGTCGTTGAAAGAGCGCATCCTCGCGGCCAAGGACGATCCGGCCGCTGTACGCTCCCTTGGTATCGAGTTCGCAACGGAGTTCTGCGCGAAGCTGCTGTCCGAGGGTGTGCCCGGACTGCACTTCATCACGCTGAACAACTCGACGGCGACGCTCGAAATCTACGAAAAACTCGGACTGCACAAGCAGTCGTGACCGGCCGTACCCGCCTCCGACGCGGCTACGGCCGAAGGAGGGGGCGGGCGTGGGCTGGACGGTCCTCTACATCGCTTTCGGTCTGGTGGCCCTGTGGCTGCTCGGCGAGGTGCTGTTGCAGTACAAGGCGCGACTGCGCTGGCGGCTCCTCGCCTTCGGAGGCTTCCTCGGTGTGGTGGTCGGGGTGCTGCTGGCCTCCGTTCCGGTCATCGTCGTCGGGACGCTCGCCTTCGCCACCGGCCAGACCTTCGTGACGCTGTCCTTCCGGCGCGGCTTCTCCACCGGCTGGGCCATAGGCGGCAACCCGGGGGAGAGCCGCCGGCGCAGGGGCGGCGGCGAGCGCGCCGCCGTGAAGGAACCCACGCTGGAGGTCTCGGACCTGGAGGTCACCGGCCCCGGTTACGACCAGCCCCCGGCCGTCCCGCCCGCACAGTCCGTCTACGAACCGCAGCCCCTGCCCGACGACACCGGCCAGTACGGCGTGTACGGCACCACGGGCTTCGACGCGAACGGCGGCGCACGCCAGGACCAGGGCCACGAGGCCGACCCCTCGGCCCAGCCGCAGTACGCCGCGTACGACCCGTACACCGGCTACGAACAGCCCCCGGCCCAGGACCCCTTCGCCGGGACGTACGACTACGGCACCGACCGGCAGAGTTACGCCGCCTACTCCGACCCGTACATCGGCACCACCAACGGAGCCCCCTCCTACGGCGGTTACGACACCTACGGCCATGGCGGCGACGGCCACGACAGCCAGGGCGGGCAGCAGAGCGGTCCTGACCCCTACGCCCAGGGCTACGGCGCGGACACCCCGCCCGGCGGCGTCTGGGTCCCGCAGCAGCGTGACACCGAGCAGTACCCCCCGATGCCGTCGGAGCAGCCGACGGCGCCCGCTCCGTACGGCAACGGCTACGACACCGGCCAGAACGAGCAGTACCGCTACTGAGGCCGTGCCGCTGCCGACGGGCCCGTCGGCAGCGGCACGCGCTCCCGCTCCGGCACGCGCTTCTGCTCAGCGGGAGCCGCGGAAGTCGTCGCCCTCCACGACGAGACCGGCCACCAGCGTCCCCGACATCCCGGCGTGCGCCAGCCCGCCGCCCGGGTGCGACCAGCCGCCCGCGAGATACAGCCCCGGCAGCCGTGTGAGGTTGCCCGGGTGCAGATAGGTGCCGCCGGCCCCGGCCAGCGCGGGCGGCGGCACCGCACCGCCCTCGGCCCCCGTTTCGGCCTCGGTCTCCGCGGGCGTGCGGATTTCGGTGTGCAGGATCCGCTCCCGCAGCCCGGGAACGGCCGCGGCCGCCCGCTCCACCAGGACGTCGGCGAACCTCCGCCGCGCCCCGGCGTCCCGCCAGTCGACCGGTCCCTGCGGAGCCACCGTCGCGGTGAGCGTCACCGCCTCGTGCTCCGCGTCAGGGCGGGTCGCCGGATCGTCGGGGCGCAGCACCGTCACCGTGGGGTGGCCGGCGACCCGGCCCCCGAACACCGCTTCCTGCTCCGCCGCCCCGTCGGCGCCGTGCACCACCGTCCGGTGCACCGCGTCCGCCTCCCGGGCCCCGCGCAGCGACAGCAGCACCGTGAACCGGCCCGCCGCGCCCGCACCGGAGCCCGGCCGGACCGTCACGCCGCCCCCGCCCCCCACTTGCTGACCGGGCACCAGACCCGGGCGCGGCCGCACCCCGAGCACCACCCGGTCGGCCTCGGCCACCGCACCGTCCGCCAGCTCCACGCCGGCCGCCCGGCCGTCCTTCTCGACGACCCGGACGACCTCGGCCCCGAAGACGAACGTCACCCTTCGGGCCAGGCACCGCTCGTACACCGCCCGCGCCAGCTCGCGCATCCCGCCCATCACGTACCAGCTGCCGAAGGTCTGCTCCATGTACGGCAGCAGCGCGGCGCTCGCGGGGGCGGTGCGCGGGTCGAGACCGTGGGACAGCGCGTACCCGTCGAGCAGGGCGGCGAGCCGGGCGTCCGCCAGCTCCCACGCGCCGATCTCCGCGACCGTGCCCGCCTGCCGGGCGCCGCGCAACAGGCGGCGCTGCCGCACCGCCGGATACGGGTCGCGCCCCAGCACCTGGTGATCCGCCCGCAGGGGCTCCTCCAGGAGCGGCCGCCGCGACCGGTCCCAGGCGTCCCGGGCCCGGTCCATGAAGTCGCTCCAGCAGGCCCCGGCGCCCGTGCCGAGTGCGTCGTCCAGGGCGGTGGCCACCCCGGCCCTGGAGGCGTTGGGCAGGGACACGGCCGTGCCGTCCGCGAAGAGATGGCGGCTCGCCGGATCGACCTGCGTCAGGGTCACGGACCGCTCCAGCGACTCCTTGCCGGTCTTCACGAAGAGGTCCCGCTGGACGGCGGGGAGGTGCAGCAGGCCGGGCCCGGTGTCGAAGACGAAGCCCTCGTGCTCATGGCGGCCGACCGAGCCGCCATAACTCGCGGACCGCTCGTAGACCGTCACCTTCTCGCCCGCCACGGCGAGCCGGGCGGCCGCCGCCATCGCGCCCGTCCCGGCGCCGATCACTGCAATGCGTGCCATACCGGTGACTTTATCGACCGGCACCGACAGCTCAGCCGGGAGGCCAGGGTCCACCCGTGCCGGCCGGGCGTTTCTCCTTGCGGCGCAGGAAGCGGCGGATCCGCGAGGCGAGGAAGGCCACGGTGACGATGCCGAGCATCAGCAGCACGGCCGCGATCACGGCGGCCGCCACCGGGTTGAATATGGCGAACGTGATGACTCCGGCGACCCCGAGGTCCTCGGCGATGCTCATCCCGACGTTGCTGAAGGGCTCCGGGGAGGTGTTGACGGCCATCCGGGTGCCGGCCTTCACCAGATGGCTCATGAGCGCAGTGGACCCGCCGATCGCACCGGCGGCCAGCTCCGGGAGCGAACCGCTCTCCCCGGCCAGCAGTGCGGCGATCATCGCCCCGGCCACCGGCCGGACGACGGTGTGCGCGGTGTCCCAGACCGAGTCCACGTAGGGGATCTTGTCCGCCACCGCCTCGCACAGGAACAGCACACCGGCCACGATCAGGACGTCGGTGCGCTGCAGGGCGGCGGGCACCTCGTCGGACACACCGGTCACGCCGAACAGGCCGAGCAGCAGGACCACCGCATACGCGTTGATCCCGCTCGCCCAGCCGCTTGTGAACACCAGGGGGATTACCGACACGCAGGCGATCGTAACGACCCCGCGCGGGGCGCGGGCGGGGTTCGGCGCGGGGCCCTGAGTATCCGTACTCAGGGACGTAGATGAGTAGCTACACGGATAGGCCTTCACCCGCTCGGACGGCAGAGTGATGTCCACGGAAGGGGCGCTGCGCCAGGACCGCCGGCACGGGGCGGCGGAACGGTGCGGTTCCCCCGACGTAACGGGGGTGCACGACGGAGGCCCAGGGACCACGGGGGACATACGGGGTCACGGGAGAACGGGTTTTCGGAAGCACGGAAGACGCCGGTCCGGTGAGGTTCGCGGGGGATGCGAACTCCAGCGGCCGGCGTCTTCGGCTTTCCCGTTCCGTTCCGTTTCCGGACCCGTTTCCGGACCCGGACCGGAGGTGCCCGGAAGGTCTCAGTGCCCGCTGACCCGCCCGTGCAGCAGCAGGGACAGCGCCGAGTGGACCTCGTCGATCGAGCGCTCCGGCTGGAACGCCTGCCAGTCCAGCGCCGCCACCAGCACCATCCCGACCAGCGCGGCGGCTGTCAGCGGGATGTCGATCTCCTCGCTCAGCTCACCGCTGCGCACCGCGTCCCGCAGGACGTCCTCGACGACCGCGACGGCCTCCTGACGTACTACCAGCAGCGTGGACTGCCACGCGCGGTTGGTGCGCCAGAGCTCGGCCACGTACAGCTGGGTGAAGGCCGGGTAGCGGTCCATGAAGGCGAGCCCGGCCCGGATCATCGCGTCCAGCGCCTCGACCCGGGTGCCGCCGCGCTCCTCGGACTCCTCGGCGGCGGCCCGCAGCGAGGCCGTGAGCAGCCCCACGCCGTGCCGGAGCAGCTCCTCGAACAGCTCGGTCTTGCTCTTGAAGTTGTAATAGACCGTGCCCTTGGCGACCCCGGCCCGCTCGGCGATCTCGTCGACGGTGGTCGCCGAGAAGCCCTTCTCGGCGATGAGCGTCACCGCCGCCTCGTAGAGCTTCTGCCGGGTGGCCTGGCGGCGCGTGGTGCCACTGCTTTCCATGGGACCGATTCTTCCAGGCCCCGCCGCGCTCACGGGCGCGGCTCCGGGCGCGCTCACAGGCTCAGCTCCGGGTGCAGCCGGCTCAGGCTCCACACCTGCTTGCGGCGGGCGGTGAACGCGGTCAGGGCCAGCGCGCCGACGGTGAAGGCCCCGAGCACCGCGCAGCCCAGCCACACCGGGCCGAGGGGGCCGCCCGTGATCAGCCTGCGCAGTCCCTCGACGACGTACGTCATGGGGAGGTACGGATGGATCGCGCCGAAGAAGCCCGGGCTGGTCTGGACGGGGTACGTGCCCCCGGCCGAGGTCAGCTGGAGCATCAGCACCACCAGCACCAGGATCCGCCCGGCCGCCCCGAAGCAGGCGTTCAGCCACTGCACGATGGCGGCGAAGCAGCAGGTCACCAGGGCCAGGAAGCCGATCGTTCCGGCGGCGTGGGTCATCTGGAGACCGAGGCCCCAGTGCAGGACGGCCATCAGGGCACCGACCTGGAGCGTGCCGATGGCGGCGACCGGGAGCCACCCGGCGAGCGCGATCCGCCAGGAGGAGGCACCGGCGGCCAGCGCCCTCCGGTTGAGCGGCTGGATCAGCATGTACGCCACCATCGCGCCGACCCACAGGGACAGCGGGATGAAGTACGGGGCGAAGCCGGTGCCGTAATTGGGTGCCTCGTGCAGCGACTTGGAGGCCAGTTGGACGGGGTCGGCCATGACGTCGGTCCGCGCGTCGCGGTCCTTCTTGTCGTAGTCCGGGATCCTGTCCACGCCGTCGTTGAGGCCCCGGGCCAGCTCGGTCGAACCGTCGCCGAGCCGGAAGAGCCCGCCGTCCAGGTTCTCCGCGCCGGTCTTCAGCTTGCCGACGCCGGTGTCCAGGTCGCTGGAGCCGGTCTGCGCGCCGCCGAGTCCGGTGTGCAGCGCCCGCGCGCCCTTGGCGACCTTGTGGGCGCCGGTGTTCAGTTCATTGACCTTGGCTACGGCCGACGCCAGGTCGTCGTCCAGCGTCGGTGCGCGCTTCGCGAGGTCGTCGGCCTGCTTCTGGAAGGCGGTCAGCTGGGTGCTCAGCTTCTTCAGGTCACCGTTCTGGTTGGTGACCAGGGTGTTCACATCGGCGGCGATCTTCGCGACGTCGACGGCTGTGACCTTGGCGCGCTCCAGCGGTGGGCAGACCGTGGCGTCGGGCTCCTCGGCCTCCCCGCACTGGGTGCGGTGGATCTCGGTGAGCTCGTCGGCCGCCTCCTTGGCGCTTGTGGCGGCGGTGGGCGCGTTCTTCACCAGCAGGTCGAGGTTGTGCCGGACGGCCCCGGAGGTGTCGGCGACCAGCCGGGCCGTGTCGCGGATGGACTTCCCGTTGTCCTGGAAGAAGGGGCGTACGTCGTCGGCGATCCCGTTGACCTTGTCGGCCAGGACCTGGGTGCCTCCGGCCACCTGGGCGGAGCCCGTGGCGAGATCGCGCGAGCCCTGGTTCAGCTTGACGATGCCGTCGGAGAGCTTCTTGCTGCCCGCCTTGGAGTCCTTGAGACCGTCCGCGAGGTCCTTGGACCCCTGCTTCGCCTTCGATATGCCGCCCTTGAGGTCGTCGGCGCCCTTGGCCGCCTCGGCGGTCTTGTCGTGCAGATCGGAGAAGTTGATGAAGATGCGGTCCAGGAAGGACCGGGAGGCGTTCGTGGAGGCGGCGTTGCGCACCTCTCCGAAGACCGTCCTGGAGATCTGCCCGACGATGTAGTTGTTCGCGTCGTTCGTCCGCACCTGGAGTGCGCCGGTCTCGGGGGCGTCCCCGCCACTGGACGCGATCTTCTCACTGAAGTCCGACGGCATCGTCAGCGAGAGGTAGTATGTACCCTCCTCGACGCCCTTCTCGGCCTCGGCGGAGTTCACCTCGTGCCAGTCGAACACCTTGGAGTCGAGCAGCTTCCTGCTGATCTCGTCCCCGGCCGCGACGCGCTTTCCGTCGCTGGTGGCCCCCTTGTCGTCGTTGACCAGGGCGACGGGCAGCTTGTCGAGCTTGCCGTACGGGTCCCAGAAGGAGCACAGGTACAGGGCGCCGTAGAGCAGGGGCAGGAGCAGCAGGGCCACCAGCGCGGCGGCCGGCAGCCTCCCCCTCCCGAACCGCTTCAGCTCAAGCGCGGCCAGCTTCGGCGAACGCATCGACCGTCTCCTCATCGGTGGTGGGTCCCTCGGTGACGGGCGCGGTCCGCACGACCTGGGTGTTCTCGGGGGCCTCGCTGCACACGGCGAGCACGGTCGTCCCGGCGTCGGCCACGGAGCGCAGCAGCGCCCAGGCCCGGTCGCGCTCGGCGTCCGCGAGCTTGAGGTCGGTGTCGTCGACGGCGAGCAGCCGCGGCCCGCCGATCAGCGCCAGCGCGACGGACAGCCGCAGCGCCTCCAGCCGTTCCAGGTCCCGTACGGAGGTGCGCCCCGCCTTGGGCAGTGTGGCGAGGTCGAGGCCCGCGGCTTCGAGAGCCGCGTCGATCCGGGCCCCGGCGGCGGCCCGGCGTTCGGCGCGGGGCCGCAGGAGGGTGCGCAACGAGGCGCTGTAGCGGCCCTGGAGGAGGGCGCGTTCGTTCAGGTGCTCGGCGACCGTGAAGGCCGGGTCCAGCTCACTGACCGCCGGGACCGGCCCCAGGGCGGCGATCCGGCGGACGGCGGCGGCCTGCTGGGGCAGCCGCAGACCGCCGGTCCTCGCGTGGCCCTCGGTGGTGCGCATCCGGCCGGTCAGGGCGAGCAGCAGGCAGGTGCGGCCCGATCCCGACGGTCCCTCGATGGCCACCAGCGACCCTGGCTCGGCACTGAACGTCACGTTCCGGAAGACCCGGCCGCGCGGTCCTTCCAGTCCGAAGTCCTCGGCGGCGACAGCCGCGCCGTGCGGGCTCTCCACAGACCCTCCCCTTTTGAACTGACCAGTCAGTGCAAAAGCTAGTCCGAACGCGCGCTCGAAGCAAAACGGCAGGTCAGAGGCGCATCGAGTTCGATTGTCAGTGGGGCCCGCCACCATGGACACAGACGGCCACGAAGCCGTCACACGACGACAGGAGGTTCGTCATGGCCAGCTCGTCCGCAGCCGCCGCCCCGCGGCGCCGCGCAGGCAGCCCTGCCCCCTCACTGACCGGTCCGGCCGGCGATGTCCACCCCGTGCTGCGCCGCAGCACGGCGCCGCCCGCCGCTCTCGAACTGCTCGCCAAGGCCCGCTCCGGCCTCGACGAGGCCGCCGTGCTCCACGAGCCGAACGAGCGGTACGCCACCGCACACCTCGCCGCCCTGCGCACCGCGGCGGCCGTGCTGGCCGCCCGAGGCCGCCCCGAGACGAACAAGCGCCGCCGCGAACGCATCCGCAGCGCCTGGGAGGTCCTCCCGGAGATAGCGCCGGAACTGACCGAATGGAGCGCCCTCTTCGCTGCGGGCGCTCTGCGCCGGGCCCGTGCGGAGGCCGGCATGCCGGGAGCCGCCAGCGGGCGCGACGCCGACGACCTGCTGCGCGACGCGGCCATGTTCCTGCGCCTGGTGGAACGGCTCCTGGTCCTCCAGCCGCTGCTCCCGCAACCACGCCCGGAACGGCCGGGCGGCGGGTGACCCGGGCCCGGCGCCGGACCGACGCCCGCCGGGCGACGGCGCCGGACCGACGCCGGGCCCGGGACGGCGGTGCGAGGCAATAGGGTGGTGACCGCTCACCTCACCACCCGCACTGTTCACGCTCCGCCGTCCCCGGCGGCACGTTGCCGAGGAGTCATCTGCTGTGTCGGACCAGCTGCGCCCCCGCGCCTCCCTCCGTACCGCCGTGGTCTGGGAGGTCCTCAAGGACGCTCTGGACCGTCAGGTCAAGGCGACCGGCAGGGACGCCCTGGATGTTCTGGACACCGGCGGCGGCACCGGCAACTTCGCCGTGCCCGCGGCCCGGCTCGGCCACCGGGTCACCGTCGTCGACCCCAGCCCCAACGCGCTCTTCGCGCTGGAGCGCCGCGCGGCCGAGGCCGGGGTCGCCGACCGGGTCAGGGGAGTCCAGGGCGACATCCTCGGCCTGTTCGACGTCGTGGAGCGCGACGGCTTCGACGCGGTGCTCTGCCACGGCGTCCTGGAGTACGTCGACGAGCCCGCCGAGGGCGTACGCAACGCGGTCGAGGCGCTGCGGCCCTCCGGTGCGCTCAGCCTGCTGGCCGCCGGCCTGGGGGGAGCCGTCCTGGCCCGCGCGCTCGCCGGTCACTTCTCGGAGGCCCGGCAGGCGCTCACCGACCCGGCGGGCCGCTGGGGCGAGGGCGACCCGGTGCCCCGCAGGTTCACCGCCGAGCAGCTCTCCGGCCTGGTCTACTCGGCCGGTCTGGAGATCGCCGCGGTGCACGGGGTCCGGGTCTTCGCCGACCTCGTGCCGGGCGCTCTGGTGGACACCGAGCCCGGCGCCCTGGAGGCGCTCCTCAAGCTCGAAGCCGCCGTCGCCGAGCAGCCCGCGTTCCACTCCGTCGCCACCCAGCTCCACGTTCTGGGCGAGAAGCGCCGCTGATCAGCAACGCAGCTGTGGACGGAGTGGGACTCAGGACCCCCGTACCGGGCGTACGCCCCGTATGATCGGGTGACACCATCCGGCATGGCGGATCGGTCGTCGGGGAATCTACGCCTCAGCAGCCGAGCCGACATAGCGGTCCGGACTGGCTGAGCGCTAGAGGGCGGGTTTCACGGGGGCGAATCCCCGCCTATCCTGGAAGGGCCGCATACCGGTCGCCCCCGCGGCCGACGACGAGGAGGATCCCGTGCCGCTCTCGGAGCACGAGCAGCGCATGCTCGAGCAGATGGAGCGAGCGCTGTACGCCGAAGATCCCAAGTTCGCGACAGCGCTCGAGGGAAGCGGACTGCGTACGTACACCCGACGAAGGGTCTACCAGGCGGTCGCTGGCTTCCTGGTGGGTATCGCGCTCCTCATGGCCGGAATGGTCGCCCAGCAGATCTGGATCAGCGTGGTGGGGTTCCTCGTCATGCTCGGCTGTGCCGTGCTCGCGGTCACCGGATGGCGCAAGGCGCCCAAGCCCGGTGAACAACAGCCGGCTGCCGCAGGCAGCGGGGACGGCGGCGCAGGCCGCCGACCGAGACAACGCCGGTCGATGATGAACCGCATCGAGCAGCGGTGGCAGCGCCGCCGCGACGAACAGGGCCAGTAGTCGCCGCGGTCCTGTTCTTCTCGCAGGGCCGGGTGACGGCACGACGTACGACACCGATGGGTGAGGGGCGGCCGCGTTTTCCGCGGCCGCCCCTCAGCCGTCACCGGACGGGGCCCATGGGCCCCGTCCGCGCGCCGTCGGCCGGAGAGCCGATGCCCGACAGCGCGCGGCCTCCGGTCCCGACCCCTTTCCGGGGCCGGACCCGGAGGCTCCGTCGTGGGCGCCCCCCCGGCCGCCTCAGCCGTGCTGACGCGTGAGCCGACGCAGCCGGGCCGTCCAGCGACCGGCTCCCGGGCGGCTCGCCCATCGCTCACCGAGCGCCGTCCGGCGATCGGTGAGGGCCCACACCACCCGGACGGACGATCGGGGCAGGAACGTTGCCCGCAGCCGGGTGGAGCGGCCGGCTGTTGCCCGCAGCCCCGCCCGTACCGCCGCGGCGTCCTCGGCCAGTCCGGCCGCTGGACGCGGCTCGGGGGCGTACAGCACCTGCTCCACCGAGCCCGCGATCCGGTGCACCGCCTCGGCCGCGGTGGTGTCGACGCGGCCCAGCCGCACGATCCGGGCCGCCGCCTTCCGGGGCGTCAGCGACTCGTCCGGCGCGATGCCGTGGTCCCAGGCCGCGTCGGTGATCTCCCGCCAGACCGCCAGGGTCCGCGCGGCGGCGTCCGCCGGCGTCCGGCCTCCGGAGCCCAGCCGGCGATTCCGCGTCCGGGTCCGCCACAGCAACGGCGACAACGGCAGGACCAGCACCACGACCGCCGCGAGAACCAGCAGCGGCACCCTCCAGATCGGAGGGCCCGGGTCGGTCGGCAGCGCCGCTCCCGGATCCTGCGAGGGGCCGCACCCGCCTTCCTGACGCAACTGCGGCGGGCAGCTGTCCTCGGCGGAGGACGCCGCGGACGGTTCGGCGGAGGTGTCCGCGGAGGGCTGGGCCGCGTCGCTCGCGCTGTCCGTGGGGACCTCGGGCCGGGTCCACGAGGGAGTGCTGCCCCGGCTCGGGGTGGGCTCGAACCGGGTCCACCCGACCCCCTCGAAATACAGCTCGGGCCAGGCGTGCGCGTCGCGCAGACCCACCGAGATCGCCCCGTCCGCCTTCATGGTGCCCGGGGTGAAGCCCACCGCTACCCGGGCCGGGATGCCCAGCGTCCGGGCCATCGCGGCCATCGAGAACGAGAAGTGGACGCAGAAGCCCTCCCGGTCGCGGAGGAACCGGGCGATGGCGGACGACCCCGTCCCCGAGGTGACCGTCGTGTCGTACGTGAAGCCGCCGTCGGACGCGAACCAGTCCTGGAGCTTCACGGCCTGCTCGTAGGCGTTGGACGTGCCTTCGGTGACCTGCTCGGCGGTCTCGGCAACCACCTTCGGCAGTGAGCCGGGCACCTGGGTGTACTCGCGGACCAGCTCCTGAGGCGGCGAACCCGCGGCCGCGAGCTGGTCCGCCGTGGGCTCGACGACCAGACTGCCGACCTCGTACCGCGCGCCGCGCGTGGTCTGCCCGTCGTCGCCGACCAGGGTGCGGCCCTCCGGCTCGTACCGCCAGCGGCCGCCGACGCGGACCTCGCTGGCCGGGTAGGGGAGCGGCAGATAGGTCTGCTGGTAGGAGCGCGACGCGGAGATGTTCGTCCGGACCTCGGTGACGGAGACGTCCCTGCCCAGCCCGGTGGGCTGCGGGAGACGGTCGGGAACGTCCGTCAGCCGACGGGTGGACGAACGCCACTCGCTGCCGTTGAACTCGTCCAGGGCCAGGATCCGGAGATAGAGGCTCTGCGGGTCCTCGATGTTGCTGCGGTACGTCATCACCTCCCGGTTGTCCGGCTGATTGAGGTTGTTCTGCAGCGAGACCAGCGGATTCACCGCGGAGATGGTGCCGCCACCGCTGCCCCTGCCGTTCCCCGGACCGTCGCCGCCCAGCAGGCCGCTGTCCAGGGCGGGCAGGGCCAGCGGAGCCACCAGGGCGATACCGAGCGCCAGCACGCCGATCCGCCGCCCGGTCCGGACGGGGGAGGAACCCCCGCTCACCCCGGCCAAACCGTCGGCCAGACCGCCCGAATTCCGCGCGGCGCCGCCGAAGACGCGGCCCCACTGGGAGAGCCGGTCCCGGCCCTCCGCCAGCAGGAGCAGCAGGTACCCGGAGGCGGCCAGCAGGAACCACAGCCAGCTCGCCCCGCCGTCGGAGAGACCGGCCGCGACCGAATACAGGGCGAGGAGGGGCAGTCCGGCCGGGGCCGCACTGCGGAAGGTCACCGCCAGGGCGTCCACGGCGAGACCGATCAGGACCACCCCGCCGACCACCATCAGCTTGATGCCGTCGGTCATCGGGGCCGGGATGGCGTACGTGCCGACGTCCTCCCCGCCCGCCACCAGCAGCTCACCGAGCCGCATGAGGGCCTCCGGTCCGGGCAGCACCCCGAACAGGGCGTGGTCCCGGACGAACACCAGCGTCAGCAGAAGCAGGGTGACCAGCGTCTGGACCGCGATGGTCAGCGTCCTCGCCAGCGGCACCCGGCGCGCGAGGGCGCCCACCCCGCTCTGGACGCCGAGCAGTACCGCCGCCTGCACCAGCCAGCCGACCCCCTCCACCAGCGGGATCAGTGCCCCCGCCGCCAGCAGCGTCGCCGCATAGGCGCACAGCGCCAGCCTGGCCCGCCCGCTCATGACCATCCCCCCGGGAAACCTGTCGGGCCGCCGCTCGTGGCGGACGGCGAATCCGTGCGCATCCCGCCCGCCAGCTGCCACAGCGCGGGCAGTTCGGCCCCCGGCTCCACGGGCACCGCGATCCAGCCCGACTCGCGCAGCCGTCGCAGCCGTTCCTCGGCCCGTCCCGCCCCCGCCCCGCCGCCGGCCCAGGCGGCGCTGTCCAGGACGAAGGCGACCCCAGCCCCGGCCCGCTGCCGCATCCGGGCCGCGACCGCGGCCTGTTCCTCGTCCAGATCGCCGAAGAAGGCGATGAGCAGTCCCTCGTTGCCGCCGCGCAGCACGTCATGGGCGCGCGAGAGTCCCCCGCCGTCGGAATGGCCGACCACCGCGAGTGTGTCGAGCATCAGGCCCGCAGAGTCCGCGGACTCCTGGGTCGAGCCCGCGAAACCGCCCGACCCCTCGCCGGGCACCGCGTTCCCGTCGTCCGTGAGCAGCCGTACGGCGAAGCCGCGCTCCAGCATGTGCACGAGTGCGGAGGCCGCCCCCGAGACCGCCCACTCGAAGGCCGAGTCGGGCCCGGCGCCCTGGTAGCCGATTCCCCGGGTGTCCAGCAGGACCGTGCACCTGGCCCGCTGCGGCTGTTCCTCACGGCGCACCATCAGCTCGCCGTGGCGGGCGGTGGAGCGCCAGTGGACCCGGCGCAGGTCGTCGCCGTGCCGGTAGCCGCGCGGAATGATGTCGTCCTCACCGGCCAGCGCGAGGGACCGCTGCCGCCCGTCGCCGTATCCGGAGGCCTCTCCCGCCAGCCGCAGCACGGGCAGCGGCACCGTGCGGGGGATGACGACGAGGGTGTCGTACGCGCTGAAGGAGCGGGTCAGTTCGCACATCCCGAACGGGTCGCTGAGCCGCAGTTGCAACGGGCCCAGCGGATAGCGGCCGCGCAGGTCGGAGCGGACCCGGTAGGCCACCTCCCGCCGGCCGCCCGCCTCCACCCGGTCCAGGACGAAGCGGGGGCGCGGGCCGAGGACGTACGGAACACGGTCCTGGAGCATCAGCAGTCCGGTGGGCAGCCGGGAGACGTTCTCCATCCGCAGGTGCACCCGGGCCTCCGCGCCCGCGGCCACCCGGGACGGCGAGAGCCGCCGGGTGCCCGTCACCCGGTAGCGGGTGCGGTAGAGCACGCTCACGCAGACCAGGGGCAGCACGGCCAGCAGCAGCCCGACCCGCAGCAGATCGCCCTGGCCCAGGACGTACGCGCAGACGGCGGCGGCCAGCCCGGCGGCCAGGAACGAGCGTCCCCGGGTGGTCAGTCCGCCCAGGGCCGCCCGGAGGCCGCCCTTCCTGTCGCCGTCCTCCACGGCGCCGGGCTCGCCGGCCGCCATCACAGCTGCCGTGCCCCGGGCTGGTGCTGGTGGTAGAGCGGGCGGCCCGGTCCCTGCCCGCCCGGAGCGGGCGGCGCGGTGCCGCCGGCCGAGGTCGGCACGGGGGTGCGCTGGATGATCTCCAGGACCACCTGCTCCGCCGTGCGGCGGTTCAGCTGGGCCTGAGCAGTGGGCAGCAGCCGGTGCGCGAGCACCGGCGTGGCCAGCGCCTGGACGTCGTCCGGCAGGGCGTAGTCGCGCCCGCTGAGTGCGGCGGACGCCTTGGCGGCGCGCAGCAGGTGCAGCGTCGCGCGCGGGGAGGCGCCGAGTCTGAGGTCGGGGTGGCTCCGGGTGGCTCCGACGAGCTCCACTGCGTAGCGCCGCACGGCGTCGGCCACATGCACCGTACGGACGGCGTCGATCAGCTTCACGATGTCGTGCGCGTGGGCCACCGGCTGGAGGTCGTCCAGCGGGGAGATGCCCCCGTGCACGTCGAGCATCTGGAGCTCGGCCTCCGGGCTGGGGTAGCCGATGGAGACCCGGGCCATGAAGCGGTCGCGCTGGGCCTCGGGCAGCGGGTAGGTGCCCTCCATCTCGACCGGGTTCTGGGTGGCCACCACCATGAACGGGTCGGGCAGCTCGTAGGAGTGCCCGTCGATGGTGACCTGGCGCTCCTCCATCGACTCCAGAAGCGCCGACTGCGTCTTCGGCGAGGCGCGGTTGATCTCGTCGCCGATCACGATCTGGGCGAAGATCGCGCCCGGCTTGAACTCGAAGTCCCGCCGCTGCTGGTCGAAGATCGACACACCGGTGATGTCCGAGGGCAGCAGGTCCGGCGTGAACTGGATCCGTCGCACCGAACAGTCGATGGACCGCGCCAGCGCCTTGGCCAGCATGGTCTTGCCGACACCGGGGACGTCCTCGATGAGGAGGTGTCCCTCGGCGAGGAGCACGGTCAGCGATAGCCGTACGACCTCGGGCTTGCCCTCGATCACCCCCTCCACCGACCTGCGCACCCGCTCTGCTGTGGTGGTCAGATCCGTGAGGCTCGCTCGATCGTCATAGGTCGTCACCCGGCCCTCCTCGGCCCTTTTGCGCAGGGGCCGTCGCGCGTACCCGCGCGGCCCACCCCGGAAAATCGGACACTCCTCCGGAAGGCCCGGGGATGTCCCACCCGCATTCTTGTTGCCGTTACCGCTTCGTGTCACTCGCCTGTGGATAAGTGGGTGTGAAAAGTCAGTGTCTGTCGCGATTTCGGCACCGCGAGGCGCGGTGATGCGTGCGTGAGGTGCAGCGGAGGGCCGGGAAGCGAGGTGACTGCGTTCAGGAAACGGAGTGGATCTCGCGCAGCAGGCCGGTCGTCACGTCGAAGACGAACCCGCGCACGTCGTCGGTGTGGAGCAGGAACGGCGAGGTGCGCACCCGCTGCATCGACTGGCGCACGTCCTGGTCGGCGTCCGTGTAGGCCTCGACCGCCCAGACCGGACGCTGCCCCACCTCGCGCTCCAGCTCCTGCCGGAAGTCCTCGGTGAGGGACTCCAGGCCGCAGTTGGTGTGGTGGATGAGGACCACGCTGCGGGTGCCGAGCGCCCGCTGGCTGATGGTCAGCGAACGGATCACGTCGTCGGTGACCACGCCGCCCGCGTTACGGATGGTGTGGCAGTCCCCGAGCTCCAGGCCGAGCGCCGCGTGCAGGTCGAGACGGGCGTCCATGCAGGCGACCACGGCCACCTGGAGGACGGGACGCGCGTCCATGCCCGGATCGCGGAAGTCCTTCGCGTATTCGGCGTTCAGTTCGATGAGCCGGTCGGTGACCTGGCCCCCCTCGCGGACCGCCGCGGCGGTGGATGTCACGGACTCGGCGGGAGAGTGAGCAGAAGTCGACATGGATACGACGTTAGCCTTCCCACCTGGGCCGGGCGTGCTGTGAGAGTGGACAAAGAACGTCAACTCGGCTTGTTGTGAGCTAACCCACAAGACTCGTGGGGATGCGCCCGTTCGGGTGAGTTCGCCGCATCCGGACGGGTGGCGCGACTCGCTGCCCGGTTCGTTGATCGCGCATCGATCGAATGGCAGGGTGGACTAAAGTAACGCGAAGTCACCACCCACCCCTCGTATCCACTGCCCCATCGCATCCCCGTACCTCCTGCATATTCCGTATTTCCCCCGTGATGTGCGGCGTACGTGCGACCCGGCCCTCTCCCGCTCTCGGTCGGCCGACGCCACTTCCCCGGCGCCGGCGGACCTCCCCTTCAGGGCGGGCGGGGACCAGGACGTACGTGCCGGCCGCGCGGGACAGAGCCTGAGAGGGCGCATTGAGCCAGACCCGACACGTCCCGGTGATGCTCCAGAGGTGTCTGGACCTGTTGGCCCCGGCTCTCCAGGACCCGGCCCGTCCGGAGCCCGTGGTCGTCGACTGCACCCTCGGCCTCGGCGGCCACAGCGAGGCGCTGCTCGCCTCCTTCCCCACCGCCCGGCTGATCGCCCTGGACCGCGACAAGGAGGCGCTCCGCCTCTCCGGCGAACGGCTCGCCCCCTACGGCGACCGGGCCACCCTCGTCCACGCGGTCTACGACGAGCTCCCCGAGGTTCTCGCGCGGCTCGGGGTCCCGAAGGTCCAGGGCGTGCTGTTCGACCTCGGCGTCTCCTCCATGCAACTGGACGAGGCCGACCGCGGATTCGCGTACGCCCAGGACGCCCCGCTCGACATGCGGATGGACCAGAGCACCGGCATGGGCGCCGCCGAGGTGCTCAACACCTACCCGCCCGGCGAGCTGGTCCGGATCCTGCGCGCGTACGGCGAGGAGAAGCAGGCCAAGCGGATCGTCTCCGCCGTCGTACGCGAACGCGAGAAGGAGCCGTTCAGCAACAGCGCCCGGCTCGTCGAGCTGATCCGCGACGCGCTGCCGCAGGCCGCCAAGCGCACCGGCGGCAACCCCGCGAAGCGGACCTTCCAGGCCCTGCGCATCGAGGTCAACGGCGAGCTGAGCGTCCTGGAGCGGGCCATTCCGGCCGCCGTCCAGTGCCTCGACGTCGGCGGCCGTATCGCCGTGCTGTCCTACCACTCGCTGGAGGACCGGCTGGTCAAGCAGGTCTTCGCGGCCGGCGCCGCCAACACCGCGCCCCCCGGACTGCCCGTCGTCCCCGAGCGCTACCAGCCCCGGCTCAAGCAGCTCACCCGTGGCGCCGAGCTGCCCACCGAGGAGGAGGTCGCCGAGAACCGGCGCGCCGCCCCCGCCCGGCTGCGCGGCGCCCAGCGCATCCGCGCGGAGGAGCGATGAGCACCCGGCGTCACCCGACGCGAAGCGGCCGCCCGACGCCGGGCGGCAGGGGAGCCCCGCGGTGAGCAAGCCGGCCGCACCGCTGAAGGGGCGGGCCGCGCGGCTCGCCCGGCTGATGCCGTCCACCGGGCCCAGCACCGCGGCCCGCACCCCCTTCGTGCTGCTGGTCGTCCTGCTCCTGGGCGGCGGGCTCATCACCCTGCTCCTGCTGAACTCGGCGCTCAACGAAGGTTCGTTCAGGCTCAGCGAGCTGAAGCGGGACACCACCGAGCTCACCGACGAGCAGCAGGCGCTCCAGCGCGACGTCGACAGCCGTTCCCAGCCCGACGCCCTGGAGCGCCGAGCCCGGGAGCTGGGCATGGTTCCCGGCGGCAGCCCCGCCTTCCTGAACCCCGACGGCACGGTCCGCGGCAAGCCCACCGAGGCCACCGCCCCGCCGTCGCCGAGCCCCAGCCCCACGCCGAGCCCCGGCGCCCCCGCAGGCGCCGCACCGGACCCCGACGCCCCCGCCGCCGGGGCCACGACCGGACCCTCCGGCTCCGCTTCGCCCTCCGGATCCGTCCCCGCGACCGAGCCCGACCCCGCAACCGTCCCGGAGGCGGAGAACACCCCGCCCCCGA
Source organism: Streptomyces sp. rh34 (assembly GCF_002551245.1). GTDB lineage: Bacteria > Actinomycetota > Actinomycetes > Streptomycetales > Streptomycetaceae > Streptomyces. The sequence goes on from NZ_NTGZ01000017.1 coordinate 52,058, forward strand.
CGAGCCCCGGCAGGTGACGCAGTGCCGCCCAAGGAACCGCCGCGCCGCCGCGTACCCGGACCGGCCCGCCCCCGCAACGGGGGATCAGGATCCGGCCTGTCTCTTATACACATCTCT
>NZ_NTGZ01000170.1 GCF_002551245.1 Streptomyces sp. rh34
GGCCCGGAGCCCCGGGCGGGCGTCCCTCCGGTCAGGGAGGCCGTCCCTCCGGTCAGGGCGGGCGCCAGGGCTCTCAGGGAGGCCGTCAGGGCTCTCAGGACGGTCGTCCGAGCTACCAGGGCGGGCGCGACGAGGAGCAGCGCCCCCGCCGTCCCCGCCCGGAGGAGCGCCGCTACGACGTCGGCAACGACGCCCCCGGCGTCAGGTCCGAGCAGGAAGGCCCCCGCAAGGGCCGCGGCTCCGCCGCCCGGGGCGGCGCCAAGGGCGGCCCGAAGCCCGCACAGGGCGGCAGCGGCCGCACCGGCGGTTTCCGCCGTGCCGCCCCCTCGCGCCCGCGTGAGCTGGACGCCAAGATCGAGCAGCGCAACCGCGACCGGTATGCGAACAAGCCCGAGATCAACCTCCCCAGGACCCACCCGGGTGCCGAGGAGGAGGGCGAGCGGCTGCAGAAGGTCCTCGCCCGCGCCGGCATGGGCTCGCGCCGGGCGTGCGAGGAGCTGATCGAGCAGTCCCGCGTCGAGGTCAACGGCGAGATCGTCGTCGAGCAGGGCAAGCGCGTCGATGTCCACAAGGACGAGATCAAGGTCGACGGCCTGACGGTCGCCGCCCAGTCGTATCTCTTCTTCGCGCTGAACAAGCCCGCCGGGGTCGTCTCCTCGATGGAGGACCCGGACGGCCGTCAGTGCCTCGGCGACTACGTGACCAACCGCGAGACGCGGCTGTTCCACGTCGGCCGGCTGGACACCGAGACGGAGGGCATCATCATGCTCACCAACCACGGTGAGCTGGCCCACCGCCTCACGCATCCCAAGTACGGCGTGAAGAAGACCTACCTGGCAGCCATCCAGGGCCCCCTGCCGCGCGACCTCGGCAAGCGGCTCAAGGACGGCATCCAGCTGGAGGACGGCTACGCCCGCGCCGACCACTTCCGCGTCGTCGAGAACACCGGCAAGAACTACCTGGTCGAGGTGACCCTCCACGAGGGCCGCAAGCACATCGTGCGCCGGATGCTGGCGGAGGCCGGCTTCCCGGTCGAGCGGCTCGTGCGGACGTCCTTCGGGCCGATCCCGCTGGGCGACCAGAAATCCGGCTGGCTGCGCCGCCTCACCAACACCGAGGTCGGCATGCTGATGCGCGAGGTCGGTCTCTAGCCGCACCCGCGTCCACGCGAAGGCCCGCGGCCGGTATCTGTTCGGAAAGTTCGAACAGAACCGGCCGCGGGCCTTTTGCCGTCCCCCTCCAACCTTTATAGTCAGAGTGACTATTAAGAAGGAGGCGGGCGTGAGCCTCGCGGACGTACTCGATCCCCTGCAACAGCCCCTGGTGACGATCCTGGACACCCCGGTCAGCTGGACCGAGGTGCTGGGCTTCGGAAGCGGCGCGCTGTGCGTCTGGCTCGTGGCCCGCCAGCACCTCGCCAACTGGCCGATCGGCATCGCCAACAACCTCTTCTTCATCCTGCTGTTCGCCCAGTCCGGCCTGTACGCCGACGCGGGCCTCCAGATCGTCTTCATCACCCTCGCCGCGTACGGCTGGTGGACCTGGACCCACGGGGGTGGACCAGGAACCGCCGTCCTGCCGGTGCGCAGAACGACCCGCACCGAATGGACCTGGCTGCTCACGGCGGGGGTGGTGGGGACCGCCGGGATCACGCTGCTGCTGTCCCGGGCCACCGACTCCACCGTCCCGTTCTGGGACGCGCTGACGACGTCCCTGTCGCTGATGGCGACGTACGGACAGTGCAGGAAGCGGCTGGAGTCCTGGTGGCTGTGGATCGCCGCCGACATCGTCTACATCCCGCTGTACGCCCACAAGGGGCTGTATCTGACCTCGCTGCTGTACGCCGGGTTCCTCGCGCTCTGCCTCGTCGGCCTGCGCAACTGGCACCGCGACCTGACCGCCCGCGCCCCGCTCCCCGCGGAGGTGGCCGCGGCATGAAGCGCTACGAACACGGCCTGGTACTCGGCAAGTTCTACCCGCCGCACGCCGGGCACCACCACCTCGTCGAGACCGCCCGGGACCGCTGCGAACGGCTGACCGTGCTGGTCTGCGCCGCCTCCGTCGAGTCCGTACCGCTCGCCGACCGGGTCGCCTGGATGCGCGAGGTCCACCCGGACGTCACCGTGGTGGGCGCGGTCGACGACACGCACATGGACGTGCGCGACCCGGCGGTCTGGGACGCGCACATGGCGGTGTTCACCGCGGCCGTGCCCGAGCGCGTGGACGCCGTCTTCACCTCGGAGACGTACGGGGAGGAGCTGGGCCGCCGTTTCGGCGCCGCGTCCGTCCTCGTCGACCAGGGCCGCACCCTCTTCCCGGTCTCCGGCACCGCCGTGCGCCAGGACCCGGCCGCCTGCTGGGACTTCCTCCGGCCGCCCGTGCGGGCCGCCCTCGCCCGCCGGGTCGTCGTCCTCGGCGCGGAGTCCACCGGCACCACCACCCTCGCGCGGGCGCTCGCCGCCCACTACCGCGCACGCGGCGGCGTGTGGGCGCGCACCGGCTACGTCGCCGAGTACGGGCGCGAGTACAGCGAGCACAAGCTCGCCGCCCTGCGCGAGCGGTGGCCCGGGGCCGCCTGGGAGGACGTCAGCTTCACCACCGACGACTTCCCGCTCATCGCGCAGGCCCAGAACGACCGGGAGGAGGCCGCCGCCCGCGCCGGGGCCCCGGTGCTCTTCTGCGACACCGACTCCTTCGCCACCACCGTCTGGCACGAGCGGTACGTCGGCGGCCGCAACTTGCTCGTCGAGGAGATCGCCGACCGGGCCGGGCACCATCTGTGGCTCCTCACCGACCACGAGGGCGTCGCCTTCGAGGACGACGGACTGCGCGACGGCGAGGAACTGCGCCCCTGGATGACCGATCGCTTCCGTGCCGAGCTCACCCGCACGGGACGGCGGTTCATCGAGATCACCGGCCCACCCGAGGCGCGGCTCACCGCAGCCGTCACCGCCGTCGACGAACTCCTCGCCTCCGGCTGGGACTTCGCCGCACCCCTCCCGGAGAACCGATGAGCACCCCCGCCCCCGAGGGCTACGACCCGCACGCCTTCGCCCCGTTCGCGGTCACCGTCGATCTCGCGGTCTTCACCGTCCGCGAGGCCCGGCTGCACGTGCTGCTCGTCGAACGCGGTCAGGAGCCCTTCCGGGGCCGGTGGGCGCTGCCCGGCGGCTTCCTCCTGCCCCGCGAGTCCGCCGAGGACGCCGCCCGCCGCGAGCTCGCCGAGGAGACCGGCCTCGGCCGGGGCACCGTCGGCGCCCTCCACCTCGAACAGCTGCGCACCTACACCGCCCCGGACCGCGACCCGAGGATGCGGGTCGTCTCCGTCGCGTACGCCGCACTCCTGCCGGATCTGCCCGAACCGCGCGGCGGCGGCGACGCGGCGAGCGCCCGGTGGTGGGACACCGGCTCCACGGGGCCGCTGGCCTTCGACCACGACCGGATCCTCGCCGACGCCCACGACCGGATCGGCGCCAAGCTCGAATACAGCTGCCTGGCCACCGCGTTCTGTCCCGCCGAATTCACCCTCGGCGAGCTCCAGCAGGTCTACGAGACCGTCTGGGGCGTCGAGCTCGACCGCCCCAACTTCCGGCGCAAGGTCCTGAACGCGCCCGGCTTCGTCCAAGCCGTCGAGGGCCCGCCGCGCCGCACCGGCGGCCGGGGCAAACCGGCCGCCCTCTACCGGGCGGGCACCGCCACCGCCCTGCACCCGCCGCTCCTGCGCCCGCCACGACCGGACGCACCCGCGGACCCGTCGTACGCGACATCGGAAGGACGAGACAGATGACCATCACCACCCCGCCCCTCACCAAACAGGCGGCCACCGGCGCGCTGACCGGGCTCGCGCTGGGCGACGCCCTGGGATTCCCCACCGAGTTCAACGACGTGCCCGGCATCCTCGCCAAGTTCGGACCCTGGCGGCAGATCCCCCTCCTGAAGCCCGCCATCGTCTCCGACGACACCCAGATGACGATCGCGCTGGGCCGGGGCATCCGCACCGCCATGGACAGCGGACTGCTCACGCCCGAACGGCTGGTGGGCCCGGTCAGCGCGGAGTTCGTCGCCTGGTACCACTCGCCGGACAACAACCGAGCCCCGGGCAACACCTGCCTCACCGCCTGCCGCCTGCTCGAATTCGGCGGCGTCTGGCAGGAGGCCAGCCAGACGCACTCCAAGGGCTGCGGCGCCAACATGCGGGTCGCCCCCGTCGGCCTGGTCCCCGGCCTCAGCGAGGAACAGCGCGCCGGGGCCGCCCAGCTCCAGGCCGCCCTCACCCACGGCCACCCCACCGCCCTGGCCGCCTCCGACCTGCTGGCCCGCGCGGTGTTCCTGCTCGCCCAGGGCGCCGAACCCCTCGGGCTGATCGGGCGGTTGCGCAGCTACGCCTACGAGAACCGGGGCCGCTACCACACCCGCTGGCTCGGCGACCTCTGGCGCCACGCGGGCGACGCCACCCCTCAGGCGTACATCCAGCGCGGCTGGGACGAGTGCCTGACCGCGCTCGCGACCGTCCAGGACGCGCTGCGCGATCCGTCACCGGAGACCGACCCGTGCGAGCGGACCGGGGACGGCTGGGTCGCCGAGGAAGCCCTCGCCTCCGCCCTGCACTGCTTCCTGCTGTTCCCCGAGGAGCCCGTCACCGCCCTGCGCCGGGCCGCCTGCACACGGGGCGACTCCGATTCGATCGCCTGCCTGACCGGGGCGCTGGCCGGGGCGCACCTGGGTGCGGCGGCCTGGCCCAAGGAATGGTCGGAACGCATCGAGTACCGCAGCGACCTGCTCTCCCTCGCCGCGCTCTGGGACGCCTGAGCCGCACCGGCCGGCGTGCGCGCGTCATCGTTTCGCCTACGGGACCTCCCTGAGTGAGCGGAGGCGAATTCCGGAAGCCGGCCGAACTCACGGCCGCGTCGGGCGGTCCCCGGACGGTGTGAGCCCGGCTCGGCCCGGCGTGCGGTCGGCCGAAGCCCGCCGGGCCCGGACGAGGAAGTCCTCCACGGCCGCCCGGTCGGGTTCCGGCGGCAGCGGGGAGCGGGTCGCCGCCTCGTCGTTCTCCTCGCCGAGGCGGTTCATCCGGCGCTCCACCTCCGGCCAGGGCACCTCGCCCCGCTTCACCGCCAGCAGCTCCCCACGGGCCTCGCCGACGTCGATGCGCAGCTCGCCCGTGCGCAGCAGGTCCCGGCAGCTCGCCAGCAGCCGCAGCAGATGCATCGCGTGCTTCCAGCGCGGCGCGCCGTGGACCCGCACGTCGGCCTCCAGCTTCCTCCGCTGGCCCAGCGCGTACCGGACGAACGTGCCGTGCGCGAGCCGCGACAGGAACGCCCCGCGCAGCGCCAGCAGCTCGCGGCCGGTGTCGTCCACGGACTCCACCAGCGGGGAGTGCAGGCACTCCAGCACGTTCGGGTTGGCGCGCAGCGCCAGCTCGCAGAAGCGTTCCAGTTCCCAGGAGAACTGCTCCGGCGCGGGGCCCTCCACATGCGTCGGCGGCTTCTCGAAGCGCCAGAACAGCGGGGTGGGCGCGAGGAACACCCCGCGCCGGTCCGTATCGCTGTCCTCCGTGGCCAGCCCGAACGCGCGCGAGCCCATCACGCAGGCGTAGACCGTGTGATCGCGTACGAGTGCCTCGTCGGCGGCGGTGATCATGGCCGCGAGGCTACCGGTCCCGGCTCAGACCAGCCGGATCGCGCCCCCCGATACGGTGATCCGCTCGGCGGGCAGCGGCCGGGTCGCCGGGCCGGCCTCGACCGCCGCGTCCGTGATGCTGTACTTGCTGCCGTGGCAGGGGCAGTTGATCGTGCCGTCGCTCACCGTCGAGACGAGGCAGCTCGCATGGGTGCAGACGGCGGAGAACGCCCTGAACTCGCCCTCCTCCGGCTGGGTCACCACCACCTTCCGCTCCTTGATGACGGTGCCGCCGCCGACCGGGACGTCCGCGGTCCTGGCCAGCTCCACGCCGCCCGGAGCGTCCGGCGACGCCCCGTCCGTCGCCCCGTCCGTCGGACCCGCCGACGCGGTGGGCGTACCGCTCGTGTCCCCGCCGTCGTCCCCGTCGTTCCCGCCGGACGATCCGCAGCCGGTGGCCAGGGCGGCGGCGCCCGCCGCACCCGCGGCCAGCACCGTCCTTCGCCGTGCGTTCATGGGCTCTCCTTCGGTAGCGGGCATCGTGCGGTGGGTGCTGGCCATCGTGGCGGCGGCGGGCCCCCGGGTGAAGCAACCGGGCGGACCGTGCGCCCGCCCGGGTGGCGACAGAGGCCCTGACGGCCCTGACCGCTCCCGACGACCGCGCACTCCGGGGCGTCCCGCGCACGTCACCGCCCGTCTCACGGACGGAACGCCGTGACCCGGCCCGCCGCGGCCGCTCTAGGCTGGGACGAGCACTCGGCCGCGCCACGGAGCGCCGGGCCGGAGGCGCGGACGATCAGCGAAGAGCGAGGAGTGCGACGTGGCGGTACGAGCGGTCCGGGGCGCCGTCCAGCTGGACCGGGACGAGGCCGGGCACATGGACCAGCGGGTCGGTGAACTGCTGACGGCCGTCCTGGACCGGAACGAACTCGTCGCCGACGACCTGATCAGCATCTGGTTCACCGCCACTCCCGACCTGCACAGCGACTTCCCCGCCGCCGCCGCGCGCGGCCTCGGGATCGTCGACGTACCCCTGATCTGTGCCCAGGAGCTGGACATCGACGGGGCCATGCCCCGGGTCGTCCGTATCCTCGTGCACGTCGAGACCTATCTCCCGCGCGCCGAGATCAGCCACGTCTACCTCGGCGCCACCGCCGCTCTGCGCAAGGACATCGCCCAGTGAGAACCGCCCTCGTCATCGGAACCGGGCTCGTCGGCACCTCCGCCGCCCTGGCACTGGCCGGCCGGGGCGTGCACGTGCACCTCGTCGACCACGACGCCTCCTCCGCCCGCACCGCCGCCGCGCTCGGCGCCGGCACGGACGAGCCGCCCCAGGGCCGGGTCGACCTGGCGATCGTCGCCGTACCGCCCGCGCACACCGCCACCGTCCTGGCCGGGGCCATGCGCGACGGGGCGGCCCGGGGCTACCTGGACGTCGCCAGCGTCAAGGGCGGTCCGCGCCGCGAGCTGGAGGCGCTCGGCCTCGACCTCGCCCCGTACATCGGCACGCATCCGATGGCGGGCAAGGAGCGCTCCGGTCCGCTCGCCGCGACCGCCGACCTCTTCGAGGGCCGCCCCTGGGTCCTCACCCCGACCCGGGACACCGACACCGAGGTGCTCAACCTGGCGCTGGAGCTGGTCGCCCTGTGCCGGGCCGTGCCCGTCGTCATGGACGCCGACGCCCACGACCGGGCCGTGGCTCTCGTCTCGCACACCCCGCAGCTGATCTCCTCGATGGTCGCCGCCCGGCTGGAGGAGGCCGACGAGACCGCCGTACGGCTGTGCGGGCAGGGCATCCGCGACGTCACCCGGATCGCCGCGTCCGACCCCCGGATGTGGGTGGAGATCCTCTCCGCCAACCCGGGCCCGGTCGCCGATGTCCTCGCGGGGGTCGCCGCCGACCTGGAGGAGACCGTGACCGCGCTGCGCGGCCTGCACTCCTCGGACGAGGAGAAGCGGCGCGCGGGCACCGACGCCATCGAGGACGTCCTGCGCCGCGGCAACGCCGGCCGCGTCCGGGTCCCCGGCAAGCACGGCGCGGCGCCCGCCGCCTACGAGACCGTGGCCGTCCTCATCGGCGACCGGCCGGGCGAGCTGGCCGCGATCTTCGCCGACGCCGGCCGCGCCGGGGTCAACATCGAGGACGTCCGCATCGAGCACGCCACCGGCCAGCAGGCGGGCCTCGTCCAGCTCATGGTCGAGCCCAGCGCCGCCCCGGTCCTCGGCACGGCACTCCAGGAGCGGGGCTGGTCGATCCGCGGCTGACCCCGGTCCTGGGCGCCGCGGCGCCGCCACCCCCACCCGGGTGGCCCGCCTCCCCCGTACGGGGTACAAGGGCCCGCCCGGTACTCGGTAACCTGGTACGAGGCCGTCTCCCAGGCCCGTCCGTCCCCGCACCGTGTACCAGGAAGGTGTCCACCACCGTGGAAACCGCACGCTCCTCCGTGATCGTCGCCATCGACGGGCCCTCGGGCACCGGCAAGTCGAGCACGTCCAAGGCCGTCGCCGCCAAGCTCGGCCTGAGCTACCTGGACACCGGCGCGCAGTACCGGGCCATCACCTGGTGGATGCTGAACAACGGCATCGACGTCGGCGACCCGGCCGAGATCGCGACCGCCGCCGCCAAGCCGGTGATCGTCTCCGGTACCGACCCCGCCGCCCCGACGATCACCGTCGACGGCGAGGACGCCTCCGGCCCGATCCGCACCCAGGAGGTCACCTCCAAGGTCAGCGCCGTGAGCGCCGTCCCCGAGGTGCGGGCGCTCATCACCGAGCTCCAGCGCTCCATCGCCGCGGCCGCGACCGGCGGCATCGTCGTCGAGGGCCGGGACATCGGCACCACCGTGCTGCCCGCCGCCGACCTCAAGATCTTCCTCACCGCCTCCCCGGAGGCCCGCGCCGCCCGCCGCAGCGGCGAGGTCAAGGGCTCCGACCTGACCGCCACCCGTGAGGCGCTGATCAAGCGGGACGCCGCCGACTCCGGACGCAAGACCTCGCCGCTCGCCAAGGCGGACGACGCCGTCGAGGTGGACACCACCGAGCTGACCCTCCAGCAGGTCATCGAGTGCGTCGTCACCCTCGTCGAGGGGAAGCGGGTCGCCGCGTGAGCGATGCCACAGGCGCGCCCACGCCGCGCGGAGCGGCCGTCGGGCGGTCCATCGGCATCGGCCTGATGTACGGGCTCTGGAAGCCCAGAGTCCTGGGCGCGTGGCGCGTGCCCGCCGCCGGACCCGTCATACTCGCGGTGAACCACTCCCACAACATCGACGGACCGATGCTGATGGGCACCGCGCCCCGGCCGGTGCACTTCCTGATCAAGAAGGAGGCGTTCGTTGGCCCCCTCGACCCGTTCCTGCACGGAATCGGACAGATCGAGGTGGACCGCCGAGTCGTCGACCGCACCGCCATCACCCACGCGCTCGGCGTGCTGGAGGACGGCGGCGTCCTCGGGATCTTCCCCGAGGGCACCCGCGGCGAAGGAGACTTCGCCTCGCTGCGGGCCGGACTCGCGTATTTCGCGGTACGGGGCGGGGCTCCGATCGTCCCCGTGGCCGTCCTGGGAAGCACCGAGCGCCGCGGACGGTTGATACGGGGGCTGCCCCCGCTGCGCAGCCGGGTCGACGTCGTCTTCGGTGACGCGTTCGACGCGAGTGCGGGCGACGGGCGGCGGACGCGCAGGGCGCTGGACGAGGCGACCCTGCGGATCCAGGCGAAGCTGACCGACCACCTGGAAAGTGCCAAGCGCCTCACCGGGCGATAGGCGAGACTTGAGTAGTGGACCGCGCTGATCGCGGTCCATCGATGATGATGCAAAGAGGAACGGACTTCATGAACGACCAGATTCACTCCGACGGCTCGGGCCACGAGCACGGAGCACTTGGCGATGCCGAGTTTGCGGAGTTCATGGAGCTCGCCGCGCAGGAAGGCTTCGATCCCGAGGAGGTCGAGGGAGCCCTCGACGAGGCCGGTCACGGCCCGCTCCCCGTGCTCGCCGTCGTCGGCCGCCCCAATGTCGGCAAGTCGACCCTGGTGAACCGGATCATCGGCCGCCGCGAGGCCGTCGTGCAGGACAAGCCCGGCGTCACCCGTGACCGCGTCAGCTACGAGGCCGAATGGGCCGGACGGCGCTTCAAGGTCGTCGACACCGGCGGCTGGGAGCAGGACGTGCTGGGCCTCGACGCCTCCGTCGCCGCCCAGGCCGAATACGCCATCGAGACGGCCGACGCGGTCGTCTTCGTCGTCGACTCGACCGTCGGAGCCACCGACACCGACGAGGCCGTCGTCAAACTGCTGCGCCGGGCCGGCAAGCCCGTCGTCCTCTGCGCCAACAAGGTCGACGGCCAGAGCGGCGAGGCGGACGCCAGCGCCCTGTGGTCGCTGGGCCTCGGAGAGCCCTACCCGGTCTCCTCGCTGCACGGCCGCGGCACCGGCGACATGCTGGACGCGGTCCTGGAGGCCCTGCCCGACGCCCCGGCCCAGCAGTTCGGCACCGCCCTCGGCGGCCCCCGCCGCATCGCCCTGATCGGCCGCCCGAACGTCGGCAAGTCCTCCCTGCTGAACAAGGTCGCGGGCGAGGACCGGGTCGTCGTCAACGAGCAGGCCGGCACCACCCGCGACCCGGTCGACGAGCTGATCAAGCTCGGCGGCATCACCTGGAAGTTCATCGACACGGCCGGCATCCGCCGCCGCGTCCACCTCCAGGAAGGCGCGGACTACTACGCCTCGCTGCGTACGGCCGCCGCCGTCGAGAAGGCCGAGGTCGCCGTCGTCCTGATCGACTCCAGCGAGTCCATCAGCGTCCAGGACCAGCGGATCATCACCATGGCCGTGGAGGCCGGGCGGGCCCTCGTCGTCGCCTTCAACAAGTGGGACACCCTCGACGAGGAGCGCCGCTACTACCTGGAGCGCGAGATCGAGACGGAGCTCGCGCAGATCTCCTGGGCCCCGCGCGTCAACGTCTCGGCCCTCACCGGCCGGCACATGGAGAAGCTGGTCCCGGCGATCGAGACCGCGATCGAGGGCTGGGAGACCCGCGTCCCCACCGGCCGGCTCAACGCCTTCCTCGGTGAGATCGTCGCCTCCCACCCGCACCCGATCCGCGGCGGCAAGCAGCCGAGGATCCTCTTCGGCACCCAGGCGGGCACCAAGCCCCCGCGCTTCGTGCTCTTCGCCTCCGGCTTCCTGGAGCACGGCTACCGCCGCTTCGTCGAGCGCCGCCTGCGCGAGGAGTTCGGCTTCGAGGGCACCCCGATCCACATCTCCGTCCGGGTCCGCGAGAAGCGCGGCCGCAACAAGTAGCACCCGTGCACGACGGAGCCCCGGGCCGCGCTCTCGCGAGAGCGCGGCCCGGGGCTCCGTCGTGCGGCGTTCGTCCTCGGGCCTCAGGAGTCCCGTGGCCCCGGCGGCAGTGCCGCGGGCCGGGGCCGCCCCGCATGCCGCCCCACCCGCTGCCAGGAACCGAGGCCCCCGGTGTGCTGGCTCTGCCCGCCGCTCCCGTTCTGGCCGTAGTGCCCGGAAGGGGCGGGGTGAGCGCTCAGCGCGGTCCTGGAGGCGAAGAGACCGGCGCCGAAGGCCGGGAACCCGAGATTCTCCTCGCCGCTCCGGTCGCCCGGCAACGCCCGGAACGAGCGCCGGTACTCGGAGTGCAGCGCGTCGTAGATCGGGGTGGGGGACATGCCCCCCGACGGATCCTGCGAAGGACGCATGGCAGGGATCTGACTCTGATGCTGGCGGGAGGAGTCGTATGAGTGCACGTAGGTGCCAACGACCTCACCGCCCGTCGGATGCGGTTCCGCCGGAGAAAACGCTGTTCGGCGGGGGCGCCCGAGCCGGCCGGGCATGATCAGGTCCCGGCCAGCGGCATCGACGCGGCGACCAGCAGGCCGTTGACCGCGGCCTTCTCCAGGGCGTCCCGGAGCAGATCCTCGCGCGGCTGCTGGCCGATGGTGCCGGCCGGGGCGGCGAAGACGAGGACCGTCTGCGACTTGTTGACCGCGGCCCGCCAGCCGTCGGTCACCTGGAGCGGCTGGTGGGCCTGCCACCAGGCGACCGGGTTGCCGCCGCCGGCGCTCGGCTGCAGCACCGCGTGCAGCTGGCCCACCGCCAGCAGCACGGACCAGCCCGCGAGGACCCCGGGCAGCCGGTTCAGATCGGGGGCGGGGCGGAAGCCCTGCTCCAGCAGCAGCTGGAGGAACTCGTCGCCCCCGCTGCCGTCGGTGCCGGGCCGGGCGACCGGGCCGGTCGGTTCGACGACCAGGGCCGGGCGGAGATCGTCCTCGATGAGGACGAGTCCGCTGGTGATGCCGAGGACGGCCTGTTCGGGCATGCGCCCCTCCGTAGTCTTCTGCTCGCTTCCGGTGATGCTGCGCACCGCGCCCTGGAGCTGGTCCTCCGCGACCTTGACGACCTGCGAGGGGATGCACGTCGCGTGGGCGAACGCGAGGACGGCGGTCTCGTCACCGATGAACAGCACCGTGCTGGTGCGTTCCTGGTCGGAGTCGCCCGGGGTGCGGCAGGAGGTGCAGTCGTAACTGCCCGGGGCGTTGTCGCCGACGAGCAGCCGGTCGGCTTCGTCGTCGCCGATCTCGGCGCGTACGTCCTGGCTGACGTCGAGCATGCGCGGCACGGGGACTCCTCGAACTCGGTGCGTGGGCCGGGTGGTTCCCGGGCTCCATGAAGAGACAACGCGGGATCCGTGGCAGGAGTCACGCACCGGGGCGCACGGAAGTGCGGAACAGGTCGACACATCGGTACGTCGAGCAGCCGACGTACGGCTCTCGCGTTCCACCCGGAAGTTTTACCGGGGTGCGGGCAACCTCCCGGCATTCTCCTCCGTCAAGCTCGAAGGAAAGCGTTGGTGAACGGATGGCGGGTAGCCGTCCGGGCTACCACACCGGCGGCCCGCACGCGCGGTCCAGACGCTTCCGGGCCCTGCGGCTATCCGGATTGAATGCCTCCGGAACCCGCAGGTCAGCGGTGGTCCGGCGAGGGAGCGGGGATACCGTGCGCAAGGTCGCGGATACTCCGGGATTTCCCGGTGCATTTCGGGCGGGAATCCGCTGGGAAGCGCAGTCTTGACAAGGCCAGGCCGACGGGAGAAACAGCGACACCATGCATATCTCTTTTCTTCTGCACAATGCCTATGGAATCGGAGGAACCATCCGGACGACGTTCACGCTCGCCCGTACGCTCGCCGAGCAGCACGACGTCGAGATCGTGTCCGTCTTCCGGCACCATGACGCCCCCGTCCTCGGCGCGCCCGAGGGCGTGACGCTGCGCCACCTCGTCGACCTGCGGAAGAAGAGCGCGACGTACGACGGCGGCGACGCCGAACACGTCCGGCCCGCCGCGGTGTTCCCGCGCGGGGACAGCAGGCACCAGCAGTACAGCAGGCTCACCGACGCCCGCATCGCCGCTCACCTCCAGGCGGTCGAGGCGGACGTCGTCGTCGGCACCCGCCCCGGTCTCAACGTGCACCTCAGCCGGCAGACCCGCCGCGGACCGGTGCGCGTCGGGCAGGAGCACCTGACGCTCGACAGCCACAGCTACCGGCTGCGCCGCGAGATCGCCCACCGTTACACGCTGCTCGACGCGCTCACCACGGTCACCCGTGCCGACGCGGACGACTACCGCGGCCGGCTGAAGCTGCCCGGCGTGCGGATCGAGGCCATCCCCAACGCCGTTCCCGAGCCCGCCTGTCCGCCCGCGAGCGGCGACCTGAAGTGGGTCGTCGCGGCAGGCCGGCTGCACCGGGTCAAGCGCTACGACCTCTTGGTGCGGGCCTTCGCCCAGGTGTCCGCGGCCCGCCCGGACTGGCGGCTGCGCATCTACGGCGGCGGGGACGCGACCGGCGACGAACAGGCGTCGCTGCGCGCCCTCATCGACCAACTCGGCCTGCACAACCACGTGTTCCTGATGGGCTCGGCCAACCCGATGGAGGCCGAGTGGCCCAAGGGGTCGATCGCCGCCGTCACTTCGGACCGCGAGTCCTTCGGCATGACGATCGTCGAGGCGATGCGCGGCGGTCTGCCGGTCGTCGCCACCGACTGCCCGCACGGACCGGCCGAGATCGTCGAGGACGGCGTCGACGGGCGGCTGGTGCCGGTCGGCGACCCGGACGCGATCGCCTCCGCGCTGCTCCAGCTGATCGAGGACGACGGACTGCGCCACCGGATGGGCGGGGCCGCGCTGAGCGCCTCGGCCCGCTTCGACCCGGCGCGGATCGCCGAGCGCCACGAGAGCCTGTTCACCGAACTCGTCGCCCGCGGCGCCCAGGGGCACGGGCACGGGGCCCTGCGCACCGCACTGCACCGCACCCGGGGCAGCGTCCTCGACGGGGCCTACGCCCTGCGCTACAAGGCCGCCGACGTGCTCCGCAAGGGAAGGGCCGCATGACCCCCGCCATAGCCACCGTACGGGCCGACTGCGCCGCCGATCCGGCCGGGACGCTCACCTTCGACCTGACCGCCCCGGCCTTCGCCCCCACGTCCGTGCTGCTCCTGCGACGCCGGGGCGCGGCAGGCCGCAGGCCCGGCGGCACGGTGCGAATCCCGCTCGGCGGGTCCGGTCCCGGGCGGCTGAGGGCGGTGCTCCCGGCCTCCACCGAACTGGCCGAGGGGCGCTGGGACGCCTATGTCGAGGATCCGGGATCCGGAACCGTCCAGGCCGTGGAGCCGGGGTTGCGGGACCTGCGGGCCCTCGTCGACCGCAGCCCGGACACGACAGCCGCGAGCGTCAGTGCCCGGGTCCCCTACCCGACCGCCGACGGACGGCTCGCCCTGCGCTGCTGGGTCCGCGCCCCGCACGCCGAGGCGGGAGCCGTCGTCGTCGGCCCGGCCGGCATGACGGTCAAGGGCACGCTGTACGGCGTCGCCGCGGGGGAGGGGGCCGCCGTGGAGGCCCGGCTGCCGGGGGACCCGGCCCGGGTGCACCCCTTCCCGCTCACCCTCGCCGACGGGTCGTCCGGCGGCTTCGCGTTCACCCTGCCCTACGGCCCGACGGCCGCGGGACCGGTGCGCGAGACGCAGCTCTGGCAGCTGTGGCTGGTCCCGGCGGCGGGCGCGGCCGGGGTCAGGATCTCCCGCATCCTCGACGACGTCTGGTCCCGCCGCCAGTCCTTCGTCTACCCGGCCCGCGCGGCGGCCCCGGGGGTACTCGCCACTCCGTGCTACACCGCCGACAACGACCTCTGCCTCCGGCTGGAGCCCGGACCGGCGGACCGCTGAGGACGGGGAGCGCGGCAGTTGCGGACGGAGGCTGTCCGCAACCCCTGGCAGACTCGCCCGTATGTTGGAGACCTCGGCACGACTGCTGCGCCTGCTCTCGCTGCTCCAGGCCCACCGGGACTGGTCCGGCGCCGATCTGGCCGACCGGCTCGGCGTCACCCCGCGCACCGTGCGCCGTGACGTCGACAAGCTGCGCGACCTGGGCTACCCGGTGAACGCCAGCCGGGGCACCGGCGGCGGCTACCAGCTCGGGGCCGGCGCCGAACTGCCGCCGCTGCTGCTGGACGACGAGGAAGCCGTCGCGGTCGCCGTCGGCCTGCGCACGGCCGCCGGGCACGGCATCGAGGGCATTGGCGAGACCTCCGTACGCGCGCTGGCCAAACTGGAACAGGTGCTGCCGAACCGGCTGCGCCGTCGGGTGAGCGCGCTCGGCGCGTTCACCGTGCCGATGCTGCACGGGGCGGGCGACTCCGCCGTGGACCCCGCCGTGCTCACCGAGCTGGCGGCCGCCTGCCGGGACACGGAGCGGCTCCGGTTCGCCTACCGGACCCACGGCGGGGAGGTCTCGCGCCGGACCGTGGAGCCGCACCGGCTCGTCTGCACCGAGCACCGCTGGTATCTGGTGGCCTGGGATCCGGACCGGGCGGACTGGCGCACCTTCCGGGTGGACCGGATCACCCCGACGCCGCCGCACGGCCCCCGTTTCGCCCCGCGCACCCCGCCGGCGGACGATCTGGCGGCCTACGTCTCCCGGGGCGTCGCGGTCTCGGCGTACGCGGCACGGGCCGTGATCCTGCTGAAGGCCCCGCTGGCGGAGGCCGCCCGGCGGGTGTCGCCGTCCGCCGGGGTGCTGGAGGCCGTGGACGCGGACACCTGCCGGCTGACCGCGGGCGCGCCGGACCTCACCGTGCTGGTGATCCACGTGCTGATGATGGGGATCGATTTCGAGGTGATCGAGCCGCCCGAGCTGACCGAGGTCATGCGGGAGGCGAGGGACCGGCTCACGCGCTCGCTCGACGGACCGTGAGACTCCGGGTGCGGTCGACGGCCCGCGGCACCGCGCCCGGCGGACGGATGGGGGAAGCGTGCGGAAAGGAAAGGCAGGTTTACGGGGGCGGGAAATTCCGGTGTCCCGGCGATTCGGGCAACGCTCCGCACCGACGAGAAAAGGAGCAGGTCATCCCCATGATTTCAGAAGGCTCCGGCGCCTCTGACGCCGGTGAGCGTGGTTTCCCGTTATCGCTTGCCGATGCTTCCGATCGGGCCGTTCGAGTGAATGGAACCGCGTATACGCGTGTGGGGATCCTGTGACACAAGCGTGACCGCCACGGCATCCGGAGATGCAGTGGGACGCCTTCCGGACGCCCTCCCTGCCCGGCCTTCCGTCACGGTCCGGGGCCGCATACGGTGAAGGCATGGCATCTCTACCGACCCCTCCAGCACAGCCGGACGACGCCGCCGAGTCGTACGTCGGCCTCGCCGCCGACGCCGCCGAGCGGCAGGCCAGGAGCCGCGGCTGGGACACGGTCCGGGCCGTTCCCCCGGGCGCGTTCCTCACCATGGAGTTCCGCCACGGCCGCATCAACTTCCAGGTCGAGGACGACACGGTGACGCGCTGCTGGGTGGGCTGACCCGTCGGCCGCACCCGGTCCCCGCACGCGGAAGGCCCCGACCGAGGTCGGGGCCTTCCGCGTGCGGGTGAGACGGTGCGCCCCGACCCACGGTTTTGGGGAAGCCGGGTCAGCCGCCGCTCATCGGGCGCGCCGGGCTGCCGGTGCCGCGCGCGCCCCGCTCGGTGTGCGGCGGCGGACGGCGGACGCCCGCCGGGGCGACCGGCATGGAGCCCGGACGCGCGGAGTGCCCGCCATGGGCCCGCGCCCTGGTCCCCGCCGGATGTCCGGCGGGG
>NZ_NTGZ01000171.1 GCF_002551245.1 Streptomyces sp. rh34
TCGCGCCATCAGAGATGTGTATAAGAGACAGCCCCGGACGGCGTCTGGCGGGCCGCCCCGCCCGCCCCCGTGCGCGGCAACCCGACCGGCGCGGGCGACTCCGCGGTGGCCGGGCTGCTGTCCGCCCTGGCCGAGGGCCTCGACTGGCCGGAGCGCCTCGCCCGGGCGGTGGCCCTGTCGACGGCGACCGTGCTGGCCCCGACGGCCGGCGAGTTCGACGCGGCGGCCTACGCGGAGCTACTGCCACGCGTCACCGTGGAGCCGCACACGCCGACGCCCTGACCACCTCGGGGGCGGTCAGGGCGTCGGAACTCACACGCGTGGCTAGCTCTTGATGTGGCCGGACTTCAGCTCCAGCTGGTCGAGATTGGCGTCGCACTCGTCGCCCGTCTCGCACGACAGCTTGAGGGTGTTGGAGCCCTTGTCGAGCTGGACGTACGCGTAGGTGTTCGTCCAGCCCTTCTCCAGGTCGCCCTCGGGGGCCTGCGCGAAGTTCTTCATGTTGATGGAGCGGGGCTCCTGCTCGTTGACCGTCAGGGTCGTCTTCGCGTCCTTGCCGGGCACGCCGTAGGTCACGTACAGGGTGTACGCGCCGGCCTCGGGAACCTCGACCGTCCAGGTGGCCGACCGGCCGACCTCGTTCAGGTTGATGTAGTTGCCGTTCGCGCCCTTGGCGCCCTTGACCGTGGAGTCCAGGGCCGCCGTGCCGCCCAGCGTCAGCGTCGCCGCGTCCTGCTTCGGCAGCTCGACCGGCTTCGGGGACTCCTTGGGCTTCTTCTCCGGCTTCTTCGACTCCTCGACCTCGCCGGCGGGGCCCTGCGAGGAGGACGCCTCGTCCTTCTTGTCGTCCTTGTCGCCGTCGTCGCCCGTGAGCAGCGCGGCGCCGATGCCGATGACGACGACCGCGACCACGGCGACCGCCGCGATCAGGAGCGCCTTGGTGTTCGGGCCGCTCCGGCCCGGACCGCCGCCATGGCCGCCCTGCGCCGGAGGCTGCCCGCCCGCCCCGCCGGGGTAGGTCTCGGGGGCCGCGTACTGCGGGTTCGCCCGGTTGTACTGCTGCGGGGGCTGCTGGCCGTAGTTCTGCTGGGGCGGGTAGCCGTACCCGCCCTGCTGCTGCGGCGCCTGATGCTGGCCGTACTGGCGCTCGCCGACGGTCCGCACCTGGTTGTAGGACGTTCGGGGCACGCCCGGCTGCGCGGCCGGCCCCGGGTAGCCGTAGCCGCCCTGGCCGGGCGGCTGGGCGCCTGCCGCCTGTCCGTCCGCGTACAGATAGCCGAACGGATCGTCGTCCTCGGGCTTGCTCGCGCCGTTGTTTCCGGCCGTCATCCCTGGGTCACTCCTCACCATGTCGCCAGCCGTCGCCGACCGGCCGAGCCTACCTCGAACGGAGCAGGCCCCGAATTGTGCTGAGCGGCCCGGACGGCCGTCGGGGAACGGGTACGGGGTAGGGGGAGAAACGGGTCGTGAACGTCATCCGGCCCTGCGGTGAACCTTCGACCGGGACCGCTTTTCCACGTACATCCGCTGGTCGGCGGAGCGCAGGACCTCTTCGACGGTCATTCCGCACTCGGCCCAGCCGATGCCGAAACTCGCCCCGACCCGGACCGCGCGACCGTCGACCCTTATGGGCGGAATGATGGCATTTCTCAGACGAACGGCCAGGTCAGCGGCGTCCGCCGCCCCGAGGCCGTCGGCGAGAACGACGAATTCGTCACCCCCGAGCCGGGCGACGGTGTCACCGTCCCGTACGCACGTGCTCAGCCGCCGGGCGACCTCGATGAGCACGGCGTCGCCGGTGTGGTGCCCGAAGCGGTCGTTGATGGACTTGAAGCCGTCGAGGTCGCAGAAGAGGACCGCGAGCCCCTTCGTCCCGTCGTCGTGCTCCGGGTCCGGGGCCACCGTGTGCACATGGTGGTCGAAGGGCCCGCCGCCGGGAATCGCCTCGCCCTCGTACCCGTCGGCCTGGTAGCCGTGGGTCAGGGACGACTCGACATCCCCGTACGCCGCGTCCAGCGCCTCGATCGCGGTCGTGGCCGGGGAGTGCGGCCGCTCGCAGATCCGGGCGCTGAGCCGTGACTTCAGCTCGGCGCTGTTGGGCAGCCCGGTCAGCGCGTCGTGCGAGGCGCGGTGGGCGAGGTTCAGCTCGTGCCGCTTGCGCTCCTCTATGTCCTCGACATGGGTGAGCAGGAAGCGCGGCCCGTCGGCGGTGTCGGCGACGACCGAGTTGCGCAGCGAGACCCACAGATAGGTGCTGTCCCGGCGGCTCAGGCGCAGCTCGGCCCGGCCGCCCTCGGCGGAGGTCCGCAGCAGGGTGCCGATGTCCTCGGGGTGGACCAGGTCGGCGAAGGAGTAGCGGCGGAGCACCGAGGCGGGGCGGCCGAGCAGCCGGCACAGGGCGTCGTTGGTGCGCAGCAGCCGGCCGTGCTGGTCGCCGCCCATCTCGGCGATGGCCATGCCGCTGGGCGCGTACTCGAAGGCCTGCCGGAAGGACTCCTCGCTGGCCCGCAGCGCCTGCTGCTCCCGCTCCAGGCGGACCAGGGCGCGCTGCATATTGGCCCGCAGCCGGGCGTTGCTGATCGCGATGGCGGCCTGGGAGGCGTACATCTGGAGCGCCTCACGCCCCCACGCTCCGGGGCGGCGCCCGTTGCGCGGCCGGTCGACGGATATGACGCCGAGGAGGTCCCGCCCGCTCCCGGAGGCGTACATCGGGGCGTAGAGCCGGTCCAGCGGGTGCCACTCGTCCTCGAACCGGGGTTCGGGCCCCTCGGTGTGCCACTGGGGCACGTCGTCGTCGAGGAGGACCCAGCCCTCGGTGTGCGGAATGAACCGGAGGTCGTCCCAGGCCTCACCCATGGAGAGCCGGCGTTCCCAGGAGGAGCGGGAGCCGACGCGCCCGGTGATGAGGGCTTCGGCCGCGGCGTTGCCCGCGAAGGCGGCGATGACGAGGTCGCCGTCCGGCCGGACCAGGTTCACGCAGCCCAGCTCGTAGCCGAGGCCCGCGACGATCCCGTCGGCCACGGTCTGCAGCGTGTCCGCCAGACTCCGCGCCGTATTGAGATCAGCGACGGCCTGATGCAGCTGCCGCATGGTCGCAAGGCGGACGTACGGTTCCGACTCGGCCTCCATCGCTCGCACTCCCCGAGACCTCGACAGCAACTCCAGGTTTCATATCGACGTACTTGTTGCAGTGTCACGGCCACTGAATCACAGTGAGCTGTGCACCCGGTACACAGGGTCAGCAGAAAATGGACTCTGTGACTCAAGTCACAACAGATGACCGAGTGGTGTCGGTGACTCAGGGCGACGGCTCTCGTTCGGTGCGTGCCGGGAAGGGCCGGTTCCTGTTGTGTGCGCCCGCTCGTCGCACCGCCCGTGCCCCGCTCGTCACGCCACCCGTGCGCCCGCGTACGCGGTCCTTCCGGAGTCCTAGGACCGGCTTGGTCCCCTGGCCCGATGCGACCGCCCGGCCCCCGCGGTTAGCGTCTTCGTGTGCTCCAGACGAAGCCTCCCACCCCGCGCCCCGAGCCCATCCCCCATGCTGAGGGAGTGAGCAACGACGAGTTCCGTGCCGCACTCGCGCGGCTGGCCGCCGGGGTGGTGCTGGTCACCGCCCAGGAGCCGCCCCTCGACGAGGACGGCCGGGGCGAGGACGTGGGCATGACGGCGACCGCCTTCATGTCCGTGTCCCTGGAACCGCCCCTGGTGACGGTGAGCCTGCGCAACGGCTCCCGGATGGACGACCTGCTGGACGAGCAGCCGCTGTGGGCGGTCTCCGTCCTGGCCGCGAGCCAGCGGCACATCGCGGGGCGGTTCGCCATGAAGGGCCGGATCAGTGACCGGCTGCTGTTCGCGGACGTCCCGTACGTACGGGGCGAGGTGACGCGCGCGCCGCTGATCGGCGGAGCGCTGGCGACGTTGGAGTGCCGCACCGAGCAGCGCGTGGTGGCCGGGGACCACACCCTGGTGATCGGGCGGGTGCTCACGGCGGAGCTGCCGAGCCCGGAGGGCGACCCGCTGGCGTACTTCAAGGGGCGCTACCGCCACTTGGG
This sequence comes from Streptomyces sp. rh34, assembly GCF_002551245.1. GTDB lineage: Bacteria > Actinomycetota > Actinomycetes > Streptomycetales > Streptomycetaceae > Streptomyces. Next base: position 4,053 of record NZ_NTGZ01000171.1, read on the forward strand.
CTGACGGCGCACGGCCTTCGACGTCACGTCGGTCGACGTCACGTCGGTGTCACCAGTCGCGGCCCGAGCGCCCGCGCTTGGTGTCGCCGCGCTGCTTCTTCTCGCGCAGCCTGCGCTCGTTGATGCCGCGCGGGATCTTCCGCTTGATCCGGGGCTTGGGCGGCGGCGCCGTGGCCTCGGCCAGGAGCGCGGCGAGCCGCACGGCGGCCGTCTCACGGTTGCGCCACTGGGAGCGGTGCTCGGAGGCCCGTACGGAGACCACCCCGCCCACCAGCCTGCTCGCCAGCCGCTCCAGCGCCCGCGCCTTCCACACCTCGGGGAGCGCGTCGGTCGCCGCCAGGTCGAAGCGCAGCTCCACCTGGGAGTCGCTGGTGTTGACGTGCTGGCCGCCGGGCCCGGAGGACCGCGAGAAACGCCACATGAGCTCGGCCTCCGGGAGGGAGACCGAGCCGCGGATGACATAGGGCCCGGACATGACACCCATGGTCCCTTCCCCGCGCCCCGTTCGTCACCTTCTTTTGCGCACACGGTCCGCACGGGGGCCCCTGACCGGGTCCACTTCGGGACGAAGTTCGGCAAAGAAAGTAAAGCGACCAGGAACCTCGTGGTCTGCTGCTTGCGTTATGACGGGTGACGGTAGCTTTCGTGATGGCACGAAGCCCGCACACGACGAGGAAAGGGACTTCCCATGGCAGTAAGCCTGTCCAAGGGCGGCAACGTCTCGCTCACCAAGGAGGCACCGGGCCTTACCGCCGTCACGGTCGGCCTCGGCTGGGACGTCCGCACCACCACCGGCACCGACTTCGACCTCGACGCCTCGGCGATCGCGGTCAACCCGGCGGGGAAGGTCGTCTCGGACGGCCACTTCGTCTTCTTCAACAACAAGTCGACGCCGGACCAGACCATCGTGCACACCGGTGACAACGTCACGGGTGAGGGCGAGGGCGACGACGAGCAGATCAACGTCAACCTGGCGGGTCTGCCGGCCGACGTGGACAAGATCGTCTTCCCGGTCTCCATCTACGACGCCGAGAACCGCAGCCAGAACTTCGGCCAGGTTCGCAACGCGTACATCCGCATCCTCAACCAGGCCGGCGGCGCCGAGATCGCCCGCTACGACCTGAGCGAGGACGCCGCCACCGAGACCGCCATGGTCTTCGGCGAGCTCTACCGCAACGGCGCCGAGTGGAAGTTCCGCGCGGTCGGCCAGGGGTACGCCTCCGGCCTGCGCGGCATCGCCCAGGACTTCGGCGTCAACCTCTGACCCGAGCGCACCACCGCTTCACCGGAGCCCCCGGCCGCCTTCGCGGCCGGGGGCTCCGGCGCGTGTGAGAGTCCGTCACGCCGCCTGCCCCGTACAGCGGAAAATCCACCACTTCACCGAATACCGGACAGCACGGCTCCCCATTCGTACAAGAACTGGTCAAAATCTTGTGAGGCAATTGTCGGCACACCGTCAACTTTGCTCATGAGGTGGCACGCTCTCCGCTCGTAGTCCCCCCACAGGACGACCAACGGAGAACACTCATGAACCTCCACACCACCCCCCACAACTCCCGCGCCACCCGTCGGCTCGCAGCACTCGCGGCGGTCGCCGCCATGGTCGTCGCCGGTGTCCAGGCCGGATCCGCCGTCGCCTCGCCCGGCGGCGACGACGCCCCCTCCGCCGCGGCGGCGCCCTCCACGGCCGCCGCACTCGGCGTGAACTCCTCGGCGCAGCGCGCCACGGCCATCACGTCGGCGCAGGCGGACGCCTCCTCGACGGCGAAGGCCCTGAAGCTCGGCGGCCAGGAGAGGCTGATCGCCCGCGACGTCGTCAAGGACGCCAAGGGCACGGTCCACACCCGCTACGAGCGCACCTACGACGGTCTGCCCGTCCTCGGCGGCGACCTGGTCACCCACACCGCCGCCGACGGCACGCTGAAGAGCGTGGACAAGGCGACGAAGGCGAAGATAGCCGTGGCGTCGACGACGCCGAAGCTGAAGGCCGCGGCGAGCGCCCGCAAAGTGATCTACGCGGGCGGCGAGAGCCCCGTCCTCGCCTGGGAGACCGTCAAGAAGGGCGTCCAGAAGGACGGCACGCCCAGTCGCGTCCACACCATCACCGACGCCACGACCGGCGAGAAGCTGCACAGCTACGAGGCGATCGAGACCGGCACCGGCAACAGCCAGTACAGCGGCGAGGTCGAGCTGACCACCACGAAGACCGACGCGGGCTTCGAGCTGGCCGACGGCGAGCGCGGCGGCCACCAGACGTACGACCTGAACCAGGGCTCCTCCGGCACCGGCGAACTCGTCACGGACGACGACGACGCCTGGGGCGACGGCACCGGCGCGGACCGGCAGACCGCCGCCGTCGACGCCCACTACGGCGCGGCGAAGACCTGGGACTTCTACAGGACCGCGCTCGGCCGCGACGGCATCGCGGGCGACGGCAAAGCCGCCTACTCCCGGGTCCACTACGGCGAGAACTACGTCAACGCCTTCTGGGACGACAGCTGCTTCTGCATGACGTACGGCGACGGCGAGGGCAACAAGAACGCTCTCACCTCCATCGACGTCGCGGCCCACGAAATGACCCACGGCCTCACCTCCGCCACCGCCAACCTGGACTACGCGGGCGAGTCCGGCGGCCTCAACGAGGCGACCAGCGACATCCTCGGCGCCTCGGTGGAGTTCTTCGCCGACAACGCATCGGACGCCGGGGACTACCTCATCGGCGAGAAGATCGACATCAACGGCGACGGCACCCCACTGCGCTACATGGACAAGCCCAGCAAGGACGGCAGCTCGGCCGACTTCTGGGACGAGAACCTCGGCGACATCGACGTCCACTACTCCTCCGGCGTCGCCAACCACTTCTTCTACCTGCTCGCCGAGGGCAGCGGAAAGAAGACGATCAACGGCGTCGACTACGACTCCGCGACCTCCGACGGCTCGACGCTGACGGGCATCGGCCGGGAGAAGGCGTACCAGATCTGGTACAAGGCCCTCTCCGTCTACATGACCTCCACCACCGACTACGCGGGCGCGCGCGTCGCGACCGAGAAGGCGGCGACCGACCTGTTCGGCGCGGACAGCGAGGAGCTGAAGGCGGTCTCGGCCACCTGGACCGGGGTCAACGTCAAGTAACGCGTCACGTCAGCGAGTAGAAGCCGGTCAGCCCTCCAGGGGCGGCCGGCTCCTGCCGTACAGCCAGGCGTCCCACAGCTCCGTCAGGTCCCGCCCCGTCTCCTCCTCGACGTACGCGGTGAAGTCCTCGGTCGAGGCGTTGGCGTGCCGGTGAGCCTTCGTCCACCCCCGGACCAGGGCGAAGAACGCCCGGTCGTCGTCCATGGCGAGCCGGACGCGGTGCACGGCCATCGCCCCGCGCCCGTAGACCGGCGGCCCGGACAGCTCGGCGGCGGTCGGCGGATCCGCCGGCGGGAACGCCCAGTTCGCGTCGTCCTCGTACGCCGCCTCGAAGCTCTCCTGGACCGGTACGTCCTCGTGGTCGGCGGCCCACAGCCACTCCGCGTAGGTCGCGAAGCCCTCGTTCAGCCACATGTCCCGCCAGGTCACGGGGGTGACGGAGTTCCCGAACCACTGGTGGGCCAGCTCGTGGACGAGGAGCGCCGTGTCCGGCGGGCCGGGGTAGACGGGCCGGTTCTGGGTCTCCAGGGCATAGGCCGAGTCGCCCGTCCGCTCAACGATCGCCCCGGCGGAGGAGAAGGGATACGGGCCGAACTTTCCTGCCGACCACTTCAGCACGGCCGGGATCCGCGCCAGCACGTCCTCGCTCGCCGCCGCCGACTCCGGGTCCACGGCGGTGAACAGCCGGATGCCGTCGGGGGTCACCGACTCCTCGGTGACGAACCGCCCCACGGCGACGGTCGCCAGATAGCTCGCCATCGGTTCGGCGGTCCGCCAGCGGTAGTCGGTGCGCCCGTTCGTCGTACGCCGGGACACCAGCTCGCCGTTGGAGATCCCCGCGAGCCCTTCGGGGACGGTGATCCCGATGTCGTACGCCGCCTTGTCGCTCGGGTGGTGGTTGCCGGGGAACCAGGCCATGGACCCGGCCGGTTCGCCGAGGGCGACCGCGCCGTCCGCCGTCCGCAGCCAGCCCTCCTTCGACCCGTCCGGGTCGGTGATCGTCTCCGGGGAGCCGGAGTAGCGCACGACGGCGGTGAACGTACGCCCCTTGCGCAGCCGGTCCTCGGCATCGGCCGCCGGACGCAGCGTCAGCTCCTTGCCCGCCCGGTTCACGGCCGCCGGGCGGCCCTCGACGGTGGCGCCGTCCACGTCGAGCCCCGCGAGGTCGAGGTGGAAGGCGCTCAGGTCCTGGGTGGCGCGGGCGGTGATCGTCGCGGTGCCGCGCAGCTGGTCCCCGGCCGGGTCGACGTCGAGCTCCAGGCCGTAGTGGGTGACGTCGTAGCCGCCGTTGCCGAGCCCCGGGAAGTACGGGTCGCGCAGTCCGGCCGCGCCCGGAGTTCCCTCGACGCCGCCCGTGCAGCCCGCGCAGAGGAGAGCCAGGGCGAGGGCCGGCGAGAGCCGTGCGGTGCGCCGCCGGGCCGGGTTTCGGTGATTCACTCGGCCGATCCTAGGTCCCGGGGCGACGTCTCCCGGGGGGCGAAGGAGCCGCCCACCTCGGGGGAAGAGCGGGCGGCTCCAGCTCAGAGGATGGCGATTCCGAGCGGCCGGTTGCCTGCCTCCAGGAGGACCGGCTCACTCTTCTCGTCGTCCAGGTCGACGACCGTGATGCCGTTCCTGTACCCGTCGCGGGTGAAGCCGCCGGTGACGTACGCCGTACGGCCGTCCTTCGACACCGCCACGTCCTCGTGCGGGCCGTCCAGCGGGACGACCCGCTCCTCGCCGTCGGGGGACCGGACGGTGAGCGAGGGGTCCTCGTCGTCCGGTCCGATCGGGCCGGTGCCCACCACGAGGAGGGTGCCGTCGGGGGCGAGGGCCGCGCCGTGCTGGTGGGTGTTCGCGGTCATCGGTTCGATGGTCACCTCTCCGGTGCGCGGGTCGAGGACCGCGAGCCGCTCCCCCTCGAACGGCAGCAGCAGCGTGCCGTCCTCGGGGCGCACGACGGCGTAGTGCGGCTTCAGCCAGGAGCCGAGCCCGCCCTCCGTGCCGTACGGGGCGACTTCCATGCGCCGGGTCTCCAGCGAGTCGGCGTCCACCGCCGTCACGTCGAAGGAGTCGTGACCGGTGGCGTACACCTCGCGGCCGTCCGGGGACACGTCCACGTCGAAGGGGCGCACGCCGACGGGCGCGGTGCCGGTGACCTCGCGGGTCGCGGTGTCGATGACCTCGACCGCGCCGTCGCCGCCGGGCACGTTGACCCCGACGTAGACGTGCTTCCCGTCCGGGGCCAGGGCGATGCCCATGCCGCCGCCCCGGTACTCGCCGGTGGTGACCGGGCCGGACTCCGTCTCGTAGGGGACGAGCGCGAGCCGGGTCCGCTCCCGGGTGTCGACGACCGCGACGCCCTCGGCGGTGGCGACCCAGGCCCGCCCGTCCTCGCCGACGACGAGGCCGTAGGGCGCGGTGCCGACCTTCACCGAGGCGATGGGGGCCCCGCCCTTCCCGGACCCGTCCCGGCCGGGGTCGACGAAGGTCACGGTGTCGCTGCCGAAGTCGGCGACGAGGAGGGTGCCGTCGGGGGTGCGGCCGGCGGGGGCGCGGGAGGGGTCGGGGGTCGCCACGGTGCCGGCCGCGGCGGAGGCGCCCGGGGCCGCCTCCGTCGGGCCGGCCGAGCACCCGGCGAGCAGGGCGGCGGCGACGAGCCCGAGGGCGAGGCGACGGGCGCGGGGGCCGCGTTCCCCGGTCACGCGGCGTCCCGCGGCAGGGCGGCCGGCCCGGTCGTGATCGAAGGCGTTCATCGGTACTCCGTTCCCTGCTGTGCCCGTGCGGATGGTGACTACCGGGCGAGGGCCGCGACGCCCGCCCGGGCGAACTTCTCGTCCAGGTCACCGCTGGGGGCGCCGGCCACGCCGATGCCCGCCACCGGGGCGCCCTTGACCTGCACCGGAGCACCGCCCCCGAGGAACAGGGTGCCAGGGATGTCCTTCAGGTTCGGAGCCTGCTCCAGGCGCTTGACCAGCTCGGAGGTGGGGGCGTTCCAGGAGACGGCGGTGTACGCCTTCTTCACCGCGGACTCGGGGGACTGCGGGCCCGCGCCGTCGCCGCGCAGGGAGACGATGGTGTTGCCGTTGCGGTCGACGACCGCGACGGAGACCCGCTGGTTCTCCTTCTTCGCCGCGTCCAGCGTGGCCTGCGCGGCCTTGGTGGCGGCGGCCACGGTGAGGTGGGTGGTCTGCTGGAGGTTCCGGTTGCTCGTGTCGGCCTTGACCGCGGCGGCGGGGGCGGCGGCCGGGGAGGAGGCGCTCGCGGACATCGCGCCGAACGTGCCGGCCCCGAGGGCGGCGACGACGACGGCGCCGGTGACGACACGGGTGCGCGGCGACAGCTTCTTCATGGTGGCTCCTTGGTGATCCGGGGGCGGCCCGGTGGTTCGGTGTGCGGGGCGGCCCGGAAGAGGTCCGGGCGTTTCGCTCCGGTATCGATCCTCCCGGCGGATCCGGCCCCGTACGGTCGGCGTACCGGCTGGAAGCGGCGCGCGGGTCGGCCGACGCCCCCATCAGCCGATCGGTTGATGCAGGGGAGGCCGGATCGGGTCACCATGGAAGATCCGCGCAGGTCAGCAGGGCCGGGCGAGACGGAACACGAGGTACGAGGTGGACCACCGGAGCGATCCGCGGGCCCCGGAGAGGGGCGGACCCGCCGACGACGCCGCCCCCGGCCCGGGGCGGGGTGCTGACCCCGGCTCGGGCCCGGGCTCGGGCCCGGGCTCGGGTTCCGGCTCGGGCCCGGGCTCGGGTTCCGGCTCGGGCCCGGGCTCGGGTTCCGGCTCGGGTTCCGGCTCGCATCTCGCCTCGGGTTCCAGCTCAGGTCCCGGCTCGGGTCCGGGCGACGGCGGTCCGGACCTCGGCCCGGGCCCCGGCGCCGACCCCGACGCCCGCTGGCTCGCGCTCCTCATGCACGCCGCGTTCTTCCTGCTGCTCGGCGCCTCGCTGACCCGGTTCCTGATACGGCACCCCGGGGAGGCCCGCACCCCGTGGATCATCGCCCTGTCGATCACCCTGGCGGTGCTGTACCTCCTGGGGCCCGTCCTGGGCTCGCGCCCCACCCCGCGCCGGCTCACCTGGCTCGGGGTGCTCGTCCTCGTCTGGATGGTGCTGGTGGTCCTCGCGCCGAGCTTCGCGTGGTGCGCGGTGCCGTTGTTCTACACCGGCCTGCGCATCCTGCCGCCGCGCGCGGCCCTCGCCCTGGTCGCCCTGCTCACCGCGTTCGTCGTGGCCGCGCAACTGCGCCTGGCCGAGGGGTTCGACCCGAACCTGGTCCTCGCCCCGCCCGCCGTCGCCGCCGTGGCGACCGCCGTCTTCGTCCATATGCGGCGCCAGGCGGTACGCCAGCGGGAGTTGGCCGGACGCCAGCGCGAGCTGATCGACGACCTGCTGCGCACCCGGCGCGAACTGGCCGCCACCGAGCGGCGCGAGGGGACCCTCGCCGAGCGTCAGCGCCTCTCCATGGAGATCCACGACACCCTGGCGCAGGGCCTGTCCAGTCAGCAGATGCTGCTCCAGGCGGCCGACCGCACCTGGACGGCCGATCCGGACGCGGCCCGCCGCCATGTCCGTACGGCCGCCGGCATCGCGGAACGCAACCTCGCCGAGGCCCGCCGCTTCGTCCACGACCTGGCCCCGGCCGACCTGGCGGAGGGCGGCAGCCTGGAGGCGGCCCTGCACGCGCTGGCGGCCCGGGAGAGCGCCCAGGCGGAGGGCGCGCTCACCGTCCACTGCCATGCGGAAGGCGCCCCGCACGCCCCGCTGCCGGACCGGGTCCGGTCCGCCCTGCTGCGCATCGCCCAGGGGGCCCTGGCCAATGTGCGGGAGCACTCCGGGGCCACCGCCGCCGGGCTGACCCTGACCCACCTCGACGACCGGGTGGTCCTCGACGTCGGCGACAACGGCCGCGGCTTCACCGTGGAGCACGCGACCGTCCGCAGCCCCGACACCGTGCGCGGCCACGGGCTCCCCGCCATCCGTGCCCGCGTGCACCAGCTCGGCGGAACGCTCACCATCGAGTCGGCCCCGGGCGAGGGCACCGTGCTCTCGGCCGCGATCCCGCTGGCGCCCGCCCCCCTCACCGTTCCGGAGGACCCCGCATGACCGGCCGAGGCCCGCAGACACCCCCCGTACGGATCCTCCTCTGCGACGACCACGTGGTCGTCCGCGCCGGGCTGCTCGCCCTCCTCGGCAGCGAACCGGACATCGAGGTCGTCGGCGAGGCCGGCAGCGGCGAGGAGGCCGTGGTGCTCGCCGCCCGGCTCACCCCGGACGTCGTCCTCATGGACCTCCAGCTCGGCGAGGGCATCGACGGCGTCGAGGCGACCCGCCGCATCGCGGCCGGCGGCACGGCCCACGTCCTGGTGCTGACCACGTACGACACCGACGCCGACATCACCCGGGCCATCGAGGCGGGGGCGACCGGCTATCTGCTGAAGGCGGAGCGCCCCGAGGAACTGTTCGCCGCGATCCGGTCCGCCGCCCAGGGCCGCACCACGCTCTCGGCACCCGTCGCCAGCCGGGTCATGGCCCGGATGCGCAGCCCCCGCCCCACCCTCACCGACCGCGAACGCGACATCCTGGCCCAGCTCTCCCAGGGCCTCGGCAACCGCGACATCGCCCGCGCCCTGTTCATCAGCGAGGCCACGGTAAAGACCCACCTGGGCCGGATCTACGACAAGCTCGGCGTCGACACCCGTGCGGGCGCGGTGTCGGTGGCGAAGGAGCAGCGCCTGCTGCCATGAGCCGGGCGCGGAGCCCGCGTGATCCGTCGGACGGAGCCGGAACTTTCGTACAAGACACGCACGCCGCAGTCGGCAACGGTAGGGGCATGCGCAGAGATCACGGGGGTCCCGGGCCCGGGGACCATGATTCCGAGAACGGCTGGGAGGTCGCCCGCCTCCTCGGCGGCACAACGCTCGACGGTGTGCGGATGGCCGGCTTCCGTGACCGCGCGTCCGTCGGGCTGGACATGCAGGTGCTCCCGCAGCCCGTCGTGGTCGTCGTCATCGGGCTCGGGGAGAGCCCTCTCACGGTGGAGAGTGCCACGGCGCGGCGGCCCCTGAGGAGCTTCGTCGCCTCGTTGTCGCCCGGCCGGGCCCGTGTCCGGGGCGAGAACGTCGAGTGCGTCGAGGTGTGTCTGCCGCCCCTGGCCGCCCGTGCGGTGCTGGGCGTCTCCCCGCGCGAACTGGACGGGTCGGTCAACGGTCTGGAAGACCTGTGGGGGCGGCACGCCCGCTACCTCCGCGAGCGGATGACCGACGCCACGTCGTGGCAGGAACGCCTGGCGCTGACGGACGCGTTCCTCGCGAAGCGGGCGGCCGGCACACCATCGGTGTCGCCCGAGGTCGCCGCCGCCTGGGACACCATCGTGGCCCGCCGGGGCCGGGTACGGGTCGCCGGTCTCGCCGCGTCCTTCGGATGGAGCCGCAAGCGGCTGTGGTCCAGGTTCACCGACCAGATCGGCCTCACGCCCAAACGCGCCGCCATGCTGGTCCGCTTCGACCACGCCGCCCGGGCCCTCTGCGCGGGCGAGAGCGCCGGCACCGTCGCCGTCGCGTGCGGGTACGCCGACCAGTCCCACCTCCACCGCGACGTCACGGCCCTGGCCGGGTGCACGCCGCGCGCTCTGGCCGGCAGGTCCACGTCCGCCGGCTGACCTTCACGCGCGTAACCACCGCACGTCCCACCGCGCATCCCACCGCACACAGTCGAGAGGGAACACCCATGACGAACACCGATGTCACGGCCGCTGAGACGGCCGGCCGCGATCTGATCGTCCGGCTCGCGTTCGGGAGCATGGCGGCGCAGACCCTGCGTGCGGCGGCCCGGTTGAGGGTGGTGGAACTGTTGGGCGACGCGCCGCGCCGGGCCATCGAGGTGGCCGCCGACGCCGGAGCCGAACCCCAGCCCATGGAGCGGCTGCTGCGCGCCCTGACCGGGCTCGGTCTGCTGCGGGAGCCCCTCCCCGGGTCGTTCGCGGTGACCCCCGCGGGAGCGCTGCTGCACCCCGGCCGCCCCGACTCGCTCGCCTCGTTCGTCAGGATGTTCACCGAGCCGACGATCGTCCGTGCCTGGGAGCACCTGGACGACAGCGTCCGCACCGGCGAGGTCGCGTTCGACGGCGTGTTCGGAACGGACTTCTTCAGCCATCTCGCCCAGCACCCCGAGCTGTCCGCGGAGTTCAACGCGGCGATGAGCCAGGCCGCCTCGGAGACCGCCGCCGCCCTGCCGCACGCCTTCGACTTCGGCCGGTTCACCTCGGTGACGGACGTCGGCGGGGGCGACGGCACCCTCCTGGCCGGTGTGCTCACCGCGCACCCCAGCCTCACCGGTGTCGTCCTCGACACGGCGGAGGGCCTGGCCGGGACGCCGGACACGATGGCGCGGCACGGGTTGGAGGACCGGTGCTCCCTGATCGCCGGAGATTTCTTCCACTCGGTCCCCGGGGGCTCGGACCTCTACCTGATGAAGAGCGTCCTGCACGACTGGACGGACGACCAGGTCGTCACGATCCTGAGCCACTGCCGTGAGGTGCTCCCGCCCGGCGGCCTCGTCCTGATCGTGGAGCCCGTGCTTCCCGATGCGGTCGACATCCAGGCCGACGTCACCGACGGCGGGGTCACCTACCTGAGCGACCTCAACATGCTGGTGAACGTGGGCGGCCGGGAGCGCACCCGTGAGGACTTCGCGGAGGTGTGCCGCCGCGCGGGCCTGGCCCTCACGACGGTCACCCCGCTCACGGAGGCCGCGCCGTTCGCCGTCATCGAGGCCGTGGCCGACTGACCTGAGCCGATCGGCCCCCGGTCACCGGACGTTGTCGAGGTGGTCGCGGAGACAGAGCCTCCGGGACGAACCCGCCATCGGCGTACGCGTCCGGCATACCCGCGCCGCTTCACCCGATCGTGTCGGGCCGCCCCGGACGGGCATGACACCATCGATCCGTGCTCGACATCGGCTACTCCCTCTCCCGCCGCTTCCCCGACCCCCCGCAGACCGACTACCGCCGCGCGGACGTCCGCGCGCTGCGGCACGATCTGTTCTCCGGCGACGTCTACCTCGCGGACACCAAGGCGGACCGTGAGGTGTCCACAGCCTGGGGATGGGTGCCGGTGCTCGACTTCGCGTGGGCGCTGTGCGACATCGTCGAGCAGATCGACCAGGACCCGCGCGGCAACCGCTCGCACCGGCAGCAGTACGCGGAGCTGGACTTCACCGAGTCCTCGGACCGGATGCTGTTCGAGCGGCGCTTCGGCTGGGTCGACGTCGAGGCGGACTGGATGCCCGGCGACGAGCCCCCGCTCACCTTCAGCCACTCCCTCCTGCGCCGCGAGGCCCGCGACTTCCTGCACGACCTGATCGCCGACCTGGCCGACATGCACGAGGGCCTCGCCGACAACCCCGTGATCTGGGACCTCCAGGCCCGCTTCCCCCGTCTGTGAGGCCCTCGGGGCCTCCCGGGGGCCTCACGCCTCCACCCGCACCCCGATCTGCGCCGCGAACGCCGGGGCCAGCTCCATCAGCTGCGACGGGCTGATCACCGCGCCCGCCAGCCGGTCCACGCCCCGTGCGATGTCCAGCTCGGCCACCGCGCGCAGGTCCACCGACTCCATCCGGACCCCGCTGAAGTCCGCCCGCTTCAGCACACAGTCCCGGAACTCGACGCGCACCAGGTGCGCGCCCCCGAAGTCCGGCTCGGAGAGCACACAGCCCTCGAAGACGACGTCCTTCAGCCGGGCCTCGCGCAGATTCAGGTAGTCGATCTTGCCGCCCCGCACCACCACCCGCTCCAGCACCGCACCGTGCAGCTGCACCCCGCCCAGGCGCGCGTCCACCACCTCCACGTCCCGCAGCGAGGCCTCCGCGAGATCGGTGCCCACCCCCCGTACGCCCGTCAGCACCGCGTCGATGAAGCGGGCCCGCGCCAGCTCCGCACGGTCCAGGGAGCAGCCCTCCAGTGCGCAGTCCATGAACCGGGCCCCCCGGCCCGACGCGTCCGTCAGGTCCACCCCGTCGAACCGCACCCCGTCGTAGTCCCCGTCCGGCTCCAGGCCCTCGCCGTCGTAGGGAACGAGCGGCGGCAGCCGCACCTCCGGACGCCGCGCCGCCGCGACGGCACCCTTCTTGCCCTTGTTCGCCCCGGTCGTCCTGGTCGCCCCGGTCGTCCTGCCCGCGCTCGCTGCCATCCCCCCATCGTGACGCACCCCACTGACAACGCCCCGGCGACCGTGTCACGAGCCGCCGCCCCCGATCCGTCGCATCATCAAAGATGCGAAGGAGATCCAGCCATGGAACACATCCACGTCATCGGCGGCGGCCTCGCCGGCCTCGCCGGCCTCACCGCCGCGATCACCGCGGCCGAGTCCGGTGCGCGCGTCACCCTGCACGAGGGCCACCGGACGCTCGGCGGCCGGGCCAGGACCGCGGACGGGCCGTACCGCACCAACGAGGGCCCGCACGCCCTGTACCGGCGCTGTCTCTTATACACATCT
>NZ_NTGZ01000172.1 GCF_002551245.1 Streptomyces sp. rh34
TCGTCGCACCGGTGCCGCAGCGGCTCGGGGAGGGCGGCCCACCGGCCGGCCCCGGGCGCGGGTGCCGTGCCCGTGCCGCCGGACACCGCCGCCTCGCCGGAAGCGACGGGCCCGGGGCGCCCGCGCAGAACGGCCGTACGCCCGTCCGCGAACGGCTCCTCGTGCTCGTGGCGCGGGCGCAGCAGGCGCTCCAGTCCGGCCAGCAGGCCGTCAAGGTCCTCGCACAGGACGACGGCCCGCACCGACTGGTGCTCCCGGCCCACCCGCATGGTGTGGCAGATGTCGTCGAGGCGGTACGGGGGGCCTGCGCGGAGGAAGGCGAGCTGTCGCGCCACGGACCGGGCGAGGAGCGGCTCGCTGCGCGCGGAGATCGCGTACAGGTGGGTCTGCGGACCGGTCCGCTGCCGCGGCGGCGTCCGGGGCGCCTCCTGGAGCACCACGTGGGTGTTGGTCCCGGTCAGGCTGAAGCTGCTCACCCCCGCGCGGAGCGGCGTCGCCTCCGCCTCCCACGCGGTGACCCGGTCGTTCACGTACACCGGCGAGTCGACGAGGTCCAGGTGTGGGTTCGGGGCCTCGAAGTGCAGCGACGGAACCATCGTCCGGCGTTCCAGGCAGAGCGCGGTCTTGACGAGCGAGACCAGACCCGCCGCTCCGACCGTGTGTCCGATGTTCGACTTGACCGAGCCCAGCGCGCAGAACTGCCTGCGGTCGGTGAACTCGCCGAACGCGGAGGTGAGGCCCTTGACCTCGATCGGGTCGCCCAGGGCCGTCCCGGTGCCGTGCGCCTCGATGTAGGACAGCGACTCCGGCGGAATGCCGGCCCGCTTCCAGGCCTTGATCAGGACATCCTTCTGGGCCCGCGCGTCGGGGGCGGTGATGCCGTTACTGCGCCCGTCGTTGTTGACCGCGTTGCCGACGATCACTCCGTAGACGTGGTCACCGTCGGCGGTGGCCCTGGCCAGCGGTTTGATGTGGACGCCGACCGCGGCCTCGCTCCAGACCGTGCCGTTGGCCCCGGCGGCGAACGCCCGGACGTGCTCGCCGGATTCGGTCTCACTGCCGAGGCTGCCCGGGGAGAGGAAGAGGTTGATCCCGGCGACGAGGGCGCTGTCGCAGTCGCCCTGGCGGATGGCCTTCATCGCCGAGTCCAGGGCCACCAGCCCGGAGGAGCAGCCGGTGTCGGTGACCGAGGCGGGCCCCCGCAGGTTGAGATGGTAGGAGAGCCGGCTGGCGAGGATGCCCGACCAGGATCCGGCGTACGCCGAGAAGTCCGGCTCCGCGAGGAACCGCAGGTAGGACATGGCCAGCCGGTGCGAGTGGTCGTTGCCGACGAAGACTCCGGTCGCCGACCCGTCCAGGTCGCCGCGGGTGTACCCCGCGTCCTGCATCGTCTCGATGAGGACCTCCAGCATCTGCCGGTGGTACGGGTCGAGTTCGACGGCCGCCCGGGGCGGGATGCCGAAGTACTCGGGGTCGAACAGGTCGACGCGGTCCAGGAACCCGCCGCGGCTGAGGTTGGTGGGGTCCGGCAGGACCCGGCGCAGGTCCTCCAGGCGGTCGGGCGGGTAGTCGCCGATCGACTCGCGTCCCGCGACGAGGTTGTCCCAGAACCGCTCCTTGTCCGGGGCGCCGGGCAGCCGGCAGGCGATCCCCACGATGGCGACCGGATCGTCACCGGTCCCTCTCCCGCCGTCGGACGGCTCGACCGCGCGAATGAACTCCTTCGCCCGCTCGACGTCCAGGCGCTCCTCCCGCACCTGCGTCAGCAGGTACTTCAGGAGTTCCTTGCGCCGTTGTTCCCGCCGTTCCGTCACGGCTTCCCCCCGTCGTCCTCGATGTCGCCGAACACGGACATCAGCTCGGGGTCGCCGATCTCGGCCAGCGCCTCCAGCAGCACCTGGTCCCCTCCCCGGGCGGAGGGCTGCTCCGTGCCCGGGTCGCTCTGCCCGTCGATGTACGCGGCGAGGTCGACGACGGTCGAGTACGAGAACAGGTCGGCGATGTCCACCCTCCCCGGGTAGGCCTGCTCGATCTCCGTCAGCAGGCCCGCCGTCATCAGCGAGTTGCCGCCGAGGTCCTGGAAGGCGGTGTGGGCATCGATCTCCGCGAGGCCGAGCACCGCCCCGTAGACGGACGCGATCCGCAGCTGGGTCGGGGTCGGGTCGGCCAGACCGGTCAGGGCTCCGCCCACCGCCGCCGCCCCGGGCTCCTGCCGGGTGCCGGCGGCGCGGGCGGCGTCGACGGCGGCGGCCGGGACCGCGAAGGGAAGGGTGTCCAACTCGCGGAGCAGCACCGGGAGGTTGAAGTCGGCCGGGACGACGCCGTCTGCCGGGTGGCGCAGGAGGTACGCCAGCCAGGCCAGCCCCTCCGGCACCGACACGGGCAGGAACGGGACGTCGTCCGGGTCCACCCCGTGGTCGACCGCCATACCGGCCCCGGTCCACGTCGGCCAGTTGACCGACAGGGCGCGCACGCCGGCCGCCCGCGCTCCGGCGGCCAGGGAGTCCATGAAGGCGTTCGCGGCGGCGTAGTCACCCTGCCCGGGTCCGCCCATGAAGGCCGTGATCGACGAGAAGAACACGACGAAGGGGTCCGGGTGGGCGGCGGCCAGCTCCAGCAGCGCGACGCTCCCCTCGACCTTCGGGGCGAGTACGGCGCCGTAGACCGCCCGCTGCTTCGACGCGAGGAAGCCGTCGCCGGCGACCCCCGCCGCGTGGACGATGCCGGAGAGGCGTACGCCGTCGGCCAGCAGGCGCTCGCCCAGACTCCGCACCTCCTCGGCCCGCGACACGTCGCAGCGCAGGTACCGCGCCCCGTCGAGCCGTTCGAGGCGCTGCCCGGTCGCCTCGTCGAGTTCCCGGCGGCCGAGCAGGATGATCCTTTCGGCGCCCCGCGCCGCCATCTCCTCGGCGACGCTCAGGCCCAGCCCGCCGGCTCCCCCGGTGACGAGGAAGGTGCCCCCGGCGTAGGGCGACGGTGCGTCCTCGTCCTCGTGTTCGGTGACCCGGTCCAGGGACCGCACGTACACCTGTGAGCCGCGGATCGCGCGCGGTGCGGCGCCCGGAGCGCCGAGGCACTCGCGGGCCAGCAGTTCCGGGGGTACGCCGGGGCACGCGTCGACGATGCCGACCGGCAGGTGCTCCTGCCCGATCACCATGGCCAGGGCGGCGGTGGCGGCGGCGCAGGGGTCGGTGACGGCGTCGGCGTCGGCCACCCGCCAGGCGTTGCCGCCGAGCACCCGCAGCCCGAGCGGAAGCTTGACCCGGTGCGCCACCAGCCCTCGGTACAGCTCGAACAGCATGTCCACGCCGCCGCCGCGCCGCTCCGCGTGGGACAGGCCGTCGGCGGCCGTGAAGTCGGTCGCGAACAGCAGGCCGCGCACCTTCTCCGAGCGCAGCCGGGCGCACAGCTCCCGCACGCCCTCCTCGTCGGGCGCGAATCCGCCGCCCGACGGGGCGTCGGCGCCCAGAGAGCAGGTCACGATCCGGGCTCCCGTGCCGGTGAGCGCTCCGACGAGATCACGGCCGGCCGCGGTGTCGCGCACCACGACCGCCCACGCGGCGTCCCGGTCCACCGGCTCCCCGGCCGGGGCGGCCTCCTCCCAGCCGACCCGCAGATACCGGCGGGGGCCGGTGACGCTGAAGCGCGTCCAGTCGACCTTTTTCACGGTGTAGCCGGTGATCTGGCCGAACACCTCGCCTTCGAGGTCGGTCAGGTCGACGTCGAAGGTGATCGTCTCGGCGCCGGGGCCGCCGTCGCGGACCGTGCGGACCAGGGAGCAGTACGACGCGGGGGCCGCGCGGTGCAGGACGAAGTCCTTGTACAGGTACGGCAGATAGGTCTCGCCGTCCCGTTGCGAACGGACGTTGACCGCGTTGTCGAGCATGGCCGGGTGCAGCCCGTAGACCCCGGTCTCGGCGTCGGTCCCCGGGGGCAGCCCGAGCAGGGCCAGCGTCTGCTCGGCGTCCCGCCACTCCGCGCGCACAGAGTCCCAGCGCGGTCCGAACCGGAAGACGCCCGTGTCGGCCTCGAAGGCGACCGGGTCGGTCACGGTGGCGGCCGCGCGCCGCACCGCGGCGAGGTCGACGGCGGGCCCCGGTGTCACGGTGGGCGCCCCGCCCACCCGGCCCTCTACGTGCGCGACCCAGTCCGCGCCGTTCCGGCTGGCCACCCTGAACGTGTAGCCCTCCCCGGACCGCTCCAGCCGGGTCCGTACGGTCGCCCCGGCGCCGGCGTCGACGGCGAGGGGAACCCGGAAGACGACGTCCTGGAACCGGACGGCCCCGGGGCCGGCGACCGAGGCGTGGGCGGCCCTGGCCATCTCCAGGTACGTGGTGCCGGGCACCACCGCCCTGCCCTCGATGCGATGGTCCGCCAGCACCCAGTGCCGCTCGGCCGACAGCGTGTTCTCGAACTCCGCACCGGAGTCCGAGCGGCTGATCTCCTGACCGAGCAGGGGGTGCTCGGGCGGGGCGCCGAAGCCCTGGACCCGGGTCCGCAGCGGCCGGGCCCAGTGCCGGGTCGGGGCGAACGGGTAGGTGGGCAGCGGCACCCGGCGGCGGGTGTCCTGCTCGTGGTAGCGGCCGAAGTCGATCCGCGCGCCCCGGACGTAGAGGGGGGCCAGCGCGGTGAGCGAGTCGTCGCCGGAGCTCCGGGCCGCGGTGAGCAGGGCGGCGGCCTCCGCCGACAGGCGCTCCAGGGTCTGCCGGGTGACGTCACCGGCGGCGAAGGCCCCCTTCCGGTCGCTGACGACGGCGTGCGCCCCGTAGTGGACGCCCTGTTCCGCGTCGGTGCCGAGGCCGCGCGCACGGACCCGGGCGAGGGAGTGGGCGAGCTGCTCCCCGCTCTCCGCGATGATCAGCAGCCGGTGCTCGTGGTGCGCCCGCCCGACGTTGGACGTGTAGCAAATGTCGGCGAACGACCACGGGCTGCCGGAGAGCAGTTCGGCGTAGCGGTCCACCAGTTCGCCGAGGGCCTCCTCGGTCCTGGCGCTGACGGTAAGGCAGTAGCGGCCCCGGCGCGGGTCCGTGGGCCGCTGGGCGGGCGCTTCCTCCAGGACCAGGTGGCAGTTGGTCCGGACGAACCCGAAGGAGCTGACCGCGCCGCGTCTCGGGGCGCCCGCGGGGGTGTCCCAGTCCGCCAGCCGGTCGTGGACGTAGAGCGGGCTCCCGGGGAAGTCGATGTACGGGTTGGGCACCTCGAAGTTGGCCGACGGGGGCAGCACACCCGTCTCCAGCGCCTTGACCACCTTGGTGACGGCGGCGACGCCCGAGGCTCCCACCATGTGCCCCATGGTGGTCTTGAGCGAACCGATCCCGCAGAACTGCCGGCGCGAGGTGTGGCGGCGGAACGCGTTCGACAGGCCCCTCGTCTCGATCGGGTCGCCGAGCGCCGTCCCGGTGCCGTGGGCCTCGACGTAGGTGATGGTCTCCGGTTCGACGCCGGCCGCGGACCAGGCGTCGAGGATCACCCGCTCCTGGAGTTCCGCGCGCGGTGCGGTGATCCCGCTGGACGTGCCGTCGTTGTTGATGGCCGAGCCCTTGATGACGGCCCGGATGTGGTCACGGTCGGCCAGGGCGCGCGCGAGCGGTTTCAGCAGGACCATGCCGGCGCCCTCGCCCCACACGGTTCCGTCGGCCCGTGCGTCGAAGGTGCGCACGGCGAAGTCGCTGGACTCGACGCTCTCCATCGTCGCCCCGGACATGTACGCGGCCTTCACCTCGCCGACCTGCGACATGTTCAGGCCGCCGGCCAGCGCCATGTCGCACTCCCCCGCCTGGAGCGAGCGGACCGCCTGGTGGATGCTCACCGCGCCCGCGGAGCACGCGGTGTCGGTCATGACGCACGGTCCCGTGAAGTCCATGACGTAGGAGATCCGGCTGGCCACCAGGCCCTCCCACGAACCGGAGAGCTGCATCGCGTTCCGCTCGGAGAACATGCGGTAGTACGAGTAGTTGGTCTGGTCGCGTCCGAGGAAGACCCCGGTCCGTGTGGACCGGGCGCCCTCGCCGCCGTAACCGGCGTTCTCCAGCGCCTCGTGGGCGACTTCCAGACCGATCCGCTGGTACGGGTCCATGTAGTCGGCCTCCAGCGGCGGAATACCGAAGAAGCGCGCGTCGAACCGGTCGATGCCGTCCAGGTATCCGCTCCGGGAGTAGATGCGGTCCAGATCGGACTCGTTCACGACCGCGCCGAGAATGACCTCGGAGTAGTACGGGTTGCGCAGGATGTCGTACATATCCGCCTTGCGCGGGGCCGGAAAGTCCCGGATGCCGCTCTTGCCGAGCCGCAGGAACTCCCAGAACTCCTCGACGTCGCCCGCGGTGGCGTAGCGGCCCGCCATACCGATGACGGCGACGTCCTGGCGGGAGGCCGGCGCGGACGTCAGCTCCCGCAGCAGCGTCTTCGCCTTCTCCCTGGTGATGCGTCGCTGTGCGACCTGTTCAAGGATGAAAGCCTTCACGTTGTCCATCTGACATCCCGATTCTTTCGAAACGACCCGAATCCGCACGACCCGAATCCACTACAGGAGGCCACGGGTCTCCTCCACCGTGATCTCTCCCTGTTCCACCATGTCCAGCAGCCGGTCGAGGTCGTCGGCCGTCGCGTCGGGGGCGGGTTCCGGTCCGCCGGACGTACGGCCCGCCGCGGTGCCGAGCCGGGACGCGACGCACGCCGCTTGGTCCGCGATCGTCGTGAACCGGAACAGGTCGGTGATGTCCATGAGGTCCGGGAAACGTTCGTCGTAGTGCCTCAACATCTGCGAGGTCAGCAGTGAGTTGCCGCCGAGGGCGTCGAACTCGTCGTAGGCGTCCAGGTCCGTGACGTCGAGCGTGCGCGCCCAGATCTCGGCGACCGCCCGCTCCACGGCCCCGACGCCGTCCAGCCCGTGGAGCACGACGGACCGCGCGTCCGCGGCCCCGTCCGGCCGGTTCACCCGGGCGGGGGGCGCCACCGCCCGTCTCCGGCCGGGCATGAGGACCGCCGGATGGTCGTCGCGGGCCATGAGCGCCCGGAGCAGCCGGGTGCCCTCGTCCGGGTCCAGCGGTGGGAAGAGCTCGTCCTCGTCCACGGCGTTCAGGCGCGCGGCCATCCCGGTCTCCCGCCACGCGGGCCACTGGATGCTCAGCGCCGGCAGCCGGTGCGCCCGGCGGTACTGGGCCAGGCTGTCGAGGGCCAGGTTCGCGGCGGTGTAGTCGCTCTGGCCGTGCGTCGGCAGGAGCCCGGACACGCTGGAGAACTCCACGAAGAAGTCCAGGTCGTCGTCGAGGGTCGCCTCGTGGAGGGCGACCGCGCCGAGTGCCTTGGGGCGGTACACGGCCATGAACGCCTCGGCGGTCTTGGTGTGCAGGAACCCGATCCCCGGCCGTCCGGCCAGGTGGATCACCCCTCCGATCCTCCCGTGGCGCTCCCGCAGTTCAAGGAGGGTACGGGCGACCGCCGCCGGATCTCCCACGTCCAGCCGTACGACGTCGGCGACGGCCGGGTCCTCCTCCCCCGGCCCGGACCATGGTCCGGGGGCGGTGCCCGCACGGTCCGAGCCCAGCAGGACGAGCTTGCCGAACCCCTGCCGGACCAGGTCCCGCGCCACGGCGACGCCCAGTCCTCCGGTGCCTCCGGAGATGACGGTGACCCCCTCGGGCGGCACCGGTCCGGCGGTGGCGTCCGGCAGGGTGATCGCGTGCCGCTGGACCACCGGTTCGTGAGGCTCCGCGTCGCGGTAGAACAGCAGCGGAGGGCGGCCGGTGGCCCGCGCCTCGGCGATCAGGGCCTCCGGCGGGGTGCTTTCGTCGAGGTCGACGCAGCGGATGCCCAGGGCCCGGTGTTCGAGGGCGGCGATCCGCATCAGGCCGAGCAGGCCGGCCTGTCCGGGGTCGGGCGCGTCCTCCTCCTCGGTGACGGCGAGCGCGCGACGGGACAGGGCCAGCAGGCCGCCGGCGAGTTCCGGCCGACGGGCGGCCAGGAGCCTCAGGAGGGCGGCGGCCCGCTCCACGGGTTCGAGAACCCGCTCGGCGAGCGGCGCGTCGTCGTCCGGCTCGGGTACGCAGCCGAGCATCGCGAAGGCGAACGCACGGCCCTCGCCGATTCGTTCGTCGGCGGCGTCGCGCACGTGCAGGAGATCGTGGCCGGCCGCCCGGAGCCCTTCGGTGAGGGGGCCGAGCAGCGGGCCGAAGCCACCGCAGAGCAGGACCGTGCCGCCGACGGCGGGTGCGGGGGCGGCTGCGGGGGCGTCGGCCTTGCGGTAGCCCTGGACGTAGCCGTAGCCGCCGGTGCCGCCGAGGTCGAGGCCGTCCGCCGACTTGATGCAGTAGTTCTCCACCGTCAGCACGACCCGGCCGGCGGGGTCGGCGACCGTCACGTCGAACGCGTACAGCCGCCCCTCGACCGAGGTGGGCCGCTTGCGGAGGTGCGCGACGACACGGGCCGGCAGCGGGGCGTGGACCGTCAGCTTCCCGTAGGACAGCGGCAGGTAGAGCCGGTCCTCGTCGTAGAGGTTGTTGGGCGCGTTGATCAGCGTGTCGAGCAGCGCCGGGTGCAGGTGGTAGCCGTCCAGCTCGCCCTGGAAGCGCGCGGGGAGTTCGAGTTCGTAGAGCAGCTCGGTCAGCTCGGGGTTCGCCCGGCCGCCCCGCATGCTGCCGGTCCACCGTTCGCCGAGGGTGAGCCCCTTGGACGAGTCGAGCTCTTCGTCGTAGTCCAGTGCGCGGGGCAGTCCGCTCCGCAGGGCGTCGGGGTCGACCGGGTCCGGGGCGGCGGCGGGACCGGGAAGGAGTTCCGCGGTGGCGTTGCGCACCCAGCCGCCGTCCGCGCCCCGGGCGGCGACGGTCACCTCCCGGAAGCCGGAGCCGCTGTCGTGTTCGAGGACGACGTGGAGTTCGGCCTCCGTGCCGTCCTGGACCGCGAGCGGTGCGGCGAACCGCAGATTCCGCAGCGTCATCCCGGCGGCGTCGTGGCCGAGCAGCAGGGCGGCCCGCACGATCAGTTCCAGCAGGCCGGTGCCGGGGAGGACGCTGACGCCGTCTATGCGGTGGTCCGCCAGCTCCCAGTAGCGGTGCGGGGAGAGCCGGCACACGGCGATGTCCCGGTCCAGGCTCCGCACCAGGTGGAACCCCGCCGCCGGCCCGCCGCCGGGGCCGCGGCCGTCGGCCTTGATCCAGCAGCGCAGCGGCTCGAACGGGTAGGTCGGCAGCGGGATCCGGCGCGCGCCCGGGGTGGAGGCGCGCGGCCAGTCGACGTCGGCGCCGCAGACGTAGCGGCGGGCGAGGCGGCGCAGGCCGTCGCGGTCGGGCGCCCCGTCGAGCAGCAGGTCCGCCTCGCGGCTCAGCCGCTCGCGCTCCGCCGCGGTGATCCGGTGGGGGCCGCCGCGCTCCCCGGCGGCGGCCACGATCCGGAACTCGCCGGTGGCGATGTCCTCGTCCGCTGCCGGATCCCCGTCGCTTCCGGCGAACCGGTCGAGGAGGGTGAGGAGCCCGGGCTGGTCCGCGAAGACGAACGCGGCCCGGGCCCGGTGGTGCGACCGCCCGGTCGAGGCGGTGTGGCACAGGTCGGCGATGCGCACCTCCCGGGTGCCGAGGAACTGCCGGTAGCGCTCGACCAGCCGCCGCAGGCCCGCGGCGTCCGGCGCGCTCAGCGGCAGCACCGAGAGGGCGGGTGCGGGCGCGGGATCGGGGGCGGGCTCCGGGTCGGCGCTGCGGACGACGAGGTGGCAGTTCGTGCCGCTCAGGCCGAAGCTGCTGATGCCCGCGTACAGGGTCTCGTCCGGATCGTCGCCCCACGGGACCGTGCGGTCGTTGACGTAGACCGGGGACAGCGGGAAGGCGATGTTCGGGTTGGGCTCCTCGAATCCGAGGCTCGCCGGCAGGGTCCGGTGCCGCATGGACAGCACCACTTTGGCCAGGCCCGCCAAGCCGGAGGCGTTGTCCATGTGGCCGATGTTCGTCTTCACGGTGCCGATCGCGCAGAACTGCTTGCGCGAGGTGTGCCGGGAGAAGGCGCGCTCGATCCCGCCGATCTCGACCGGGTCGCCGAGGCGGGTCGCCGTGCCGTGCGCCTCGATGTAGCTGATCCGTTCCGCCGGGACGCCAGCGTCGGCGAGCGCCGCGTCGATGAGGTCGGCCTGGGCCTCCGCGTTGGGGGCGGTGATGCCGTTGGAGGCGCCGTCCTGGTTGACCGCGCCGCCGAGGATCACGGCGTGGACGGTGTCGCCGTCCCGCCGCGCGTCGTCGAGCGCCTTGAGGACGAGGACGACGCAGCCCTCGGCCGCGCTCGTCCCGTCGCTCCTGCGGTCGAAGGTCCGGGTGCGGCCGTCGCCGGAGGAGGTGTCCTGAAGGTCCTTGATGCCGATTCCGGAGCTGTCGGCGACCACCGGGAGCAGGTCGCTGTTGACGGCGCCGACGAGCGCCATGGTGCAGTCCCCGCGCTGGACGGCCCGGCAGGCCGTGTGGACGGCGACCAGGCCGGAGGAGCAGGCGGTGTCGATGAGCATCGCCGGTCCCCGCAGGTTCAGCAGGTAGGCGATCCTGCTGGCGATGATCGACTTGACGTTCCCGGCGACGGATATCTCCGGGGCGTCGGGGGCGACGGCCTGCAGCATCGTCCGGTAGTCCTCGCCGAAGTCGCTCGACATGCCCGCGTAGACGCCGACCTTCCGGCCCCGGAGCCCGGCGTTCAGATGACCGGCGTCCTCCAGCGCGGCCCACGCGGTCTCCAGGAAGATCCGCTGGTTCGGGTCGACGGCACGGGCCTCCTGCCGGGACATCGAGAAGAACGGGTAGTCGAACGCGGCCACCGAGGGCAGGCGGGTGCCGCCCCAGTACCGATCGGCGGAGGGCGGGGGCGCGCCCCTCGCGGCGAGGTAGGCGTCGACGTCGGCGCGCCGCTCCTCCGAGAGTTCGCGGTGGCCGCGCTCACCGCGGACGGTCATCTCCCAGAACCGGTCGAGGTCCGGGGCGTCGCCCACGCGGCCGCTCATCCCGATGACGGCGACCGGGACGTCGGCGCGTCCGGCACCGGAGTAGTCGATGCGCACCTCGGCGTCCTCGGGGAGGTCCGCCAGGTTCAGGTCGCCCATGGGCAGGAGCGGGCTCACGTCGAGGCCGCCTCGACGTGCACCTGCAGCCCGGCGCCGCCGGTGCGCCGCAGGATCGACGCGATGCGCTCCCGCTGCTCGGCGTCCGGCACGTGCTTGGTCCGCATGACCGTGCGCAGCAGGTCGAGGGCTTCCTGCCGCTGTTCGCCGGTGAGTTCGTCCGCGTCGGGCCGGGCGAGCTGCTGGAGCCGGCGGTAGGGCTCGATGACGCCGGCGGCGTAGTCGTCCTCGTCGAAGTTCCGGTTGCGGGTCGCCGCGGCGGCGCCGAGGCACAGCCCGACGAGGCCGGGGCGGTTCGCGTGCTCCTCGACGGCCTGGTCGAGCACCGCGCGGGCGGCGTCGGCGTCCTCGTCGAGGCTGTGGGCCACCGCCTCGTCGACGGTCCCGGAGACGAGCCTGCTGAGCACGTTCTTGGGCCCCACCTCGATGAACCGCGTGACGCCCGCGGCGGTCAGCGTGGACATCACGGCATCCCACCGGACCGGTCCCGTGAGCTGGGCGCGGAGGGCGTCCCTGATCTCCTGTACGCTCCCGTACACCCGGCCGGTGACGCTGCTGCAGACCGGCAGGGCCGGCTCCGTGAAGGTGATCCTCTCGATCTCCGCGACGTAGTCGGGGACGGCCGCGGCCATGAACGAGCTGTGGAACGCGCCCGCCACGTTGAGCCTGGCGACCTTGCAGCCCCGGTCCTCCAGCAGGCTCGTCATCCCCTTCAGCTCCTCGTGCGTGCCGGACAGGACTGCCTGCCGGTCGGAGTTGTAGTTGGCCACCTGCACGGTGCGGATGTCGGCGTTGAACTCCTCGACGCACTTCTCGACTTCGGCCACCGGCATCCGGAGCGCGGCGATCATCCCCGTCTCCCCGCCGGCCGTGCAGGCCTCCATCGCCTCACCCCGGACCTTCACCAGGCGCACCGCGTCCTCGAAGCCGATCGCTCCCGCCGCGAGCAGTGCGGTGATCTCGCCCAGGCTGTGCCCGGCGAGGTGGGAGACGGGCAGCTTCCGGTCCCGGCCGAGCACCTCGTACATCCCGAAGCTCAGGACAAGGAGCGCCACCTGTGCGTGCCGTGTCCGGGTGAGTTCGGCCGGGGACCCGGTGTAGCAGAGGTCGGCCAGCGAGTAGCCGACGATGTCGGACGCCTGCGCGAAGCGTTCGCGCACGCTGCTCTCCGACTCGTACCACCTGCGGCCCATCCCGGAGAACTGGGACCCCTGGCCGGGGAACAGGAGCGCGAGGTTGGTCATGATTGATCCTTCCGGTCCGATACGTGCGGGCGCGCGAGTGCGGCGTCGGCCGTACGGGGAGTGGCGGGGGTGCCGTCGGCGGTCGTGGCCGTCCCGACGGCGCCCAGCAGCCTTACGTAGCCGCGGAGCAGCCGGTGCACGGCCTCGGGGTCGATCTCGTGCCGGTGCGCGAGCGTCACGGCCGCCCGGCGCCCGGTCAGGGCGGTTCCCAGCACCAGGTCCGCGTGCTGCAGGAGATCGCTCCCGGCGGTCCTTCGGTGGTCCGCGCAGGCGATGGTGACCGTGCCGTCCTCGCCGCGCCCGGGCCGTACGCGGTCGAGCCCCACCGCGCGGTCCGGGTCGCCGACGAGCCGGAGGTAGTCGTCGACGAGTTCGGAGAGGTCGGCCCTGCCCGCGAGGTCGAGGCGGACCGGGACCGCGCGGTCGGGTCCGGTCACCACGCAGAGCGTGACGGAGTCGCGGGAGAGCGTCTTACCGACGGTCAGGGCGAACGCGGCGTGGGCCAGGGCCTGTGCCGTGCGCCCGTCGTCTCCGACGGGCCGGCGGAGCGCCGCCGCCGCATTCGCCGGCAGCGCGGCCTCGGCGATCCCGTCGGCCCCCCGTCCCGCCGCGAACCACGCCGCGGGCAACCGCATGCCGAGGTCGGCGACGGCGTCCGCCGACCGGTCCCGGGCCTGTCTGCGTTCCAGGAGTCTCTGCTGCCCGCCGAGGGTGGGCTCGGCGAACAGGTCGCTCATGTCGAGCACTCCGGGGTGGACGGCGTTCAGCTTCTCCAGCAGCAGGACGAGGCTGAACGAGTTGCCGCCGAGGTCGAAGAAGCTCTCGTCCGGGCCGAACGGCACGTCGCCGAGCACCGCCTTCCAGACCAGGAGCAGGTCCTCGCTCACCGGTGAGGCGTCCGGGCCTTCCGCCCGGTGGGGGCCGGAGGGCGCGGGTTCCAGGCGCGCCAGCGCCGGGCGGTCGATCTTGCCGCTCGTCGTCATCGGCACGTCGGGGACCGCGGTGAGCGTGGCCGGGATCATGTAGCCGGGCAGCTTCCGGGACAGGAACTCCTTGACCTCTCCCGGGTCCGGGGCGGCGTCCCCGCGCGCCTCGTAGAAGCCGCGCAGGACACGGTTGCCCGGGGAGATCTCGTCGACGAACACCCCGGCCGAGGCGACCTGTTCGTGCTCGGCGACGGCCTGTTCGATCTCCTCCAGCTCGATCCGGTAGCCGCGGATCTTGACCTGGTTGTCCGTCCGGCCCAGGCAGTGGACCTCACCGTCCCGCCACACGGCCCGGTCGCCGCTGCGGTAGATCCGTCCCTCGCCGAAGGGGTTGTCGCGGAAGGCCTCGCGGGTCAGCTCGGGCCGGTTCAGATACCCGGGCGAAACGCCCTGTCCGCCGATCCAGAGGTCGCCCGCCGTGCCTTCCGCGACGAGCTGGAGTCCGTCGTCGAGCACGTGGAAGGTGGTGTTGGCGATGGGCGTGCCGATGCTGACGGACGCCGCCCGGGTGACCTCCTTGACGCTGGACCAGATGCAGGTCTCGGTCGGCCCGTACACGTTGAAGATCCGGCCCGGCGACCAGGCCCGCAGGTCCGGCAGCAGCTCCTCCGGGAATGCCTCGCCACCGACGACGAGCCGTTCCAGCGGCGCCAGGGCCGCTCGCGCCGCGTCGGGATCCGCGCCCAGCATCCGCAGTCGGCTCGGCGTCATCTGCAGGTACCGCACGCCGTTGGCGGCCACGAACTCGGCGATCGCCGCCGGCGTTCCGGCGTCCTCCTCGTCGGCCATGGCCACGGTGCCGCCGGTGACCAGCGTCATCAGGGTCTCCAGGAGGTGGATGTCGAACGACGGCGTGGTCAGGCACGCCACCGTCGCCCCCTCCTCCCAGTCCAGGGCTCCCGGCATGCCCGACAGGAAGTTGGCGAGCGCCCGGTCGGTGACCGTGACGCCCTTGGGGCGGCCGGTGGAGCCCGAGGTGAAGATGACGTACGCGAGGTCGTCCGGCCCGCCCGCTTCCGTCCCCGGGGCCGGTGCGGCGGGCAGGTCCTCGTCCCGGATCGTCGTCGCCGTGTCCTGTCCCAGGATCTCCGCGGTCTCCGGGGAGCACAGGACCGTGGCCGGCGCGGCGGCCCCGATCACGGAACGGAGCCGTTCGGCGGGGTCCGTGGGGTCCATCGGCAGCCAGGCGGCCCGGACGCGGCGCACGGCCAGCATGGCCGCGACCAGCTCCGGCGACCTCGGCAGCAGCAGGCCGACCAGGTCGCCCTTTCCGAGCCCCCGGTCGCGGAGCAGGGCCGCGAGCCGGCCGACCCGCTCGTCGAGCTGCGCGTACGTCGTCACCTCGCCCCGGTGACGGATCGCCGGGCGGTGGGCGTACGCGGTGAAGGCCCTGCCGAACTGCTCGCCGACGCCCGGCACGTGCGGCAGGGCCGGTCCAGCGCCCCGGGAGAGGAGCCGCTGGGCCGTGGCGTCGTCGATCAGCGGGATCTGACCGATCAGGCGGTCGGGGTCCGACACCGCTTCCACGACCAGGGTGTGGAACCGGCGCATCAGGTCGGCGATCCGCCGCTCGCCGAAGACGCCGGAGTGGTTCAGGTCGACGAACAGGCCGCCGTCGCGCTCGACGAGTTCGAGGGTCAGGGCGAGCATCGACCCGCGCATGCCGAAGTCCTCGCCGGTGGCGGTGAGCGCGCCGAAGCGGTGCGCCCGTTCCCGCGCGTTCGTGTAGATGAACATCGTGTCGAACAGGGCGTTGCGGCCGGAGTCGCGCTCCAGGTCGAGTTCCTCGATCAGTGTGTCGTACGGGTAGGGCGCGTGCTCGATCGCCGCGAGACCGGTGTCTCGGACCTGCCGGAGGTAGTCCGACAGCCGGGTGCCGGGCGTCGGCCGCAGCCGCAGGGGAAGCGACTGGGCGAACATCCCGACCGTGCCGTCGAACGGGCCGAGTGCCCGCTGGTCCAGCGGCACGCCGACGCACAGGTCGCTCTCGCCGCCCGACCTGGCCAGCAGCACCGACCACAGCGACAGATAGAAGAGGAACGGTGTCGTCCGGTGACGCCGGACGACCTCCGTGACAGCCCGGTGCACCTCGGGGTCGATCTCGCTGTAGTGGTGCCGCCCGTCGAAGTCGTTGACCGCGGGCAGCGGTGCGTCGGTCGGCACGGCGAGAGGCGGGGGTAGGGTCGCGAACTCGCGCAGCCACCACCGGCGGTGGTCCTCGTAGTCGGGCCGAGCGGGCAGTCCGGAGCGGAGCCGGACGTACTCGGCGTAGTCCGCGGGTTCTTCGGCAGCGGTGAGCCGCCCGTGCGTCAGGTGGTCGGCGAGCTCGTCGATGATCAGTTCCAGCGCCCGGCCGTCGACGACGATGTGGTGGAAGGACATGACGAGGTCGTGGCCGCCGTCCGCGCGCACGACGATTCCGTACCGCCACAGCGGGGCCCTCGACAGGTCGAGCGGGGCGTTCATCACCTCGGCGACCTCCTCGGCGCTCGCACCGTCGAAGAGGTGGAACTCGGGCTCGGCGTCGGGCAGGACATGGCAGACCACGTCAGAGGCTCCGATCCCGTAGCCGCACCGCAGCTTGGGGTGCCTGCGGGTGATGGCCCGAAAGGCCGCGTCGACCCGGTCCGGGTCCAGCGGGCCGTCGAAGCGCAGCCGGGCCGGGACCTGGTAGGCCTCGTTCCCTCCGCGCATGCGGGAGAGGACGTAGAGCCGCTTCTCCTCGGCCGAGACGGCCAGCGGCCCGCCGAAGGCGGCGGGCGCGAGGGCCGCGCC
>NZ_NTGZ01000173.1 GCF_002551245.1 Streptomyces sp. rh34
GGCCCCCGGTGGCCCCGCACACGCCGCTGACGCCGGGCCACGGCGGTGGCTCGGCCTCCTGGGCGCAGCAGGTCCACCAACTGGCCCAGCCCGAACCGCAGCAGCATCAGCAACCGCATCAGCAACCGCAGTCGCACCAGCACCAGGGGGTGGGCGCGGACCAGCCCGTCGTGCCCTGGAAGCCGCCGGTCGACGATCCCTTCCAGCAACTCGCCCGCAACCAGGCATCGGCCCGGCCCGCCGGGCTCGGCAAGCGGTTCGCCGCCCGGCTGGTCGACAGTCTCGTGCTCGGCGCGGCCGTCGGGGCGGCGGCCGTCCCCCTGGCGACCCGGGCACTCGACCACATCGACCGGAAGATCACCGCGGCGAAGGAGACGGGCGAGACGGTCACCGTCTGGCTGCTGGACTCCACCACCGGGGCGCTGCTGGGGGCTCTGCTCGCCGCGTTCCTGCTCATCGGGTTCCTCCTGGAGGCACTGCCGACGGCCAAGTGGGGCCGGACGCTGGGCAAGAAGCTCTGCGGACTCGACGTACGGGACATCGAGTCCCACGACGCGCCCACCCTGGGCGCGGCCCTGCGCCGCTGGCTCGTCTACGGCGTGCTGGGACTGCTCGTCATCGGCGTGGTCAACGTTCTCTGGTGTCTGATCGACCGCCCCTGGCGCCAGTGCTGGCACGACAAGGCGGCCCGCACCTTCGTGGCGGGCTGAGCGGGCTGAGCGGGCCCCGGGAACGCGTGGCCGGGCGCGGGGCGACCTGCCCGTTTAGACTCGTATGCCGCTCCGTGTCCCCCGAACGCACCTGAGCCGTTGCGGGGCCCGGTGACGCGGGATGCACTGCCCCCATGAGCAACGACCAGCCGACGCCCGGCCAGCCGCCCGAGGACGACGATCCGTTCCTCAAGAAGCCGCAGGAGCCCTCGCCGCCGTCCGAGGGTCAGCCGTACGGCAGTGTGCCGCCCCCGCCACCGCCGCCCCCGCCGAACGATCCGTACGGCAGCGGCGCCGGCTTCGGCGCGCCCGATCCGCTGGCCGGGATGCCGCCGCTCGCCGAGCCGGGGAAGCGGATCCTGGCGCGGCTCATCGACTTCCTCGTCATCTCGATCCCGCTGTACCTGATCTCGCTGCCCTGGGGCGGCGCGGTCGACGTCAACGGGGACGGTGACGACGGGTTCGGCGACGCCGTCGCCAACGGGTACGGCGGGAGCCAGCTGCTGTGGTCGATCATCGGCCTGGTGGTCTACGTCGCCTACGACACGTACTTCACCCACAAGGACGGCCGCACGCTGGGCAAGCGGCTGCTGAAGCTGCGCGTCGCGATGCTCAACGACGGGCGGGTGCCCGACACCGGGGCCGCGCTGATGCGGGCCGTCGTGCTGTGGGCCCCGGCGCTGCTGTGCTGCCCGTGCCTGTGGTGGCTGATCAACATCGTGCTGATGTTCACGGACAAGCCCTACCGGCAGGGCCTTCAGGACAAGGCCGCCAAGACGGTCGTGGTGGCCGCCCGCTAGCGGACGGCCGCCCTCCGGTCCGTCGTCGCCCGTTCAGCGGTGCAGCGAGTGCTCGTCCGCCGATGCCGATGACGACGCCGATGACCGGGTCGCCGAGACGCGCTCCCGGGTGCCGACGCCCTCCAGGGCGTGGTGGGTTCGGGCGGCGGCGGCGTGGTCGGTCGCGGTCCGCCCGGCCCCCTCCGCTCCACGGTGGCGGGGGAGAGGCAGCCGTACGGCGACCAGGAGGCCGAGGGCCAGCGCGGTCGTGCCGACGGCGGCGACGCCGATGCCGGACTCCGTGCGGAACAGCAGCAGCAGGGCGAGCGTCGTGACGACGACGGTGGCCGAACCGTAGGCGAACTGTGCGGCAGTCGGACGCGGCATGGCGGTTTCCGTCCTCGGGACGTCGGATGGGCGGGCGGCGTTCGGCACGGTCGTGCGCGCCGAACGACCCTACGACGGTGAATGCCCGACCCGGACCGGTAGTAAGCGTGACCTAACACACGGTACCGGTGCACAGGGGGCGCACGGAGTCACACCTCTCACCAACCGGACAGCGGGACGCGCCGGTTGGGGTGAGGTGAACGGCCAGGTCCGGGCCGTGTCCGTTCTTTTGCCGTTCCCATGCCCGTCCCCTGCCGTCCGCATACCGGAAGGGCGCTCCGCATAGTGCACTTGGTCTGTTCAAGTCAAGGTCTGTCTTTTCTCTCATAACTCCGATCGAATGTCGTCACTTGTGACGCGTTTACGCGCGCGGCCCGTTTCCTACCCCCCTGGCCGCTGCGCGGACGCCCGGGGAGGACTGCATCAAGTGACCAATCAGAGACAGGCGCTTCGCGCCGCCGCCGTTGTCGTGGCCATGGCTGCGACCGCCGCGACGGCGTCGGCCTTCGCCACCGCCCAGGCGCATGACGGATCATCAGGTTCCGGCGTCTCCACCGTCGACCGCCGTGACCCGGCGCCGGCCAAGGGGCACGTGGAGCACAACCTGGAGGGCCCCTTCAGCGAGCAGCAGGCGGCCCAGCGCGAGGCCGCGCTGGAGCAGGTGCTCTCCGGGGACAAGAAGGTGGCGAACCGGGGCGGCTCCAAGGTCGTCAAGCTCGGCGACAAGAAGTACGTGGAGCTCGGCCGGGAGAAGACCGACAAGATCTTCACCATCCTGCTGGAGTTCGGCGACCAGGTCGACGACACCACGATGTTCGACCCCGACGGCGACGGCCCCAAGCCGCCCGTCAAGAAGTTCGGGGGCGCCCCGGGCCCGGCGCACAACAAGATCGCCAAGCCGGACCCGAAGAAGGACAACAGCACCGCCTGGAAGGACGACTACAACCGGGAGCACTTCCAGGAGCTCTACTTCGGCGAGGGCAAGGGCGTCCACTCGCTCAAGACCTACTACGAGAAGACCTCCTCGGGCCGCTACTCGGTCGAGGGAGAGGTCTCCGACTGGGTCAAGGTCCCGTACAACGAGGCCCGTTACGGCTCCAACTACTGCGGCCAGTCCAACTGCGCCAACGTGTGGGACGCGGTGCGCGACGGCGTGAACGCCTGGGTCGCGGACCAGCAGGCCAAGGGCCGCACCGACGCGGAGATCAAGGCGAACCTCGCCGAGTACGACGCGTGGGACCGCTACGACTTCGACGGTGACGGCAACTTCAACGAGCCCGACGGCTACATCGACCACTTCCAGCTGGTCCACGCCGGCGAGGACGAGTCGGCCGGCGGCGGCGCCGAGGGCACCAACGCCATCTGGGCGCACCGCTGGTACGCGTACGGCACCAACGCGGGCGCGACCGGACCCGCGGACAACAAGGCCGGTGGCGCCCAGATCGGCGACACGGGCATCTGGGTCGGCGACTACACCGTCCAGCCCGAGAACGGCGGCCTGGGCGTCTTCGCCCACGAGTACGCCCACGACCTCGGCCTCCCGGACCTGTACGACACCTCCGGCGGTGGCGAGAACTCGGTCGGCTTCTGGTCCCTGATGTCGGCGGGCTCCTGGCTCGGCACAGGCACGGGCGAGATCGGCAACCTGCCGGGCGACATGACCTCGTGGGACAAGCTCCAGCTCGGCTGGCTCGACTACGACAAGGCCAAGGCGGGCAAGACCTCGCTGCACAAGCTGGGTGTCTCGGAGTACAACACCAAGAACCCGCAGGCGCTCGTCGTCGAGCTGCCGAAGAAGGCCGTCACCACCACCGTCGTCAAGCCCGCCGAGGGTGCGAAGCAGTGGTGGAGCGACATGGGCGACGACCTGTCGAACACCCTGACCCGCTCGGTCGACCTGACCGGCAAGTCCAAGGCCGCGCTGGACCTTTCGGGCTGGTACGACATCGAGGCCGACTACGACTACCTCTACACCGAGGTGTCCGAGAACGGCGGCGCCAACTGGACCGCGCTCGACGGCACCGCCGACGGCAAGGCCATCCCGCGCGACGCCAGTGACAAGCCGGCTCTGACCGACGTCTCGGGCGCGTACAAGAAGCTGTCCTTCTCCCTGGACGCCTACGCGGGCAAGAAGGTCGACCTCCGCTTCCGCTACCAGACGGACGGCGGCGCGGGCGGCAAGGGCTTCACGGCCGACGAGATCACCATCACGGCCGACGGCGCCACGCTCTTCTCGGACAACGCCGAGGGCGACGACAACGGCTGGACCGCGAAGGGCTTCTCGCGGGTCGGTGAGTCCTTCACCCAGGACTACCCGCAGTACTACATCGCGGAGAACCGCCAGTACGTGTCGTACGACGAGACCCTCAAGGTCGGCCCGTACAACTTCGGCTTCTCCGGCACCCGTCCGGACTGGGTCGAGCACTACGCGTACCAGAACGGTCTGCTGGTCTGGCTCTGGGACACCTCCCAGAAGGACAACAACACCTCCGTCCACCCGGGCCAGGGTCTGATCCTGCCGATCGACGCGCACGCCAAGCCGCTGAAGTGGAAGGACGGCTCGCTCCTGCGCAACAAGATCCAGCCGTTCGACGCGCCGTTCAGCTGGTACCCGAACCAGGGCTTCACGCTCCACAACGCGGACGTTCCGCTGCACATCAAGCCCGCCCTGGGCAACCCGGTCTTCGACGACCGCAAGGGCACCTACTGGTACAAGGAGAACCCCACGGGTGGTGTCAAGGTTCCTGACACGAACACCCGCATCTCCATCGTCCACGAGCCCCGCAACGGCTCGACGATGAGCGTGCTGGTCGGCCCCTCGGGTCGCTGATCAAGTAAAACCGCAGGTCAAAACATGATCGGCCGTCGCCCCCTAGCGGGCGGCGGCCGATCGTGTTTAGGTGCGTCTTGTTCACATCCTTATTGACACGACGTCTCACGGGGGAGCGCGGAGCATGGCTGGCGGAGGTTTCTGCAGGTTGCCGAACGGCACGGTGGTGGTCGCACTGACCCTGACCAGACCGGCCGACGGAACAGGCCCCCACGGGGGTACGGGAGCGGGGCCCGGAGCCCCGGTACGGGTGCTGGTGCACGCGGCGAACCGGGCGCGCGCCCTGACCCGGCTGCGCAACCTGGGGCTGCGGGCGGTCTATCTGCGCGGCAACGACCGGCCGCCCACGCCGGACGAGGTCACGGCGGTACTGCACCATCCGGACGGTCTGCTGTGGCGGGCCGCCCCGCAGGCGGGCCCGGCCGGGCCGTCGGGCCTCGCGCCCCAGTCAGCTCAGTCACCCCAGGCGCCCCAGTCGTGCCAGGAGCTGTGGCACCCGATCAGGGCCCTGCTGGGCCCCGCCGGGTACGCCGGACCGGCCCGCCCGGCCGCGTAGGCGCGCGAGGCGCGATCCCCGGGCGGGGTTACGACGCGACCACGGGTGTGCCGGAGAGCTTCACGCCCGCCGTGCGCATCTCCGCCAGGGCCCGTTCCGTGGTCGCCCCGGACACGCCGGCGGTCAGGTCGAGCAGCACCTGTGTGACGAAGCCCTCACGGGCCGCGTCCAGCGCGGTGGCCCGCACGCAGTGGTCGGTGGCGATGCCGACCACGTCGACCTCGGTGACCTCGCGGTCGCGCAGCCACTGGGCGAGGCCGGTCCCGTTCTCGTCGGAGCCCTCGAACCCGCTGTACGCGGCCGCGTACGCCCCCTTGTCGAACACCGTGTCGATCGCGCCGGAGGCGACGGCGGGCGCGAAGTTCGGGTGGAAGCCGACGCCCTCCGTGCCGGCGACGCAGTGCGCCGGCCAGGAGTGCTCGAAGTCCGGGCTGGGCGAGAAGTGGTCGCCCGGGTCGATGTGGTGGTCGCGGGTGGCCACCACGTGGCGGTAGCCGGGCTGGGCGTCGCCGATCAGGTCGGTGATGGCGGCGGCGACATCGGCACCGCCCGCCACCGCGAGGCTGCCGCCCTCGCAGAAGTCGTTCTGAACGTCCACGACGATCAATGCGCGGTGCATGGCGGGTGTCCTTCGGTGGGGGCGGGAGCGGATGGAGCGGGGCGGGAGCGGGTGGGGACCGGAGCGGGATGGCGCCGAGCGGGGCGGGGAGGCCGGGGTGTCCGGGTGGGTCCGCGGGTTCGAGCCTAGGCACTGGGCCGTCACAATCAAGCCCGTCCGTCAAACCGCCGGTTGCGGACCCGGCCGGTCCGGACGCCGGGGCGGCCCCCCGCGGGCCGCCCCGGGCCGTTCTCAGGCGTACTCGGTCGGGATCACCGGCTCGCCCCGCGACAGCTGGATCGCCGACATCGGCAGCCCCGCGCGCGCGGCCACGTGCCGCTCCCGGACGGCCTCCAGGGGCTCGCGCGCGAGCACCTCGCCACCGCGCACCAGCTCCACCAGCAGCTGCCGGTCGGCCAGCTCCTCGGGGACGGGGCCGGTGCCGACCACCTCGGCCTCGGCGACGCCGTGCTCGTCGGTCCGGCGGGCGGCCCACTTGCGACCGCCCTTCGACGACTTCGCGCCGAGCGACTTCTTCGCCACCGGCACCAGCGGAGCGTCCGGCTCCGCCGAGCCGGCGCGGGCCACCAGCTTGTAGACCATCGAGCAGGTGGGGTGCCCGCTCCCGGTGACCAGCTGGGTGCCGACCCCGTACGCGTCCACCGGCGCGGCGGCCAGCGAGGCGATGGCGTACTCGTCCAGGTCCGAGGTGACCACGATCTTCGTGTCCGTCGCCCCCAGCTCGTCCAGCTGCTGCCGCACCCGGTGCGCGACCAGGAGCAGGTCCCCGGAGTCGATCCGTACGGCGCCCAGCTCGGGCCCCGCGATCTCGACGGCCGCCCGGACCGCCTCGGTCACGTCGTACGTGTCGACCAGCAGCGTCGTGCCCCGGCCCAGCGAGTCCACCTGCGCCCGGAACGCGTCGCGCTCGTTGTCGTGCAGCAGGGTGAAGGAGTGCGCGCTCGTGCCGACGGTCGGGATCGCCCAGCGGAAGCCGGCCGCCAGGTCGGAGGTGGCGTCGAAGCCGCCGACGAAGGCGGCACGGGCCGAGGCGACCGCGGACAGCTCGTGGGTGCGGCGCGCGCCCATCTCGATCAGCCGGCGGTCCCCGGCGGCGGCCGACATCCGCGAGGCGGCGGCGGCGATGGCGGAGTCGTGGTTGAGGATGGAGAGGATCACCGTCTCCAGCAGCACGCACTCGGCGAAGGAACCCTCCACCCGCAGGATCGGGGAGCCGGGGAAGTAGACCTCGCCCTCCGGGTAGCCCCAGATGTCGCCGCTGAAGCGGTAGCCGGCCAGCCATTCGAGGGTGGGTTCGTCGACGATCTTCTGCTGCCGCAGGAAGCCGATCATCTCGTCGTCGAAGTGGAAGTTCTCCACCGCGTCCAGCACCCGGCCGGTGCCCGCGACGACTCCGTAGCGCCGCCCTTCGGGCAGCCGGCGGGTGAACGCCTCGAAGACCGAGTGCCGGTCGGCGGTGCCGGCCTTGAGGGCCGCCTGCACCATGGTCAGTTCGTACTGGTCGGTGAAGAGCGCGGTCGACGGAACGCCGACCCGTCGCCCGAGGTCCGCTGAGTTCATGGCTGGGATGCTACCCCCTATTCGTCAAAGTGACGAGATGTGGGGTCCGTTTGTGCGCCGGACCCGCCCGGGTGGCAGCATGGGACAGGTGAGCGTTGCTACCCCGCTAGAGATCGAACGTCCCGATTCGGCCGAGGAGACCTTCGCGGTCCCCGAGCCGGACGTCCCGTGGGTGACGCTCGTCCACAATGACCCGGTCAACCTCATGAGCTACGTGACCTACGTCTTCCAGGCCTACTTCGGCTACCCGAAGGACAAGGCCCACAAGCTCATGATGGACGTGCACCAGAAGGGCCGCGCCGTCGTCTCCAGCGGGAGCCGCGAGGAGATGGAGCGCGACGTCCAGGCCATGCACGGATACGGGCTGTGGGCCACCCTCACCCAGGACCGCAACTAGGGCCGCCCGGGCCCGCCCGACCCTGCCCCGTTCGACCCACCATCGGAGAATCCATGGCCGGCCATTTCGAGGCCACCCCAGGCGGCGGCGCGGCCGTCGCGCTCGACGAGGTCGAGATCTCCATCCTGCGGTCCCTCGCCGTCCAGCTGCTCGAACTCATCGGCCCCGGCGAGACGCCCGCCGAGGGCGAGGACCCGCTCGCCGCCCTCTTCGCCGAGGGCCCCAGCAAGCCGCCGTCCGACCCGGCGCTCGCCCGGCTCTTCCCCGACGCCTACGGCGGCCCCGACCGTCCCGCCGAGGGCGGAAAGCCGGAGGAGGAGCTGCGCGAGCTGTCCTCCGAGTTCCGCCGCTTCACCGAGAACGACCTGCGCTCGGGCAAGCGCGAGGACGCCGTCACCGTCGTCCGCACCCTGGACGCGCTCTCGCCCGCCGGGGACGGCGGCGCCGTCCTCACCCTCACCGGCGAGGAGTGCCGCAGCTGGCTCCGCTCCCTCAACGACCTGCGCCTGACCATCGGCACCCGGCTGGAGGTCTCAGACGAGGACGAGGGCGGGGAGGGCTCGCTCTACCGGCTCCCCGACGCCGATCCGCGCAAGCCCATGGTGATGGCCTACCTCTGGCTCGGAGCGCTCCAGGAAACGCTCGTCGAAACGCTTATGCCGTGAGGCCGAGGCCGTAATGCCGTGAATGGAGAGGGCGCCCCCCCCCCCCCCCCCGCGCCGGGGGAGGACCCCTTGCCCGCTTTTTTCTGTGTCGTGCGCCACAGAATGTCCCACTGTGTCCCCTGACCGCCGTGATAAATCTTCACGACCGCCCCGGGACGCCACCCCTGTTCCCGGAGGCGCCGCGGACCGGCCGAACGCCGACGGCACTCCATCCATATCCGGGGGGATCAGGACCTGATCCGCAGCCTTGTGCGGCGCGGATCGGCGTGGAGAAAGGCGCACCACCATGACATCGGCGCAGGTCGACGAGGGACAGGCCGACAAGGGTCGGCCCGGCGGCGACGCCGGGGACTCCGGGGCAAGTGGCGAGGGATACCAGCGCGGCCTGGGAGCTCGTCAGATCCAGATGATCGCCATCGGCGGAGCCATCGGCACCGGGCTCTTCCTCGGCGCGGGCAAAGCCATCGACCGGGCCGGACCCAGCCTCATCCTGGCCTACGTCATCGCGGGCCTGGTCATCTTCTTCATCATGCGGGCACTGGGCGAACTCCTCATGTACCGCCCGGTCTCCGGCTCCTTCTCGGAGTACGCCCGGGAATTCCTCGGCCCCTTCTTCGGATTCGTGACCGGCTGGACCTACTGGCTCTTCTGGGTCGTCACCGGAATCACCGAAGTCACCGCCGCCGCCACCTATATGACGTACTGGTGGAACATTCCGCAATGGCTGTCCGCCCTGGTGTTCACCGTCATTCTGTACGGCGCCAACCTGATCTCCGTGAAGCTCTTCGGTGAGCTGGAGTTCTGGTTCTCCATGGTCAAGGTCACCGCGATCATCGGCATGATCCTGATCTGCGCGGGCGTCCTCACCGTCGGATTCTCCGACGCCGGCGACACCGCGACCGTCGCCAACCTCTGGAACGACGGCGGCTTCTTCCCCAACGGCATCACCGGCACCCTCATGACGCTCCAGATCGTCATGTTCGCGTTCCTCGCCGTCGAACTCGTCGGCGTCACCGCCGGGGAGTCCAAGGACCCCGAGACCGTGCTGCCCAAGGCCATCAACACCGTGCCGTGGCGCATCGCCGTCTTCTACGTCGGCGCGCTGATCATGATCCTCTCGGTCGTGCCCTGGTCCACCTTCAAACCCGGCGTCTCCCCGTTCGTGAAGGCCTTCGAGGAGATGGGCTTCAGCGTCGGCGCCGCCGTCGTCAACTTCGTCGTCCTCACCGCCGCGCTCTCCTCCTGCAACTCCGGCATGTACTCCACCGGACGCATGCTCCGCGACCTCGCCCTCAACGGCCAGGGCCCCCGCGCCTTCGCCAAGCTGACGAAGAACGGCCTGCCGCTGGTGGGCACCACCTTCTCCGCCGCTCTGATGCTCGTCGGCGTGTGGATCAACTACCAGTGGCCGGGCGAGGCGTTCACCTACGTCGTCTCCTTCGCGACCATCTCCGGCATGTGGGCCTGGATCATGATCCTGGTGAGCCAGGTCCGCTACCGCCGCATGGCCGACGCGGGCCTGCTGCCCCAGTCCTCGTTCAAGGCCCCCGGAGCCCCGTACACGAGCTGGTTCGCGCTCCTGTTCATCGGCATGGTCCTCGTGATGATGGCGATCGACAAGGACGCCAGGATCTCGCTCTACTGCGCACCGCTGTGGGCGCTCATCCTCTTCGTCTCCTACCGGACGCTCCGGTCGCGCACCCCGGAGAAGACCACCGCCGGCACCCACTGACCCCGAGGGCGGGCCCCACACCGCCCTCCTCCCGGACCGCCCCCGGCCGCCCCAACGGCCGACGGCGTCCAGCATGCGGGCCCCCGCGTACCACCCATCGGTACGCCGGGGGCCCGCTGCTTATCCTGGCGCCATGCTGACCATCACCCAGGCGCTCCACGACCAGATCGTCGCCCACTCCCGCGCCGACCACCCCGACGAGGCGTGCGGAGTGGTCGCGGGCCCGGCCGGGACGGACCGCCCCGAGCGCTTCATCCCGATGCTCAACGCCGCCCGCTCGCCCACGTTCTACGAGTTCGACTCGGCCGACCTCCTCAAGCTCTACCGCGAGATGGACGACCGCGACGAGGAGCCCGTGATCGTCTACCACTCGCACACGGCGACCGAGGCCTACCCCTCCCGCACCGACGTCACCTACGCCAACGAACCCGGCGCCCACTACGTCCTGGTCTCCACCGCCGACACCGACGACGCCGGACCCTTCCAGTTCCGCTCGTACCGCATCGTGGACGGCGAGATCACCGAGGAAGACGTGCGGGTCGTCGAGGCGTACTGACCCACCCGGGTGCCCCCGCAGGGCCCCCGCGACGGGTCTGGCACACTGCCCCCAGACCCATCGAGGCAGCAGGAATCCAGGAAGCCGGTGCGAATCCGGCACGGTCCCGCCACTGTGACCGGGCCCCCTCCCACGCGGACGACTCCCCAGCGGACGACGACGCACCGGAGGGCGGCCCGGAAGTCAGGAACTGGCCCGCCGCCTTCTCGCATCGACCAGGGGACGCGGAAATCCCCCGGAGAGGCCCCGCCATGCCCCGGCGCACCCCCGCGCTCATAGCCGCCGCCGTGCTGCTCCCGCTCGCCCTCACCGCCTGCTCCACCCCGGACGGCGGCACCGCCACCACCGGGGACAAGCCCGCGGCCAAGAGCGACGGCTTCCCGTACACCGTCAAGAACTGCGGTGTCACCACCACGTACACGGCCCCGCCGCAACGCGTCGTCACCATGAACCAGCACGTCACCGAGATCATGCTGGAACTGGGCCTGGCGAAGTCCCTCGTCGGCACCGCCTACCTCGACGACCGGATCCTGCCGAAGTACGGAGAGGACTACGCGTCCGTCCCGGTCATCGCGAAGGAGTACCCCTCCTACGAGCAGGTCCTCGCCGCGAACCCCGACTTCGTCTACGGCGGCTACGCCAGCGCGTTCGCGGCAGGCGACGGGCGCGGGCGCGAGGCGCTGAAGAAGTCCGGCATCGAGACCCGCCTCAACACCGAGAGCTGCACCAAGGGCGACCAGCCCATGAACACCCTCTACGAGGAGATCCGCGAGGTCGGCCGCACCTTCGGCGTCAGCGACCGCGCCGAGGCCTGGATCAAGCAGGCCGAGGCCGACAACGCCGCCACCGCCAAGAAGCTCGCCGGCCTGAAACCCGTCTCCGTCTTCGTCTACGACAGCGGCGACAAGACCGCGTTCACCGCCGGCGGCGAAGGCATCGGCAACGAACTGATCGAGCGGGCCGGCGGCACCAACGTCTTCGCCGACCTCGACAAGCCCTTCGGCGACGCCTCCTGGGAGAACGTCGTCGCCCGCAAGCCGGAAGCCGTCGTGATCTACGACTACGGCTCCACCACCGTCGAACAGAAGAAGAAGCGCCTTCTCACCGACCCGGCCCTCGCCGACGTCCCCGCCATCAGGAACAAGCGCTTCGCGGTCATGCCGCTCTCCGACGCCGTCCTCGGCGTCCGCGTCCCCGCCGCCGTCGACAAGCTCGCGGCCCAGCTCCACCCGGGGGCCACCACCCCGTGAGCTGCCGCACCCCCGCACCGCGACGGCCGCTCCGCTACACCCTGGTGCTCGGCGCCCTCGCCGCGCTCCTCGCCGCCGCCGTCATCGCCGCACTCGCCCTCGGCTCCGTCCGTATCCCGCCCGGCCAGGTCCTCGACATCCTGACCGGGCGGGCGGACGCGAGCCCCTTCCGCACGATCGTCCTGGACGTCCGCCTGCCCCGGGTGCTGCTCGGCATCGTCGTCGGCGCCGGACTCGCCGTCATCGGCACCGTCCTCCAGGCCCTCGTACGCAACCAGCTCGCCGACCCGTTCCTCCTCGGCGTCTCCTCCGGGGCGTCCGCCGGCGCCGTCCTGGTGATCGTCCTCGGCATCGGCGCGACCCTCGCCACCACCGTCACCATCCCGGCGGCCGCCTTCGCGGGCGCGCTGCTCTCCCTGCTCCTCGTCTACACCCTGGCACGCGGCGGAGGCGGCCTCGCCACCAACCGGCTCGTCCTCGCCGGGGTCGCCGTCTCCTACGTCCTCTCCGCCCTGACCAGCCTGATCCTGGTCACCTCCGCCCGCGCCGACCACCTCCAGGAAGTCCTCTACTGGACCCTCGGCGGCCTCGGCGCGGCCCGCTGGGACATGCTCGCGCTCCCCGCGGTCACCCTGGTCGTCGGCACCGGCGTACTCCTCACCCTGGCCCGGCCGCTCGACCTGCTCCTGGTGGGGGAGGAGGGCGCGACCGTCCTCGGCCTCGACACCGCCCGCTTCCGGGCCGCCGTCTTCGTCCTCGCCTCCCTCATGACCGGGGCGCTCGTCGCGTACAGCGGGGCGATCGGCTTCGTCGGGCTGATGGTCCCGCACATGGCCCGGATGGCCGTCGGCGCCGCGCACCGCGCACTGCTCCCGGTCGTCGCCCTCGGCGGAGCGGTGTTCCTGGTCCTCGCCGACCTGGCCGCCCGGACGCTCGCCGCCCCGCAGGACATCCCGGTCGGCGTCCTCACCGCGCTGACCGGCGGCCCGTTCTTCCTCTGGATGCTCCGCCGCCGCCCCGAGGGAGCGCCCGCATGACGACGTCACCCGTAGAGGGAGCCCGCCCATGACCACCCTGCGCACCGAGGGCCTCTCGTACGGCGTCGGCGAGGGCCGCCACCTCGTCGACTCCGTCGACCTCACCGCCGCCGACGGCGAGACCGTCGGCCTCGTCGGCCCCAACGGCAGCGGCAAGACCACCCTCCTGCGCTGCGTCTACGGCACCCTGCGCCCCACCCACGGCCGCGTCCTCCTCGACGGCGACGACCTCGCCACCCTCCCCGTGAAGACCCGCGCCCAGCGCATCGCCACCGTCCCGCAGGACGGCCACGCCGGCTTCGAGCTCACCGTCGGCCAGGTCGTCGCGATGGGACGCGCCCCGCACAAACGGTTCTGGGAGGCGGACACCGCCGCCGATACCGCCCTGGTGGCCGACGCCCTCGCCCGGGTCGGCATCGCCGCCCTCGCACCCCGGACGTTCGCCTCCCTCTCCGGCGGCGAACGCCAGCGCGCCCTGGTCGCCCGCGCCCTGGTCCAGCGGCCGTCGCTCGTCGTCCTGGACGAGCCGACCAACCACCTGGACATCCGCTACCAGCTGGAGATCCTCTCCCTGGTCCGCGACCTCGGCACCACCAACCTCCTCGCCCTCCACGACCTCAACCTCGCCGCGTACTACTGCGACCGCCTCTACGTCCTCAAGGACGGCCGCGTCATCGCCTCCGGCACCCCGAAAGAGGTGCTCACGGCCGAACTGCTGGGCGAGGTGTACGGCGTCGCCGCCGAGGTCAGCACCCACCCGAAGACCGGCGCCCCCACGGTCGTCTACCTGCCGGAAGAGCTCACCCGCCCCGTGCTGTCCACATAGCGGTCGCTCACCATCCAGCATCTGATATGACACTCGGGTTTCCGCACAGGGAATCGATACGATGCCCGCATGGTTCCCCATGACGTGAGCAACAAGACGCCGGGCACGCTGCTCGTCGCGCGGCTGCACGTCGACCTGTGCAGGCTCGCCAGCGCGATCTGTCCCGCCCGCAGCCTGCCCGTGAGCCGCCCGGCCTGAGCCGCGGTCCGCGCGCCCACCCACACGCACCACCCCCTGCGCGGGGGCAGAAACGCGCGCCCCACGCCACCTCCACGCTTTCGACAGGAGCCCACGCCATGGCCATCGAGGTCCGCATCCCGACCATCCTCCGCACCTACACCGACGGCGCGAAGGCCGTCGAAGGCAACGGGGACACCGTCGCCGACCTCTTCGCCGACCTGGAGAGCCGCCACACCGGCATCCGTGAGCGACTCGTCGACGGCGCGAACGGCGAACAGCTCCGCCGCTTCGTGAACGTCTACCTCAACGACGAGGACGTCCGCTTCCTCGACGGCATCAGCACCAAGCTCAGCGACGGCGACAACATCACGATCCTCCCGGCCGTCGCCGGCGGCATGCGCTGATGCGGTACGACTCCCCGCTGGCGGCCGTCGGGAACACCCCCCTCGTCCGCCTCCCGCGGCTGTCCCCGTCCGAGGACGTCCGGATCTGGGCCAAGCTGGAGGACCGCAACCCCACCGGCTCGATCAAGGACCGCCCGGCGCTCCACATGGTCGAACAGGCCGAGAAGGACGGCCGGCTGACACCCGGCTGCACCATCCTGGAGCCCACCAGCGGCAACACGGGCATCTCGCTCGCCATGGCGGCCAAGCTCAAGGGCTACCGCATCGTCTGCGTCATGCCGGAGAACACCTCCCAGGAGCGGCGCGACCTGCTCGCCATGTGGGGCGCCGAGATCATCTCCTCCCCGGCCGCGGGCGGCTCCAACACCGCCGTCCGCGTCGCGAAGGAACTGTCGGCCGAGCACCCGGACTGGGTGATGCTCTACCAGTACGGCAACCCGGACAACGCGGGCGCCCACTACGCCACCACCGGACCCGAGATCCTCACCGACCTCCCGTCCATCACCCACTTCGTCGCGGGCCTCGGCACCACCGGCACCCTCATGGGCGTCGGCCGCTACCTCCGCGAGAACCGCCCCGGCATCCGGATCGTCGCCGCCGAACCGCGCTACGACGACCTGGTCTACGGCCTGCGCAACCTCGACGAGGGCTTCGTCCCCGAGCTCTACGACGCCTCGGTCCTCACCACCCGCTTCTCCGTGGGCTCCGCCGACGCGGTCACCCGCACCCGCGAACTCCTC
Organism: Streptomyces sp. rh34; assembly: GCF_002551245.1. Taxonomy (GTDB): domain Bacteria; phylum Actinomycetota; class Actinomycetes; order Streptomycetales; family Streptomycetaceae; genus Streptomyces. Next base: position 15,229 of record NZ_NTGZ01000173.1, read on the forward strand.
CAGCAGGAGGGCATCTTCGCGGGCGTCTCCACCGGCGCCGCCCTCCACGCGGCGATCGGCGTGGGCAACAAGGCGGTCAAGGCGGGGGAGAGCGCCGACATCGTCTTCGTCGTCGCGGACGGCGGCTGGAAGTACCTGTCGACGGGCGTCTACACGGCGGAGACGACAGAAGCGGCGATCGAAACGCTTCAGGGCCAGCTCTGGGCGTGACCCCGCACCGGGCATCCCGGCCCGTCCGGCGCCTGAGGACATCTTTCAGCCCCTCCGCCGTTCGAGGAGCGGGGCCCGGGGCGGAGCCCCGAGAACCAGGGCCCCGCCCCTCACCCCGCCCCCAGCCCACGCACCCGCTCCCACAGCTCCGGATCCACCGCCCCCACCCGCCGCCGGAACCCGGAGATCCGCACCTCGCGCAGCTCGTCCGTCTCCAGGAAACTCCGCCGCCCCTGCCGGTCCCCGACCGTCCCCGCGGGCAGCGCGATCACCCCCGGCCGCTCCTCGTGATGCTTGCTGGTGATCTTCGCGACCAGCGCCGTGCGCCCCCGGCCCCGCCCCCGTACCGAGATCACCAGACACGGCCGGTCCTTCGACCCGGGCCCGTCCTCGTACGGCACATCGGCCCACCACACCTCACCGGCCCGAGGCACACGCCCGTCCCCACGCCCTTCCGGGCCCGAAGGCCGCGACGGCCGGGACGGCGGCCGGGTCGACCCCGCCCGCTGCCGGGGCCGCCGCGAGCGGG